>NZ_AHMN02000004.1:600000-945915 GCF_000243695.2 Leptospira kirschneri serovar Cynopteri str. 3522 CT | reverse complement strand
TTGGGTTTGGTTCAAATTGTAATTCTCTCGAAATGAGATTTTGTCTCCTGTCAATTTTCCAGATCATTTTGTAAGTCCAGTGAAAGCTAGGAACTCCTGGGTTTAAACTTTTCACAAAGAAATCCTCCTTTCCACCCAGGTCCTCCAGCCAAAGCATATAATTAAAAAGATAACATCTCGAAACACCATGAGCCGCCGCTAAAACACCTAAAGTCGCCCAAACACCAGTATGAACCCGAATACTAAACTTTTTCATTTTACCAACGCACCGATTGTATTTGATTTTACCCGCCCGATCATGAAGCGTTTCATAGATGCGATCTGCTTCGAATATTTCCTCAATAAAAAAGGAAGTTTACCCCGAAGAGTTTTTCTTTCTTGAAAATTCAAACGATTCCAATAAACATCTGGAACCAAAAGAGAATCCGTTCCAAACGAATCTTCTACCAAAGCAGATTCAATTTTTTGACCGTCATCCAACAAAAGAATATCCATACTAGAAAACGGTTCTTCGAACTTTCCAACCGGAACGATTTATAGAAAAAAATTTTTAAAGGAAAACGTTATAAAATCCTAACAATTATAGAACAGAAATACTGTGCTATTTCACGTAGAAACAGTGTTTGAAGATAAAAATTCAAGAACTCAATTAGAGCAGTCAGACAAACATTCTAACTTTTTAAAAAACATGAGTTTCGATGTAAGAAAGAATTTTCTAAAAGTATGAATTCCTACGTTTAAGGAATCGAACTGTAAAGCTCAGATTCCAACTTTTTACAGAAAAATGGATCCTGGGTCCTTAAGTCGAACCTATGATAAAAAAGAAATATCTAAGAAGGGACATAGATATTCTAGTTTAGGAAGACGATTTTTATCTCTGAATTTCTAAAAAAGTTCATTATCGGAATGTATGCAATCGTCGATGCATTCTCTGAAAAGGTCAAGGAAGACCTTTGAAAAATCATAATCCCCTAATTTCAGGGAATCGGATTCAAGGAGGAACCGAATGATTATCAACCATAATATCAGTGCCATTTTCGCGCACAGAACGTTGAAGTTCAACAGCGAAAACATGGGTAAGGACATTGAGAAATTGTCCTCCGGAATGAGAATCAACCGCGCAGGCGATGATGCTTCCGGTCTTGCAGTGTCCGAAAAGATGAGAACTCAGATTCTGGGTCTCAGAAGAGCGGAAATGAACACTGAAGATGGTATGTCTCTAATCCAGACTACTGAAGGATATCTCCAGGAAACTCATGAGATCGTTCAGAGAATCCGGGTTCTGGCTGTCCAAGCTGCCAACGGTATTTATACCGAAGAAGATAGACAACAGATCCAAGTAGAAGTTTCTCAGTTAGTTGACGAGATCGACCGGATCGCTTCTCAAGCCGAATTCAACAAAATGAAACTCCTTACCGGAGCTTTCGCAAGATTGAATCCGACTGCGAGTATGTGGTTTCACATGGGTGCAAATATGCACCAAAGAGAAAGAGTTTATATTGAAACGATGAACACTGCGGCATTGGGACTAAGAAACCCGACTGTTTTGACGTTTATCTCTCTTTCTACAGCCGGCAAGGCAAACTCTGTGATCGGATTGGCAGATGATGCGCTTCGTAGTATCTCTAAACAGAGAGCTGATTTAGGAGCGTATTATAATCGTCTGGAACACGCAGCAAAAGGTCTCATGAACGCATATGAGAACATCCAAGCGGCTGAATCTAGAATTCGCGATACCGATATGGCAGAACAAATGACTAGCTTTACGCGTTATCAAATCCTAACTCAGGCTGCGACCGCAATGTTAGCTCAGGCCAATATGAAACCACAAACGGTTCTACAGCTGTTGAAGTAACCGTTTCTACTGGCTGAAAGGATTTAATTTCAGTCAGAAGAGTTAAAGCAAATGCCGGAAACGACGATACCTAAAATGGATTTATAATTCCCGTTATAAATCGCCGTACGACTCTGAAGCCCGAGTATTCTTAAGAAGAATCTTCGGGCTTATTTTTTACAGTTAGAGTTTTTGTTTTTAAAATGCGAAGGCGAAATTCAAAATTTACTTTTTGCCTTTTATAAATTCTAATCTTCTCCGTTTTTATCTTCAAGTTGATCAAAAAGAATCATAGAGCAAGCAAGCCCAGCCGTCGTGTTCACGTGAGGTTTTTTAGAGTAGTAGAAACAAAAACAAGCCGCCTCGAAATTTTCGAAAACGGCTTCGTAAAAATTTGAATCTTAGATTAAAAAATTTAACCGAATCTGTCGCTTAACAATTTCACCACTTGATCAGGTCTCATGTTCGCTTGAGCAAGCATCGCCGATCCGCTTTTGGTGAGAATTTGATTCCTAGTATAATCCACAATCTGTTCCGCCATATCCGCGTCCCTTACACGGCTTTCTGCGGCGACCATGTTTACGTAGCTAGACTGCAATCCTTGAGAAGTGATTTCTAAACGATTGTAATACGCTCCTAGATCGGCTCTTTGTTGATTCACTTTGGAAATGGCCGTATCTAAAATCCCAATCATTGCATTGGCGCTTGCGGGAGAAGAGAGGGCTTGTTTTTTTCCATTGGCAACTAGTTGTAAACCAGTAGCGTTCATAGAATCTATAAAAATATCTAACTTCTCGTTTTGGTTGGGTCCTACTTGAAGTTGGATTGGTTTGTTCGATTGTTTAGAGTGATCTCCCGAAAGAGGCTTAATATGATTGAACTCTGCAGATTTTCCGATTCGGTCCACTTCCTCTATCAATTGATCCACTTCCAACTGAACCAGTTTGCGATCTTCGTTGGAATAGATTCCGTTGGAAGTCTGGATGGAAAGTTCTCTCAATCTTTGAAGTATGTTGTTTACCTGTTCAAGAGTACCTTCCGTGACTTGAATAAAAGAAACCCCATCCATTACATTTCGCTCTGCTTGAGCAAGTCCCCGGATTTGAGTTCGCATTTTTTCCGACATTGCAAAACCTAGAGCGTCGTCCCCGGCGCGATTGATCCGCAGGCCGGTGGAAAGTTTCTCCATGGTTTTATCTAATTCTTTATTTACACTTTTCAGTACGTTATTCGTTCTGAGAGCGCTAATGTTGTGATTGATGATCATTGTCACAACCTCCCTGTTTATGTTACCCGGATCCGTCCGGGTCGAAGTTTTTTGGGGCAGTAAACTGCCTTTGTTTTTCCACTGCGAACTTTCACTCTGTTTTTAGGACGAAGGTGAAAGTTTTATATTTTTTTTCCTAAAGTATAATGCGGAGGGAGCCGACACTTAGTTTAGGAAACTTTTGTCAAAATATTAACTAAAAACGTTTTTGAAAGCAACTCTTTTCCTTCAGTTTATAAAAAAAGTCCTTTTCTTTCCATACTTCATTCTCATTGTTTTGATCTTATTTTGTCTCTTTTTTTCAAAAAGTGAAAAAGTAGACGGATTGTGAGTTAGTAAATTATGAAAATCTATACCAAAAAAGGCGATTTTGGACAGACTTCTTTAGCGACTGGTGTAAAGGTTTCTAAGTCGGATCGTAGAGTAGAGTTATATGGAACTGCTGACGAACTCAATTCTACTGTTGGAGTTGTGAAATCGTTTTTACAGAAGGAATCCATACTTCATTCTTCTTTGGAAACAATCCAAAATCTTCTTTTTGAATTAGGCGCGGAATTGGCTGGTTTTCGGTCTAAACAAGAATCCTGTATCTTGGAAGAAGACATTACGTTTTTAGAAAATCAAATTGATCAAATGCAGGAAAAATTAGAACCGTTGAAAAAATTTATTCTTCCCGGCGGAACTAAGGCGGCTGCATTTTTACATATTTCTAGAACCGTTTCCAGAAGATTAGAAAGAGAAATGGTGAAGTTTAAGGAAGAGGGTCTTGAAATTCTTTCTTCTCCTATGATTTTTATGAATCGTCTTTCGGATTATTTTTTTGTGGCCGCTCGTTTTGCAAATTTGGAAGAGAATATTCAGGAACCATTATGGACGTCCAGAACAAAGACGTGAATTCTCATCCCAAAGGTCTTACGATTTTATTTTTTACAGAGACTTGGGAAAGGTTCAGCTTTTATGGAATGCGCGCCTTACTCGTGTTATTTCTTACTAAGGTTTTTCATTTTTCCGATGTGGAAGCAAATCGAATCTATGGAATTTATACAGGTCTCGTTTATTTGACTCCTCTTCTAGGAGGTTATCTTGCAGATCGTTATTTAGGTTTTAAAAAATGTATTTTTCTAGGAGCCACATTGATGATGTTCGGGCATTTGAGTCTTGCCTTTGAAACAAAACCATTTTTCTTTTTAGGTTTAGGATTACTCATCCTAGGAGTTGGTTTTTTTAAACCAAATATCGCTACGGTTTTAGGAAGAATCTACGATGAAGATAATAAAACTCGAATGAAAGATTCTGGTTTTACGATTTTTTATATGGGAATTAATTTAGGAGGTTTTTTAGGACCTTTATTTTGTGGTTACTTTAGTAAATCCTGGGGCTGGGGATACGGATTTGGAGTGGCCGCCTTTGGAGTGTTATTCGGAATTTTAATTCTTCTTTTGGGCCAAAAACAATTTCCGGACAAAGTTTTTGAACCGGGTAAAAAAAATCATATTTTCGAAGGACAAAAACATTCTACTTTAAAAAAAGAGGAAAAACAAAAACTCGCAGTGATTTTTATTTTTACCTTATTTGTGATCATTTTTTGGGCTGCCTTTGAACAGATTGGTTCTTCTATAAATCTTTTTATAGATCGTCACGTGAACCGGAATTGGTTCGGATACGATATTCCTACGCCTTTTTTTCAATCTTTAAATCCGCTTTTGATTTTAATTTTTGCCCCTATTATCGCTTCTTTTTGGACTACACTTGCAAAAAATAATTGGAAACCAGATACTTCTACGAGATTTGCAACCGGTTTTTTCATTTTAGCTTTGGGTTTTTCAGTTTTAACATTAGTCACTCTTGATTTTAGACCTGGTCATAAAATTTCGGCGGTTTGGCTTTTGTTAATGGTTCTTTGTATTACAGTAGGAGAGTTATTTACATCTCCTGGAGGTTTGGCTTTAGTTACCAAGTTGTCTCCTAAACAACTGGGTGGTTTTATGATGGGGGTTTGGCTTCTTTCTAGTTTTTTTGGTAATATTCTCGCCGGAGAATTGGCTGGTCTGATGAAAACGGATAATTTTCCTACTTTTTTTGGGATGTTTGCAATACTTGCATTTGTAGGCGGAATGATTCTTTATATTACAAGAAAAAAACTTCAAGCCTGGATGCACGGTGCGGATCAGTAGAGTGTGCAATTTTTTATATATTCTAAAATTTATATATTAGAGGATTTGTATGTTTAGAATTATAGGAATTTTTTTTCTTTTGGTTTGGATACCCGTTTCTGTTTTTGCGGACCCGTTTTCAGATCTTCTTAAGGAAGATTTTGAAGCGGGGCAGACTCTTTTAATCCGAAATTCTGTCTTTCAAAAGTTAGGTGGTAAATCTAAGGATCCGAAAGTGATTGAAATCACTAAAAACACGATCCCTTGGGCCATCATGGAGGGTTTGGCTCCGGACACCATTGCGGATTTGATCGTAAATCAATACTATGTGTCTCTTTCCGGCTTACGTTTTACGGAGGCAGAAGACGCAATTCCGATTCTTTCCAAACAAAAACTTTCCGAAAAGGATTTCGTTTTGATTTCTTTGTTTGTAAAAGAAACGACTCAGGCTGGAATTAGAGAAGAAATCAGAAACGTTTTTTTATCTACTGCGTTGAAGTCTCGTTGGGACGGATTTGCGATTTTAGCGGGCGGTAGAGCTCTCGTCGCCGGAAAATTTGTAGGGATTCCTGAAAACAGACTCGCGTCTAGAATATTGGGTTCTTTTCCAAACAGAGGAGCAAAGGTTCCTTTTGAAAAGACTGATTCCGCTTTTAGACAAGCGATTTTTTTTAATCCGACAAACGATCGTTATACGTTTGCTTCGGATCTTTTATCTCAACTTAAATCATTACATGAAGGAACTAAAAGTAGGTCTTTGGATTCTTGGACCGAGTTAATCTCTCAGGCTCGAACCTTGGATAGAAGTTTAGATTCTGCCGCTGAAATCGTAATTGGAGATAGACCGAAATTCGGATTTGAGGAAAATATTCCAGAACCTCCTCTGGTTCCGGAAGTAGAACCGGAAACTCCAATTCAACCCGGTAAAATAGAATGGGAGACATTAACTTCTTCTAATTTAGTTTCAGTCGTTAAGGAATGGTTGGGAACTCCTTATTATTGGGGAGGGACTTCTAAAAAAGGTGTGGATTGTTCCGGATTCACTTTTAGTTCTTTGACGGATAAACGTGTGGGAGTTCCCGTAAAAATACTTCCCCGTCTTGGAAGGGAACAGGCTAGTTCTGGAAGTAAAATTTCTCATCAGAATTTAAGAGCGGGGGATTTGATTTTTTTCTCTGCGTCTCCCAATCAAAGTAAAATCACTCACGTTGGTCTTGTAATCAACGAGAAAGAATTTGCACATGCTTCTTCTACGAGGGGTGTTGTGATCGATAAAATTTCTATGAAGTGGTGGATCGATCGTTACGTGACATCGAGAAGGTTGTTTAAAAAAGTATTATAAGAAAAACTGTATAAAATGAATTTTTAATTTGTCATTGTTTGTGTAGTGGGATCGTTTTCGGAAATTCCATAGGAATTGGAATAAAAAAAAGAATTCAATGAAATGTTTTTTACGAAAGCGTTTGAAACTAAAGCAAAACTCTCTCCTGAACTCAGCGTCTCGCTTCTACGGTCGCTCGAAGTAACTCAGCGTCTCACTTCCATGGGTCGTTCGACGGGTCGCGTTTGAAACTCAGCAAAACGCTTTTTACGAAAGCGTTTTAGGTCGTGAGTCATTTTAGCTTCGAAATATACGAGTTGCAGTTACGTTCCAAAACTTGATTCATAGTAAACGATTTGTTGAGTTCAGGAAGTAGTTGCACCTGAGTTTTTTATTTGTTTGGATTTTCTTACGTCGAATTTACGTTATTGATCGGTATTTTATTTAGTAATCAAACATCCGTTATTCTAAATCATTTAAGATAACTTTTATTCTCTTAAGTTAAGTTCCTCCGCAATTCGCATTAAAATTTTCATCTTTTCCATTGGATTTGGATCTACTAGAATTTCCTGTTTTTTAGAAAATTCAAAGTTAAGAATAGAAGCGATAAAATCGATTGGAAAAGGGTGCGTCATTAGTTCGTTCATTCTAAGAATCAAATCTTCGCCGGCACCTTCTGAAAGTAGTATTCTTTTGGTAAGGAACAAAAGTCTTTCAAAACCCTTTTTAAAGTTTTCATGTTTTAGATATTCGAAATCGGGTTCAATCTTTTCGACTTTTCCTACTCGAAAAGGTTCCATTGTTTCGTAATCGATCAATTTAGCGATCCCTTTTCCTTCTAAAAGAATATTGGATCTCCCATCCGGTAGAGGATCTCTTCGTACGATTTTTCCCCAACCGAATACGGTTTCAATTTCAGGATGTAAAGATAACATTTTAGATTTGCTGAGTAAGGGAGCAATGGCTAGTTCTTCGCTTGATTCCATACAATAGTCTAACATCAATCTATATCTAGGTTCGAAAATATGGAGAGGTAAGTATGTCCCTGGAAACAGAATGATTTCCGGTAACGGAAAGATTGGGACAGTAGTGATTGACACAGGAAGCATACTATAACTGCTTAGACAGAAACCGTAAATCAAAATCCCAAGGATCGGTAGAATTTGTATTATCTAAATAGAAATCGCTTTCAAACTTCAACGGCCAATCTTAAAAATTTAAAAGTGATCGTGATCGGAGATTTTATCTTGGATGAATATCTTATTGGAGAAGTAAGTCGAATTTCTCCGGAAGCTCCCGTTCCAGTTGTCTGGGTCCGTACAGAAAAGATTACTTTAGGCGGGGCGGGAAACGTAGTTAAAAATTTATCAAGTTTAGGCGTAAAGTCAGTCGTTCTTGGAAGAACCGGAAAAGATGAAAGAGCGAAAAATCTTGCTGGTCTTTTACTTCATGAAAACACAGATAAGGACCGTAACTTTCTGATCGCATCCGAAGGTGTTCCTACGATTGTAAAAACGAGGGTGATCGCGGGACATCAACAAGTCTGTAGGATCGATAAAGAGGAATTAAAACCGATCAATTCAAACGAAGAAAACGAACTTCTTAAAGCTTTCTTAGAAAGAATCGATTCTGCGGATGCAGTGATTCTTTCTGATTACGATAAAGGAACCTTAACTCCTAGGGTTATCAGAGAGGTTTCTAAAATTTGTCTGGATAAAAAAAAGATTGTGACAGTGGACCCACAAGTCAGTCATTTTTTTCTATACAAAGGAGTTAGTATTCTGACTCCAAATCATCACGAAGCTGGTAAGGCCATCGGAAAAAAATTGGAGAACGATTCTGAAATTTTAAATGCAGCGGAAGAAATTTCCGAAAAACTTTCTTGTCCTTCTCTTATGATTACAAGAGGAGAAAAAGGGATGAGTTTATATCTTTCTTCTAATAAAGAAATGTTTCATATTCCAACAGTTGCAAAAGAGGTATTCGATGTTACCGGTGCCGGTGATACCGTTATCAGTACTTACACCGCCTATCACGCTGCTGGATTGAACGAATTGGAAGCAAGTATCGTTTCCAATGCGGCCGCTGGAGTCGTAGTTGGAAAGTTAAGTGCAGAAACGGTAACTCCGGAGGAATTAGAATTTTCTTTACAATCCATGGGGAGTTTTGAAAATTAAATGGACTTAAAAAATCACGTCGTTTCTTGGGAAAACGTCGCGGCTTTTGCGGATCGGATTCGGAAAAATAAAAAAATCGTTTTTACGAACGGTTGTTTCGATTTAGTACATAAAGGTCACATAACGTATCTTTCTCAGGCGCGAGAGTTAGGTGATTTTCTTTGGATAGGACTCAACTCGGATTCTTCTGTAAAACGTCTAAAAGGGGAACAAAGACCTCTCATTTGTGAAGACGACAGAGCGATTCTTCTTTCTAATCTGAGATTTGTGGATGCGGTTACAATTTTTACTCAGGATACTCCTTTGGATTTGATTCGTCTGATCAAACCTAAGATTCACGTAAAGGGAGGAGACTACAAAGTAGAAGAATTGCCTGAAACGAAAGTAATCAGAGAACTAGGAGGAGACGTTCAAATTTTACCCTTTGTTCCTGGAAAGTCCACCTCTTCCATCATCGAAAAAATTTTGAAACTCTAAACTTCCTCTTTTTTGTAATCTAGCTTTGATATGGGCTACATACGTCCTCGTTTTGTAAGAAAATACTTAGAGCCCCGGTTTACAAATAGAAATCGATATTCTACTTTTTAGAAACAGAATTCCGGTTTGAATTTCTAAGAAACACTCGAAACTCTGTTCTTAGAAGGTGGAATATACGTTGTCGAGAACTAAGTTTATCTTTGTAACCGGAGGAGTGAGTTCCTCGCTTGGAAAAGGAGTTACTGTCGCGGCTCTAGGTGGTTTGTTGGAAAGTAGAGGGTACACTGTTTCCCTCCTAAAAATGGATCCTTACATCAATATAGATCCTGGAACCATGAGCCCTTATCAACATGGAGAAGTCTACGTAACCGCTGACGGAGCTGAAACCGATCTCGATTTAGGTTATTACGAACGTTTTACTCATTCTAAATTGACCCGAAAAAATTCAGTATCCACCGGCCAGATTTACAATACGGTCATTCAAAGAGAAAGAAAAGGGGATTACTTAGGTCGTACAGTCCAAGTTGTTCCTCATATCACAAACGAAATCCGGAATCGGATGTATATCGTTGCCAGAGAAGAAAATCCGGATTTTATCATCGTTGAAATTGGCGGAACCGTAGGCGACATCGAATCGATTCCGTTTTTAGAGGCGATCCGTCAAATGCGTTATGAACATGGAAGTTCTAATGTATTGTTTGTTCACCTAACACTGGTTCCAACCATCACCGCCGCAGGAGAAGCAAAGACAAAACCGACTCAACATTCTGTCAAAGAATTACTCGGACTTGGAATCCAGCCGGATATTCTAGTCTGTAGAGTTTCTCAACCGATGACAAAAGAGATGAAAAACAAACTTTCCCTTTTTTGTAATGTGAAAGAAGAAAATGTGATCTCAGCAAGTGATATTTCCACTTCTATATACGAAATTCCTAAAATGTATAAGGAAGAAAGATTGGACGAAGTAGTTCTGAAAACCATGGGAATGGAACTTAGAGAATCTAATTTTTCCGAATGGGATAAAATGGTGAAAGGTTTGTTAACCACCAAACAAACCGTTCAAATCGCCGTTGTTGGAAAATATATTTCTCTACAAGATGCATATCGTTCCATTTATGAAAGTCTTTCTCACGGAGGTATTGCACACGATACAAAAGTAGAGTTTGTCAAAGTGGATCCGGAGAATTTAAACAAGGATTCTTATGTAGAGATTCTAAAAAACGTACACGGTATTTTAGTTCCAGGTGGTTTTGGAGATAGAGGAATCGAAGGAAAAATTCTTGCGATCCAATATGCAAGGACGAATGGAATTCCTTTTTTAGGAATTTGTCTCGGGATGCAATGTGCGGTTGTGGAATACGGAAGAAACGTCTTGGGACTTAAGGACGCAAATTCCACCGAAATCAGACCTGACACAGAACATCCGGTGATTTCTCTTTTAGAAGAACAAAACGATATAGAACAAATGGGCGGAACGATGAGGTTAGGTTCTTATCCTTGTAAGGTTAAAGAAAATACTCTCTCTTATTCTGAATATAAATCGACTTTTATTCACGAACGTCATAGACACAGATTTGAATTTACAAATCGTTATAGAAAACAATATGAAGAAAATGGAATGATCATTGCGGGCACTTCTCCGGACGATAACCTCGTCGAAATCGTGGAAATTCCAAAACATAATTGGTTTATAGGAGTTCAGTTTCATCCTGAATTTCAGTCCAAACCTACTTTGCCTCATCCCTTATTCGCTGGATTTATCCGCGCCGCCGTGAAATACTCTAAAAAAGGATGAACATGAAAGACAATACCTGTACAAAAAGAGATTTTTTAAACGGAACTAAAATTGGAGGAGACGAACCTTTTTTTCTAATTTCCGGCCCCTGTGTTATGGAAAACAAGGATCTATTGGATCGGGTCTGCGCCGAGATGATAGAAATTTGTGGAGAATTAAAAATTCCTTATATTTTTAAAAGTAGTTTCGATAAGGCTAATCGTTCTTTCGTAAATTCCTATCGTGGACCAGGGCTTGCGGAAGGTATTAAAAATTTAGAATATATTAAAAATAAGTACAACGTTCCTGTTTTGACTGACATTCACGAAACCTCTCAGATTTCCCCTCTAAAAGACGTGATAGACGTATATCAGATTCCAGCGTTCTTGTGCAGACAGACGGATCTAATTTCACAATCCGCTCAAACAGGTAAATGGGTAAATGTAAAAAAAGGTCAATTTCTTGCACCTGCGGACACTCGCCATATTGCGGTTAAAATGAACGAATCTGGAAACGATAAGTTACTCGTAACTGAAAGAGGAACTTCCTTTGGTTACGGAAATTTAATATTTGATGGAAGGACAATTCCGATCATTCACGGATTCGATATACCTCTTGTATTTGATGCGACCCATTCCGCACAACTTCCCGGAGCCGCCGGAAATAGTACGGGTGGACAGAGAGAATTCATTCCAAGTATTCTTCGTTCTGCTGTTTCTCTTGGTATTGAAGGTATTTTTATGGAAGTACATCCGGATCCACAAAACGCCCTTTCGGATGCGACTACTCAGTATCCACTTTCTCGGATTAAAAGTCTTTTGAAAGAGATGATCGGTTTAGATCGTTATATTAAAAAAGAGATTTTAGTTTCCAGAAGCGAATCATAATTATGAAAAACAGAAGCAACAATCGGATTCTTATTTTTTTGATTTCGGTTGTTTGCGGATTTTTTCTAATCACATTCGTAAATTGTAAAAAAGTAAATTATGAAAGAGTAGAAAAGGAGCGGGAAAGTGGCTCTTCGATTTCGATCCGAAACTTTAAAAGAGAGGCTTATGATTCAAGCGGACAACTGCAGTGGGAACTGCGAGCCAATGAATCTTTTGTTTATGTAAACGAGAATAAAACCACCTTTTATGACATCGATTTTGATCAGTACGAGGGAGGAAAATTTAAATCTAAACTTTTAGCCGAAAAAGGGGAAATCAACCATAAGACAAGATTGATGCTCCTGGAAGGTAAAATTCTACTAAAAACAGATGATAATAAAATTCTGACCGCCAAGACTATGGAATACAATATGGATACTAAAAAATTGGTATCTGATTCGGAAGTGACTGTAAGCGCGGACGGGACTACGATTAGAGGAATTGGGCTCAGAGCGGATAAGGATCTAAATAAATTTACGATTCTAAAACCTACCGCTATTACTCAGGGTGGCACAAATCCCTTGAAGTCGGTAGGTTCTCCATGATCCATAAAGTTCTAATATTTGTTTTTATATGTATTCCATTGATTGCATATTATGGAAATGTAAAACCTCCTCTTCTTGTAGGAAGTGAAACTGCGGACAGAAAGTTCGTAAACGTCGTTCCTGAAAATACGGAAAAGAAAAATTCAACTCCAAATTTTCCAACCTTTTGGGGAGGATCTTCTTTAACTCAAGAAGATAAAACGGTTTCCGGTTTGAAAATCACTTCTTTTACTTTGGAGGGAGGAGCTTGGATTCAACACAAAAAGGTAAAACTTTCGGCAAATCAAATTGAAGTTTATGGAAAAGACGCGTTTAAAGGATTTTTACGAGGTGGAGTTTTTGTGCAAGATGGAGACAATGGAGTTACTTTACGAGCTGGAGTAGGAGAATACGATAAGTTTGAAGAAAAAGTTACTATCAAAGACCGTCCTAGACTCTTTCATACGGATAAAAGTGGATTAAAAACGGTCATATCCGCAAAATTTATCGAAAGAAATCTTTCTAGTAAAATTACTCTTTTAAAAGAAAACGTAATTATCGCACATCCTCAAATTACAATTCTTTGTAAAGATGCGGTTTTTGAAGAAGATTCTGACAAGATCACCACCGATCCAGATCCAATCTTAATTGCAAAAGATCGTTATCTGACGGGAAAACAACTTACGTTTTATACAAATATCAACAAAGTGGAGTTAGTCGGAGATAGTATTCTTTTTCAAAACTATACCGATAAAGAAGCGGTAGAAAATAAGGATAAAAAAGATTCTCAAAAAACTCAGGAAACGATTAAAAAGGAAGTGACTAGGGTTGCAATTTTTAAAGGAGACAAAGTAGTAAGCGACAAAGATGAAAACGGAGAAGCTAGAGTGGGTCTGTATGGAAACGCAACCATTTACAGACACAAATTGAAAATGAACGCTGAAAAATTGATAAGCTACGGAAAAAATTCTTCTAAGATTGAAGCCAGAAATCAGATTACGGTTCACGATCGTGAAAACGCATTGATCCTCTCTGGGAATGTCCTTGACTACTTTAAAAACGATGAGTACATTCATTTGACCGATTCGGGAAAAATTGATTTTTTAGATAAAAAAACGGAAGCTGTCACAAGTACAATGACCGCCGTAGAGTTTGAGCGGTTTATGGATAAAAATGAAACCGTTATCCGAGGAAACGTTTTTATAGAAGGTAAGGATTCTTCCGCAACGGGAGAATACGCCACTTATTTTGAAAAAGAGGAAAAAGTGTATCTTGAGGGAAATCCTACTCTGAGAAAAAATGGAAGAGACATTCATGCAGGAAAGATAATATTCTTTCCGAGAGAAGGTAGAGCTCTTTTGACTGATGGAATTCTTCCTGGAAAATAAACAATTAAGAATATGAGTAAAACCTTCCGAATGGACAACCTGATCAAGGTCTATAATAAAAGAAAGGTAGTAGACGGAGCTAGTTTTAATATCAAAAAGGGGGAAGTGGTAGGACTTCTAGGTCCGAACGGTGCGGGAAAGACTACTTCTTTTTATATGTCCGTAGGTTTTGTAAGACCAGATTCCGGAAAAGTTTTTATAGACGGACAAGATGTTACCGATTCTCCCATGCATATACGCGCAAGGCTCGGAGTCGGTTATCTCGCCCAAGAAGCGTCTATCTTTCGTAAGTTGACGGTTGCTGAAAATTTAGAAGCAATTTTAGAAACGATGAATCTTTCCAGAGCAGAAGTTATCAAACGAAGAGATGATTTGCTGATCGAACTTCAAATTATGAGGGTCGCCAATCAAAAAGGTTATACTCTTTCGGGAGGAGAAAGAAGACGTTGTGAAATTGCAAGAGCACTTGTTACCAACCCCGACTTTATCTTGTTAGACGAACCTTTTGCCGGTGTGGATCCGATTGCTGTAAAAGATATTCAGACTGTAATCGGCTCTTTGAAGGAAAGGGGACTTGGAATTTTGATCACGGATCATAATGTAAGAGAAACTTTAAAAATTACGGATCGTGCCTATATTATGTATAGCGGTAGAATTTTGATTTCCGGTTCCACCCATGATCTTGTGAACGATCCAGAAACAAGAAGAATCTATCTAGGCGAGGATTTTACACTGTGAATCTAAGTCAGTCACTGGTTCAAAAACAAACCCAAAAACTCGTGATGACTCAGGATCTAAGACAGTCCATAGAACTTTTACCTTTATCTACATTAGAACTTTCTGATAGAATCAATTCCGAACTTGTAGAAAATCCTATGTTGGAAGAGGAATATACATCGGAAAGAAATAGAACCCCCGATTTATACAGTAGAGACGATTTAAAAAGAAAAGAAAAGAATGATTTCCTCAAAAACTCCGATGTAAGCTGGCAGGATCATTTCTCGCTAGACAAGGCCGGAAGTACGGGAACTGACGCTTCCGATCGAAATCAAAAATACATAGAATCTTCTCCGGAAAAAAGTTCCTTATCCGAACACCTTCTTTGGCAGCTTAGGCTTTCCAATCTAAAACCTGATGAAATTTCCATCGGAGAAATTCTGATTTCCATGTTGGATGATCATGGATTTATTCCGATTCCAATTCCGGATCTATGCGTCGAAATGAAGTTGAACGAGAAAAAAGTTCGTAAGGTTCTGGACCAGATTCATAGATTGGACCCTATCGGAATCGGGGCCAAGGATGTTCAGGAAACTCTTCTCATACAAGCCAAGATTTTAAAACCGGAAGATTCAAATCTACATACTTTAATTCGGGATCATATCAAGGATTTAGAAAAATTAGATTATAAATCTATTTCCAAAAAAATGGAAATCCATTTGGAGTCGGTTGAATCTTTGGCGTCCGAAATCAAAAAGTTAGAACCTTATCCCGCCACGTTGTACACTCCAAACAAACCGGACTATATAATTCCGGACGTGATCGTAAGGGAAGTGGACGGAGAATTTGACATTTATATCAACGACGAATGGATTCCCAGACTTAAGGTCAATAAAGAATATAAGAATATTCTAAAAAACGCAAAAGAGTCGGACAAGGAATATATCGTCACAAAACTAAGTTCGGCGGAGTGGCTGATCCGTTCTGTAAATCAAAGAAGACAAACTTTGTTTAAGGTCACTTCGGCGATCATAGAAATGCAAATTGCATTTTTTAAAAAAGGAATTCAGCATATTAGACCACTGACTCTTAAAGACATTGCAGAAAAGTTGGAAATGCACGAGTCCACAATTTCCAGGATCACTTCCAATAAATACATTCAGACCTCGCGCGGAATTATGGAACTAAAATGGTTTTTTTCTTCCGGGGTTCGTTCTACGGAAGGTGGGATCGAATCTTCTAAAAAAATACACGATCTCATTCGAAATTTAATCCGAGAAGAACGATCCGAAAATCCTCTTTCTGATCAAGAAATAGTAGAAGAGATCGGGAAACAAGGAATTGAAATTGCGAGAAGAACGGTCGCTAAATACAGAAAAATTTTGAAAATTCTACCTTCCAGCCAAAGAAAAAAAGTCAAGTCTTTGGAGTCCAGATAGTTTATGTCTATGCCTGGTATCAACGTTTCTAATCTTCTCAACGAACACGAAGAGTTAGGTCTACGTTTACTCGCGGGTCAAAAAGGTCTTACCAATCGGATCAATATGTCGGAGATCAATCGTCCTGGACTTTCTCTTACCGGATTTTACGAAAGTTTTGCACACGACAGAATTCAAATTTTTGGTAAGGGAGAATGGGCTTATATCACTTCCCGGACTCCGGAGAATTTGGAAAATATTGCCGCGGAGTTTTTCGGATTTCATCTCAATTGTATTATATTCACTCATGGAAATATGCCTCCTCCTATTTTTATGGAGAATTGTGAGAAATTAGGAATTCCACTGATGATCTCGGAAGTTTCCACTCATAAATTTATCACTCTGATTTCCGGTATTTTAGATCGAAGCCTTGCGCCAAGAACGATGAGACACGGAGTTTTGATCGAGGTTTTTGGGATTGGAATTCTACTTTCTGGAAAAAGTGGAGTAGGTAAAAGTGAAACCGCTCTCGAACTGATAGAAAGAGGACACCGTCTTGTCGCCGACGATATGGTGGAAATCAGAAGACTTTCTGAAAGTTATTTAATCGGAACTTGTTCTGATCTACTAAGGCATCATATGGAAATCAGAGGATTAGGAATTTTGAATATTAAAGATATATTCGGGATTGGATCTGTAAGAGATCAT
Source organism: Leptospira kirschneri serovar Cynopteri str. 3522 CT (assembly GCF_000243695.2). Taxonomy (NCBI): domain Bacteria; kingdom Pseudomonadati; phylum Spirochaetota; class Leptospiria; order Leptospirales; family Leptospiraceae; genus Leptospira; species Leptospira kirschneri. The sequence goes on along the minus strand of NZ_AHMN02000004.1, from coordinate 929,228 downwards.
AAACTCATAGAACTGATTATTCATTTAGAAGAATGGACAGAAAATAAGGATTTTGACAGAACGGGGCTTGAAAATCCCACAGAAGAACTTTTAGGAGTTCAAATCCCACTGATTCGAGTTCCGGTGCGGCCTGGAAGAAATATTCCGATTATTGTGGAAACCGCGGCGATGAATCAACGTCTTCGTAAATTGGGCAAAAACGCAGCGCAAGAATTCAATCAAAAGTTAAGTCAGTATTTACAGCAGGGTAAAGTTGAAAGAAATCCTACTCAAAATCAATGAAAATGGAACCGGAATGCATGCAAGGCCCGCATCCGTATTTGTGAATTGTGCATCTAAATTTCCCTGTGAAATCACTGTAGTCAAAGACGACGTCGTAGTAAACGGAAAAAGTATTATGGGACTTATGATGCTCGCACTTGCACCCGGAAACGAATTTAAAATTCAAGTAGAAGGTGAAAAGGAAGACGAGGCACTGGAGGCGCTAAGCAATATCGTAAACAACGATTTCGTTTAATAAATTCGAAACATGAACGACGAAACCAGATATTATCTAAGAGACTTACTCATCTTAGGTCTAATCATTTTACTTTCGGTGGTTCTCGCCGAGGCGATTCAGTTCTCGGATCAAAAAACGATTCCGGATGATATTAGTTTTTTAGATAGAATTGTAGTTTATATTTTCTTTTTTATTCCGCTTTTTTCTCTTTCACTTCTTATTTCTTACTTTTATAGAAACAAACGCAACTTAGAAACTGGAAGACTCAAAAGTTCTATTAGGTATCGTCTAACGTTATCTTTTATATTTGTGGCGTTTTTACCTTCTTTACCGATTTTATTTCTTTCTTCCAACGTAACCGGAAAACTCTACGAAAGGTTCTACGGAATTGATATTGAAGAAGCGCTTTCTTCCGGAGAAACTTTGATCTTAAATGAGGAAAAACCTAAAAAACGATTACTCGTCGAGAAGACCAGACTTTTGGAAAGTTTTTTAAGAATACAACCTCTTCATTTAGAATCTTTGGTTGCAGGTGCGTCTAAGCTCAATTTGATTCAAAGTGACGAGTTTTATGTAGGAATTTATGAAAAGGAAAAACCGATTTTAGAAAATAGAGCTTTGAAATATAGACCCTTAGAAAAAAATTTTAAAGTTTTTTCAAAAACTTCTAATTGGAAGGAATTTGCAAGTTATCGTCCCGATTATTGTATGTATTTTATTCGAATTCCCTTTCCAACAGGGAATTATAACCTTCAAACTGGAATTCGAATTCATAAAGACGCCGAGAGGAACGTATATTCAGTAATTTCCACAAGAAGAAATTACGATCGCGCGGATCTAACCAAAGAAAAACTTCCTTATCGAATTCGCCTAACGTTCAGTATTATCACCGTTTCTATCTTTCTACTCGCCATTTATTTTTCTCTTCTTTTTGCCAGAAAAATTTCTAGACCGATTATAGAATTAGCGAATGCGGCTCAAAAAATTTCTATGGGAGATACCGACATCAATCTTGAAATTAGAGAGGCCGGAGAGATAGGCGCGCTTATAGATTCTTTTAATCAAATGGTGAAAGATTTAAAATCGAAGGATGCAGAACTCATGCAAAGCCAGAGGATTGCAGCTTGGAAAGAAGTGGCGCAAAGGATGGCTCATGAAATTAAAAATCCACTCACTCCGATTCAACTTTCCGCTGAGAGAATTCGCAGAAAGATGAATTCTGAAAATAAGGAGCAGTTTCATGAAATCGTATCTAATGGTACCGATACGATTATCAAACAAGTTCGCGTGCTTGAACATCTTGTAAACGAGTTTTCGGATTTTGCTCGTATGCCTGCTCCTAAACTTATCAATCAGAATCTAGAACCCATTCTTCTCGAAGTGGTGAAGTTATTTGAACATACTCCTAAACTTAAAATTACGATGAACATCTCAAAGGGATTTCCACAACTATTTCTAGATCAAAAAATCATTTCTAGAGTTTTTACAAATCTATTAAAAAATTCAATCGAAGCCATAGAAAGAAAAAGAGAAAAAGAGGAAACACCCGAATACGAAGGTTCAATTCGAATCTCAGCGGTTCTTTCAAGAAAGATCATAAGAAAGGTCGCGGTGATTTCTATAGAGGATAACGGAATCGGGATTTCACCCGAACTAAAACAAAAAGTTTTCGAACCGTATTATTCCACTAAGAACAACAATACTTCCGGGATCGGTTTGGCGATCGTTCAAAAAAGTGTGATTGACCACAACGGGCATATCTCTGTAGATTCTTCTAGTATGGGAGGATGTAGTTTTCAAATAGAACTTCCAGTGTCTTAAACGATCATGAAAATTTTTATCGCAGACGATGAACCAGAAATCAGAAAGTCTCTTAAAGAAATTTTAGAGGACGAAAATTTTGAAGTAGAAACTTTCGCTACTGGCAGAACCTTACTTAAACAACTCAAAAACGAAAGACCTTCTCTAATTCTTCTGGACGTATGGTTAGGCAAAGAAGACGGAATTGCCATTTTAGAAGAGTGTAAAAAAATCTATCCAACTCTTCCCATACTTATGATTTCGGGTCACGGAACGATAGAAATTGCTGTGGCTGCTACAAAAAAAGGAGCGGTGGATTTTTTAGAAAAACCTCTTTCGATCGAAAAAGTTTTACAAGCGATAGATGATCTATTCAAGTCCGATCAAAAAAATTCGACTTCCGATATTAAATTAGAATATGATGAAATTCTTGGAAACTCTCCCGCCATTCAAAAAGTAAAGTTCGCGATCGCTCAAGCTGCGTCTACAAACGCTCGGGTTTTTATCTACGGTGAAAACGGAACCGGAAAAGAACTCGTTGCAAAAACTATATTCAAAAATTCTAAACGAAAAGATTCCACTTTTGTAGAGATGAACTGTGCAGCTATTCCGGAAGAACTTATAGAGTCTGAGTTGTTCGGATTTACAAAAGGAGCTTTTACTGGAGCGACCGATTCTAGAATCGGGAAATTCGAAGCCGCCAACGGAGGCACTTTGTTTTTGGACGAAATTTGTGACATGTCACTTTCCACCCAGGCGAAAGTTTTACGGATTCTTCAAGAACAAAGATTTGAAAAATTGGGAAGTACAGAAACGATCACGGTAGACGTCAGAATTATTGCCGCTACAAATATTCCAGTAGAGGAGGCGATTCGAGACGGAAAGTTTAGAGAAGACTTATATTATAGATTGAACGTGATTCCGATTACAATTCCACCTCTTAGAGAAAGAACTTCCGATATTCCGTTACTCGTGGATTATTATATTTCCAAAACTTTAGAAGAAAATAATCTACCTCCTAAAAAAATAGAATCCGAAGCAGTTTCTATCTTACAAAATCATTTTTGGCCAGGAAATATTCGGGAACTAAAAAACGTAATGGAAAGACTTTGTATTATGACTGTAGGTTCCGTGATTACTGCAAACGACGCAAGAGACGCGCTCAAAGGTTTTAAAACCGCAAATGAAATGGTGGAGTTGGGAGATTTTAGAAAAGCTAAAGAAGAATTTGAAAGACAGTATATTATAAAAACATTACAAACAAACGAGGGAAATGTGACTAGGACTTCCCGAGTTTTAGGAATTGAACGTTCTCACTTATATAGAAAAATGAAGTCGCTTAACATTTCTTCGGATCAGTACACAGATGGATAAAAAAAATCTATCCGAACTTGGAAGAGTATTGGGCGATCTCCGTTTTTTGATCCAAAAAAAACAGATCCCTATTTTACAATTTTCTGGAGAAAAACCTCCTGAGACAACTGAACTTATTTGGAAGGAAGATTGGGGGCAATCAGACGATTTAGAACTCGAAGCAGAAGGAATTCAAGTTCGAAGATCCGCGAAGGTAGCAGAAAGAAATTTTCTCTGTAAACTCTGTAACGATCGAATCAGCGCTGTTCGTAATTTTCTAATCAAAGGTAGAAAGCCTGTATTAGTACTTCATTATACTGGTGAAATCGCTCCTGGAAGGCCGGCGTTTTCTAAAACCTCTCCGGATCAGATTTTTAGAACCAAGGAGGCAGAAGAACTTTTTGACAGAATGATCCAAAAACAATTCGGGTTTAGTCATAGAGAATTTTATTATCAAGAATATCCTGCTTGTATTTTCGCTCATTCCAAGTCGAACGCAGTGGATTGGAAAATTAGAACCGAAAAATGTGAAACTCAAGTAAAAGAAACAATCGAATCGGAAAAAATCAAAGGAATTATTCTGTTGGGAACGAGTGCAATTGCGGTCTATGGAAAAGAAAAAGCTCTCGAAATGATGGGAAGAACGTTAGATTTTCTTCCCGGTGTACCTATGATCATTCTTAGATCTCCAGAAGCGATCTCCGCGATAGAAAACAAAAGAATGAATTTTAAAGGAGCCAAAGATTCTTTTGAATTCGAGACGATCAAAAAAGAAGAAATTTCTATCAAAGAAAGTATTCTTTCTCAATTAACAATTTTTCAAAATAGACTCAAGGACGTACTTTGATTTATTACGCAGAAGTTGCGTTCGATCTTCCAATCGAAGAAGACACTTTTACATACGAGGCTCCACCTAACACTCAAATAGGTGTTCGTGTTTTGGTAAAACTACGTAATCGGGAAGAAGAAGGGATTATCGTTTCGATTCATCAAAACGAACCAAACTATAAAGTTTTTCAAATAGAAAAAATTATAGATAAAACTCCGATCGTTCTTCAAGAACAAATCGATTTAGCCCATTGGATGAAAGATCAATACATTGCTTCTCTCGGAGAATGTATATATAAAATGATTCCTGCAGGGAGAAGACAGGTAAAACTCGAAACTTTTCCTTCGGACGCAGAAGGTAAACCGGTTATTTTAAACGAAGAACAACAAGTCGCAACTCAAAATATACTTTCTACTTTCGGTACCGCCGCAGTTCATTTGTTATTTGGAATTACAGGTTCTGGAAAAACGGAAGTTTACATCCATCTCATACAAAAGGTTCTAGAAACTCCAAATCGTTCCGTGATTCTACTTGTGCCCGAAATCAGTTTAACATTTCATATTATTCGAAAGTTAGAACTTATCTTTCCGGGACAACTGGCGGTGCTTCATTCGGCTCTAAAGGTTTCCGAAAAATTCAAGGCATATAATGAACTTCTCACAGGTAAAAAAAGAATCGCCGTTGGAACTAGAAGCGCTGTATTTGCGCCTGTTTCTAACTTAGGACTTGTGATTATAGACGAGGATCATGATTCTTCTTTTAAAGAACATTCTAGTCCACGTTACCACGCAAGGCAAATCGCCTTACAGAGATGTAGGACTAACGAGGCGGTTCTTGTGATGGGAACGGCGACGCCTTCCTTAGAAATTTATCATCTCGCCAAAGAGGAGAAAATTCACCTTCATACTTTGACTAAAAGGCCTCAAGGAGTGTTACCACCTACGGTTCGAATTGTGGAGAATCAAAAGGAGTCTAACGTTCTTAGCTCAGAACTTTCCTTTGCGATCAAACGAAGATTGGAGAAAAAAGAACAGATCATTCTACTTTTAAACAGAAGAGGTTATAGCCCTCTGATCTATTCTCCGTCTACTTCTTCTTATGTGCCTTGTCCAAACTGTACGACTAATCTTTGTTATCATAAAAAGGGAACCACAATTTGTCATCTCTGTGGACATACGGAAACTTTAGATTCCTTGGAAAAAAAAATGGGGGAAAATCTAACACTCAAAGGAACCGGAACGCAGAAACTAGAAGAAAATCTTTTGGAAGCGTTTCCACAAACTAGGGTAGAAAGACTCGATCAAGATTCTATTCAAGATCGTAGTTTATTAAACGAAGTCATATCTCGTCTTCTAGAAGGAGAAATAGACATTCTTACCGGAACTCAGATGATTGCAAAAGGATTGGACGCTTCTAGGGTTACGTTAGTCGGTGTTTTAAACGCGGGAATCGGACTTGGACTTCCGGATTTTAGAGCCAACGAAAGAGTATTTTCTCTTTTGACTCAAGTGGCCGGAAGGGCGGGACGTTCTAAATTAAAAGGGGAAGTGTTGATAGAAACTAACGCACCTAACCATCCGGTCATTCAAATGGCAATGAACCAAAACTATATTCAATTTTATGAATCTGAAATTCCAGTTCGAAAGGAACTTTTTTATCCTCCATTTTCTAGACTGGTTCGGGTCGTTTCCCGTTCTAAGGACGAACAGATTTCACTCGAAACAATCGAGTTAGTATTCGGGATTCTAAAAAAATTCTTCCCTTCCAAAGATACGATTCTACTCGGACCGGCTCCTTGTCCTTTTTACAGAATCGATTCTAATTTTAGAAATCATATTATTCTCAAAACTTCTTCGCCGAACGTTTGGAGAGAAATTTTTAAAAAAGAAATTCGCCCTTTGAAACTATCTAAAAAAGTGTATTTAGAAATAGACTTTGATCCTTTGGATTTGGTATAAGAATCTGCCCTATCTTTGTTTCACAAAGAGTCTCTCTGCGGTTATTTCTCTGATAGCTCGATAGGGACAGAAATCTTACAGCTTATTTTTTTGGAGAAAATAAAATATATTTTTTAGGAAACTCTGTAACATGAAAATCGGATATTTTGGAACCCCGGAGCATTCCGCAAAACTTTTAGAAGCTATCATCAATTCTAAACTTGCAGAAGTATTATTTGTAGTTACCAATCCGGATCGTCCCAAGGGCAGGAGTAAAATTCCCGAAGCCGGTCCAGTAAAAAAGAAAGCTCTCGAATATAACCTTCCAGTATTTCAATACGAATCTATCAAAAAAGAAAAAGAAAAAGCTCTCTCCGATTTTGGTTTATTTCCCGCAGATCTCTATGTGGTTTTTGCTTATGGATCCATTCTTCCCAAAGAAGTATATGCACATTCTACTTTGACTTCGATCAACTTACACGGATCTTTATTGCCGGATCTACGTGGAGCGTCTCCCGTGCAAACCGCGCTTTGGAAAGGTTATACTAAAACCGGAATCACGATTCAATACATTGGAGAAAAAATGGACGAAGGAGATATTCTTTTAACGAAAGAAATTGAAATCGTTCCGGAAGACAACACAGGAACTTTGATGGATAAAATCACGGAAGCAGGAATCGAATCCATTCTTCAATTATTGAAAACATACGATGGAAAACTTTTTCCTTCAATTCCACAAGCTCACGATAAAGCGACCTATTGCGGAAAAATCAAATCGGAAGATAGAATTTTAGATTGGTCTTTGAAAGCGGAGGAATTACACAATCGAATCCGAGCCTTATATCCGGATATGATTGCGACTACTACCTTTCGAGAAAAAAGAATGAACATTCTAAAAGCAAAACCTTCTTCTTTATCGATAGAAACCAATCCTACACCGGGCAAATTGAAACGGTTGGACAAAAAATGCCTTCTTACACAGTGTGGTGATGGTAGATTTCTGGAGATTCTGGAATTACAACCGGAAAATAAAAACAGGATGACTGCATCCGATTTTATCAACGGTTTCAGAATTCAAGAAGGGGAAACATTCGGGTGAATCAGGAACAAATCAGAGAAAAGTATCTTCCAATTGGAGGTTATGTTTTATTCTTAGCGGCGGGCCTTCTATTATTTTTTAGTGCGGCTTTCTTAGTAGTATTCGTAAGAACCAAAAGTACCGCAAAGGTAATCGTTCCCGATCTAATCGGAAAATCTTATCCAGAAGTTCATAACGAATTAGGCCGTCTTCAATTGAAAGTACGTCTGGAAAATAAACGTTATCCGGATAAGACAGATGGAATCATTTTATATCAATCCATACGACCTGGAAGAGAAATAGAAGCAGGAAGTAAAATTGTACTTACCGTAAATACTGGACTAGATCGAGTTATTGTTCCGGATGTAAGAGGGCAGTCGATAGATTCCGCAAAAGCAAATTTGCAGAAAGTTCTTTCTGAAGAAACTTATGTGGAAATGCAAATCGGTGGAATTACTTACATTGAACCACAAGCAGACCAACTTCCGAATACTGTTATCGATCAAATTCCAGAACCTGGAAAAAATACTTCTGCAAGAGAAAAAATATTCTTACTCGTAACTAAGGTTCCGAGTAAAACTAAGGAAGAATTTTCCCCTACTTCTTTTCAAGGTGCGTCTTTTCCACTCGTTCAAAAAAGTTTAATTCGTTCCGGAATCAAAAGTAGAGTGGAAGAAATTGTGAACACTAGAGTTCGTTCCGAAAACGGACTTATATCTTCCGCAAGACTAGAAGGAGATGAAGTTCGTTTTAAAGTATCATACTTTGAACCGGAACTTGCAGTAGAAAGCGGTTACGAATTATTTTCTTATGAAGTCGGAAACGATGGAAATTATAAAGCGGTTTTAAAATCTTCCAATCAAGTAGAAACGGATATTTTAACTCTTCCTATTTCACTTAAAGACGGAGAAAAATTCCAAACCGTATTTTATCGAAAAGGAAATGTAAAACTTACTCTTTTAGATGCGTCCGATTCCAAAGTAAAATCCAAGTCTTATGAGAGTGAGCTTTGAAAATTTCTGCATCCATACTTGCGACTAAACTCACGGAACTTGCAAAAACAGTTTCCGATTACGATCCGACTGCGATAGATCTTATACACATGGACGTTATGGACGGTAACTTCGTTCCACAAATTAGTTTCGGAGAAGCTCTCACTAAGGAAGTAAAATCACTCACATCGATTCCGTTAGACGTTCATTTAATGGTTACTAAACCGGAAAATCATGTTTTTAAATATTATGAATTCAATCCTTATTGTATTACGTTTCATATTGAAACGACTGATTTTCCGATTCGTCTTGCGCAAGAAATCAAGAGTCATGGAACAAAAGTAGGAGTTTCTTTAAATCCAGGAACTCCAGTTTCTTCTTTGGAAAACGTTTTACCCTATGTGGATTTAATTCTATTAATGACGGTAGAACCTGGTTTTTACGGACAAAAATTCATCGTAAATGGAATGGATAAAATTCGTAAGGTAAAAGAACTGATTGGTTCTAGACCGGTTGAACTCGAAGTAGATGGGGGAGTCAACGATACCAATATTCAAGAACTAAAGAAAAACGGAGTAGATATCGTAGTAGTTGGAGCCGGACTTTATAAAACCGGAAATCCGGTAGAAAATGCAAAAAATCTAAAGTATTTAGCGGCAAGTATTTAAAGAATTTTTCTTTTGTAATGTGTTTTTCTGTATAGTTTCCATATTTTTGTGAAACGAAAGCGTCTCGCTTTTCTACAGTTGTTCCAAACTAAAGCAAAATACTCTTTACGCGGATCGTGTTCAAGCTCGGCAAAATGTTTTTCTTAAACGTAAGCGTTTGGTCGTTCGAAAGATCGTGTTTTAGGCATTCTATAGTTTGAGACAGACTCAAATGTAGGAACTATTACAAAAGTTTAAGTAATACAAATAGATCCATATCAAACCTTTGTAATATCGGTTTTAAATCGATGTTTTCTTGACAGTGGGACATATGGCAAGATATTGGTAAAAATCATACATTCTTTTTTCGGGGGTTATAAAATCCGAAAGGTCAGAATGGTTTAAAAGGAAAATATCCCTTGGTAAAACTTAGATTGCAAAGAACCGGAACCAAACACGATCCTCATTATAGAATTGTTGCTGCTGATAGCAGAGCCCCTAGAGATGGAAAGTTTGTAGATATCGTAGGTCATTATCATCCGGCGCAGATCAAAGAACAGACTACTTTTAATAAAGAAAAAATTCTTACTTGGCTAAAGAACGGAGCCCAACCCACCGGAACCGTTTTAAACCTGTTTAAAAATGCAGGAATTTGGGCGGAATATAAAACTACTCTCAAAAAGTAATGGAAGAATTACTGAAGTATATAGTTGCTTCTCTTGTTGAATTTCCCGAAGAAATTGTAATTCGTGAAATTGAAGGAGAAGAACAAAATATCATCGAACTACGAGTATCCCCGAAAGACGTGGGAAAAGTAATCGGTAAGAACGGTCGTATTGCAAAATCCCTGCGCGCGATTCTTACTGCGGCCTCTGTAAAAGCAGGAAAAAACTTCTCCTTAGAAATCATTGACTAAAGAGTGGATTTCACTCGGGCAGTTAGGCAAACCGTTCGGAATTAAAGGTTGGTTGCGTTTAAATGTCCGGGAAACTGTACTTTGCGAACTCAAAACTCCGATTTCACTCAAACTCAATAAACCGGATTTACATTTTCCAGAAAAGGAAATCACTCTTTTAGAAATTCGTCCTCATGGTGGAAAATTTATCGTTCGTTTTGAAGGGATTTCCACACCAGAGGAAGCTGCAAAATGGATCGGAGGTTTTCTTTTTTTACCCCAAAAACTTCTCCCTAAAATCAAAACTAAGGATGAGTTTTATATTACGGATCTCATCGGCTTACAAGCGATCGACGAATCCGGAAAAAAACTGGATTGGAAATTAGAAGACGTCCAAGACAATCCGGCACATCCTATTCTAGTTTTTGTAAAAGAAAATGGAGAAGAAATTCTCATTCCGTTTTTAAAAGTTTTTGTAGGTGATATAGATCTAGAAAAGAATACAATCATTTTGATACGACCGGAGATTTGGAATGAGATTTAATTTTATCACTCTTTTTCCGGACAAAATTCAATCGTATTTCTCGGAAGGACTTCAACAAAAAGCAATCGAGTCCGGAGTGTTTTCGGTAAATATAATTCAACTTAGAAACTTTTCCGGAAATAAACATAACCGAGTCGATGATACGATTTACGGCGGTGGTCCAGGAATGCTTCTCCGGGTCGAACCGATTCATAAAGCGATTTTATCTTTAGGAGAAGAGAAGGGGATCGTAGTTTTAACTTCTCCATCCGGAATTCCATTTAACCAGAGTATTGCTATGGATTTGAAAGAGAGCGGAAAACCTTTGACGTTTATTTCCGGCTATTATGAAGGTGTGGATCATCGTGTTACGGAACATCTGGTTGACATAGAAATGTCCCTTGGAAATTATGTATTATCTGCCGGGGATTTGGCCAGTATTTGTATCGCAGATGCGGTGTCCAGGCTTCTACCTGGGTTTTTAGGAGCAGACGAAAGTCTCCTGGATGAATCTCATAACCATCCGGATATTTTAGAATATCCACAGTTTACGAAACCTTCGGAATACAATGGATGGAAAGTTCCTGACGTACTACTCAGCGGCAATCACGCTTCCATTTTAGCGTGGAGAGAACAAAATAGAAAGAAGATCGAAAGAGGAAATTATGAATCAACTTTTAAGAGAAGTGCTGACTCCGGATGCTGAAAGAAAACAAAATTTTACGGTAGGAGATACCGTTAAAGTACATTATAAAATTGTTGAGTCCGGAAAAGAAAGGGTTCAGATTTACGAAGGAGTTGTAATCTCCGTTGCAAACGAAGCGAACGGAAAAACTTTTACCGTTCGTAGAGTTTCCTACGACGTAGGTGTAGAAAGAATTTTCCCTTTGTTCTCTCCTAGAATTGCAAAGATAGAATTAATTCGCAAAGGTAAAGTAAGAAGAGCGAAACTTTACTATTTGAGAAATCTTGCCGGAAAAGCGGCACGTATCAAAGAACTCAAAGGTGGTAAAGCTCTTGTAAGTGAAGATAGAAAAAGACAACAAGCTGCGGCGGTTGCAAAATCTACTACTACGGAATAATCCGGTTTTGCCGGAGTCAAAACTTTCCAGTTTTTTTGAACCAGAAGAACATCGATTTTATTCGGAGTCGATTCCATGTGGAATCGATGAGGCGGGAAGAGGTCCTTATGCTGGGCCTCTTTCTGTAGCTTTAGTTTCTTTTTCTCAAAATTCTATTAATCAAATCCTAAAAGGAAAAATTCTCAAGGGATTAACCGATTCCAAAAAACTTTCCGAAAAAAAAAGAGAATCTCTTTATCCGGAAATTCTAAAGACTGCACAATTTTCATATCGAACTTTTATAAGTCCGAATTATATCGATCGGGAAGGTATCAATCGAGCCGTTTTAGAAGGAATTTTAAAATGTGCAAAATTAGTAAATCGATCTATTCAGTCCAAATCTTCACTAAAACTACTAATTGACGGAAATTATAACTTTAATCGCTACCCGGAATGGACTGATCTCAAAGATTGTTCCACTTTTTATACAAAAGGGGATCTCAGAATTGTAAGTATCGCTGCCGCTTCTATTCTTGCTAAAGTTAGCAGAGATCGTTATATGATTTCCGTTTCTAAAAAATATCCTATTTATCGTTTTGATCAGCACAAAGGATACGGTACAAAACTTCACGAAGAACTGATTCTTCTACATGGTCTTTCCGATATTCATAGAAGAAGTTTTACTGGAAAGTTTCTGGAACAGATCTCAGAGTCTAATTCTTAAGAGATACAAAATAAACGGAATGTTTTCGAGTTAGAGTGGTGTTTTAATAAGATAGTAGTTTAAATGCGGACGCTTATGAAACTTTCAGCCGATTTTTCTGCACGAAATTTGAGTCTTATTTTGGAAAAACAAGTAGAAGGTTTTAATTTTGCGGACCTGACTTTGAACCAAAATTTTAAAAGTAGAGTGTTGGACGTTTTTCCGGGTGGGGCGTGGCTTTCCATTGGAAGTAAAAGACTGAAAACATCTTCCCAGTCTAATATTTTGTTTATAGGAGAGGCTCTTACATTAGTAGCAAAGTCTAGCACAAAAGGAATAGAGTTGCGTATTGTAGATCGGGAATTGAAAAGTAAAGAAGATATTCCTTATAAACTGGAGAGTATGGGGATGAGTGTTCAGGAACTTTCTGAAAAAGTTGTAGATTCCAATTTTCAAGAGTTTTCTACCGAGAACTCTATATTCAAGGTTTTGAAATCGTATTATCCTTTTCTAGAATGGGCCTCGGATTTACCGTATTTTCGCTGGGAATTTGACGGAGGAAATGCGGAAGGAATTTATGAATCAAAAAAAGAATCTAAAAAATTTTTATTTCGGATTCAAACGAAGAATACTGGAAGGACAATTGTTCTATTTCTTTGGAAGGAAAACTCGGGAGAAGATTTGCAAATCAACCTCGCTTTCGATAATTTGAAAATGTACTTGCACGCTTGTCAAAACAAAGAAAAATTTAAGCAGATTTTAGCCGAATCTTTGGTGAGTTTTCAGGGATACAATTTATCTTATAAACCATCTCTGACTAGAAAAGAATGGAATGCTTAGATGATCAGCGTGGCTCTTAAATTCATTCCTAAGAAAGACAATGCGCCTGTAATTACGGCTGCCGCTTCCGGCTTTTTAGGTGACGTTATCCGTAACATTGCGGAAAAAAATTCGATTCCGACGGTAAAAAATCCGATTCTGGCAGAATCCCTCTCTGAATTGCCTGTCGGTTCAGAAATCCCAGAAAATCTATATAGAGCAGTTGGTGCAATTTTTTCGATGATTATGGATTCTGATTCCAGAAAAAGGGAAAAGTTACAATGAAAAAATTTGCCGTATCCGAACTAAAACCGGGAATGAGATTTTCCAAACCCGTTTATTTAGATAAGGAAAATTTATTTATTACTTCTAATACTCCAGTTACAGACAGCGATTTAGATCGGTTGAATCGGTTTGGAATTCAAGAAGTGATGACTGCTGGAGAACTTCTACAGTTAGAATCCCAATATGATCCGAACGTTTTAGAAACGAGTTTAGACGATATGATCGTAAATACTGTCGTAGAAGATGAACTACAACCTCTCAAAGCAGTTTACGATAATCTAAATCGAATCAAAATTACTTTTGGAAATTTATTTAGGGAATCTACTCAAGTCATCCAAGACGTGTTTAAAAAAACGATAGAGGAAAAACCTTTAGAGGTTACTCCCGTTCGAGAAATTGCGGAAAGACTGACCGATTTTGTACGTTCTAATCAAAATATATCCTATTTAATTTTAGCGCACAATCCTCCCGGATATTATTTATACAATCAGATTGCAAATTCGACTTTCTATTCTTTAATTTTAGGAAAACTTTTAGAATATTCTAGACCAAAAATGATCGATCTAGGAATTTCCTGTTTACTCGCGGATATAGGAATGTCAAAGGTTCCCGCTGTGATTTCGGAAAAAAACGAACAACTCACCGATGAGGAATTTAAGACGATCATGAAACATACGATCTTAGGATATCAAATTCTTTCCCAAAAAATGAAACTGAAAAATAACCTTGCAATCGTCGCCCTTCAACATCATGAACGTTACGATGGAAACGGTTATCCTCAAAAATTAGCTGGTACCGCCATTGAGGAACAAGCCAGAATTTATTCGATTTCGGACAACTTTTCCGCACTTGTAACCAATCGTCCTCATAGAAAGAAAATTTTACCCCACGAAGCAATCAAATCCATGATCAGTATGGACGTAGGAAAGTTCGATTTGAAATTGGTTAGAACTCTTCTCAATCATCTTTCTTTATATCCTGTAGGTTCTTGTATAGAATTATCAGATAAAAGAATAGGTGTCGTTTTAGGACCAAATCTGGATAAACCAATTCGTCCTTTTATTCGCATTATAAAAGACGAATATGGTAAAATGGTTCGGAATTTGATTCTAGTGGATCTTTTAAAAGAAACGAATCTTTTTATTTCTCGTCCCGTAGATTTACAGGAAATTTCCGCTTAAAAGAATCTTGTGAAGTTAATGAACGTGAATTCGATTTAAGAAAATTGGGAAACTATTTTCTTAAAATAGGAATGTGAAGATACTTTATGTTTAATTTTCTGGTTTCTAAATATATAATAAAATACTCAACTTTTTATTTTGGAATGTGATTTTGCAATAAAAAACTTAAGATTCTCTATTTTATAGAAATCAGTGCTCATACTCATTTTTATTTTCATTATAAAGCAGACTTTTAAGAAATAGATGCTTTGCGTAAAACTCGCGTTAATTAAAACAATACAGATTTTTTAGCGGATCGGTTAATCGTTCTTTTTAAAAAAGTTTTGTAACCAGCTGTAATCTCTATAATTGCAAATAAAAAATGTGATGAGAGGAATTTAGTATATTAGAATTTTTGAAAAAATAATTTTAAATCTGTTTTCGTTGTATTACTACTCGGACGTCTAAAAAGAATACTATGTTGTGCTTGTTTCAAAACTTAGAATGTGTGGTCCTTTTAAAAAAGCTAATAATTCTAGGTTTGGCGCAATTTCGCGAGAACTTCTATATCTTTAAAAAAATACTCGTAATCTTGAGTATTTTTTTTCATACGTCCGAGTAATAGTTATATTTATAAATTATAATTTTATTTATTATAAAATCTGTATAATATTCTCTTGTTGATCTTCGTAAAATGGAAAATTTATTTTAAAGAGGTATCTTTGAGTAAATTCAAAAAAAGAAAAGGTGACGAAGGAGAATCTATCGCATCGAACTTTTTAATCAACCTAGATCATGAAATTCTAAAACGAAATTATCGTTTTCTTCATTGTGAGATCGACATAATCTCTGTGAAAGAGGAAGTTTTGTATTTTTCCGAAGTGAAATTTTGGAAAGAGTTTGAGTTCTTTGATCCTAGGTTTACATTCAATTTCGCAAAACAAACTAGGATGAGAAAGGCGGCTAAGGGTTTTCTCGCCGAAAATCTTTCCTTTCAAAACCATTTTGTCTCATTCTGTCTTGTCTCCATAAATGAAAAAAAGGGATGTGAATATTATCCCGATCTTTTTTGAAATATTGGTTTAGGTACTTCCAACAAGCACCGAATTTTTAAACTGTCTGCGGGTTCTCAAGGAAGAGAGCCTTAAATCGTTACAAGGAAGTAACTATGAAGAGCATCACGATTTTGGGAAATCTGGCCGAATCTGACGATTTCGGTCCGGATCCGGTCATTCTCCGAAAGAGGGGAATGCCGGTAAAAAAGCGAAAATTTGAAGATTATAAAAAGAAATTGGAGGATCCTAGTTATATCGATTTTGCGATCGATAAAATCGCTATGGAGATCTCTCACTTTCTTGCAAAATAAACTTCTCGCTTAACGGGAATTAAGCGCTGGCCCTGTTTTCTACGTATCTTCCGGCATTCTGGAAATTCAGGGCTTCTAGAAGATGTTTTTCTTTTACGATCGTACTGTCCTCTAAATCTGCAATTGTTCTAGCCACCTTTCGAATCTGGTTGAGTTTACGAATGCTCGTTTTTCTTTTTTTTACTTCGTTTTCTAAAATTTCTTCACAAGCGGAATCAAATTGTAGATAAAAATTTACGTATTCTCCTCTAAGTTGTCCATTAAAGTAAAATCCACTTCCTCTATACCTTTCCCATTGAATGGTTGCCGCTTTTTGAATTTTTTTTCTAGATTCTTCCAGAGAGATTAAAATTCGTTTTCTTTCTTTTTCTGGATCTGGAAAAATTTCCACTTCTAAATCGATTCTATCTCTAAACGGTCCGGAATAAGTAGATTGATATTTTTTGATCTTTTGTAGATTGCAGGCACAAGGAACCTCTTTGCTTCCATAAAATCCGCACGGACATGGGTTGGTTGCAGCAACTAACAAGAAGTTGGCGGGATATACGATGGTTCCGCTGATTCTAGAAACCGTTATGCTCCCTTCCTCCATAGGTTCTCTAAGTGCTTGCAAAATCCCTGATTTATATTCCGCGAGTTCATCTAAAAATAAAATTCCTCGATTTGCTAAAGTGACTTCTCCCATTCTTAAATCTCTAGAACCTCCCACCAAAGTGATGTCCGAAGTTGTATGATGGGGAGCTCGATAAGGTCTTTGTGCGATCAATTCTTTCAATGGAGAAATTGCAGATCGAATCTTCAATATATCTAATGCTTCGTTTTCTTCGGGAGTAGGAAGTAAAATACCTGTTATTCTTGCTAAAAGGCTTTTACCAATTCCAGGCGGCCCGGATAAAAGTATATGATGCCATCCCGCGGCGGCGATTTCAATCGCTCTAAATGCGACCATCTGGTCTTTATACAATTCTAAATTTTTTGAGACGTTTACTTCTTGAATTTGGATTTTTGATTTTGTTTCGGGGTTTCTTCGATTTTCTAAAACTTCTTCTAATTCTTTCAAATGAGAAATTCCATAAACTTCGAATTTTCGTAAAAGGGCCGCTTCTTCTCTATTTTCAAATGGAACGATTGCAATGTCGTATTTTTCGGAAGAAATTCCAGATAGAATTGGCAACACTCCTTTGAGAGGTTTCAGGCTTCCGTCTAGACCTAACTCTCCTAAGAATAGAGTTTTTCGTAATTTTCCGGAAGGAAAAATTTGTTCGGTTAATGCAAGAATTCCACATGCAATGGAAAGATCTAAAAGAGTTCCTTCTTTTTTTCTTCCTGCAGGAGCTAGATTTACTAATATATTTTGAAGAGGACAAGAGTAGCCGCTGTTTTCTAAAGCGATTCTTACCCTTTCCGAAGATTCACGGATGGACTGGGCAGCCAGTCCAGTAATTGCAAAACGAGGTAATCCTCGTTTGAGATTGATTTCTACATCGACCGTAAACGCATCCAGACCTTCTAAATTCGCTCCGGTGAGACAGATCCAAGAATTTTTCATACTTCCCTCCTATAGGAAGTACGGTTCCTATTCTTTTACTTGGGGAACGTTTGTGATATGGATTTTGTGTTTTTTATTCGAAAAATTGAAAACGTAATTCGGCTTTTTCAAAAAAACTCCTTTCAAATACGTTTAGCTTCTGTAATTTTGCTCTGAAATGTTTCGTATCGCCGTTTTCCTGCTTCCCTCAATTTTTATTTTTCTGGCAGGTTGCGGTAACAGATTGATTCGTAAAGACGCGGTGGCTCAGATTAACGAGCATTATTCGGAAAAAATTTATTACCTAACGAAAGATAAAAAAGTTTCCAATACAGAAACCTTTAAGAAAGGAATGCTTGTTCGGATTTATATAGAATCCACTCCTTCGATGGTGAAAATCAAATGTTACCCTGCGGATCATAAAAGAGAATACGCCATCGGAAGAATGATACTTTATCAACTGAACGACGAATACGGCGGTAAAAAAATTACTGTAGAAGATTTGGATAAACTTATAGCCAATGAACTTGTGGAATACAAAAAGAAAAAATGAATCCTCGGGAAATGGAGGATCAAGATCGGACATATCTAAGTCCGATACTAAAAAAGTGAATGGGAAACTTTTTTTTATTTTTTTGATTTCCTACTTGGTGTTTGGTTCTATTTTTGCAGATCCTCTGAAAAATTACGACGCGGAGATCTCAGAATATACCAACAAGGATTCTTCCTTTTTTTCGGATAAAGAAGAACGTAAAATTAAACAACTATTCTCTCAGTCTCCTGAAAATTGGCAGGAAGAAAAATATTCTCTCAATTATCACAAAGACAAATCTAACTTAGAACTTCCTAGCTTTATCAACGTCAATAGGATTATTTCTTCTAAGATCGTTAATCACAGCGGAACTATCTACAAAAATTACGTAGTCAAATCCAAAGATTCTCTTTCTAAAATCGCAAGAGAAATGAAAACTTCGATTCAAAAAATTATTTCTGCCAACGGCTTGAAAAAGAATTCTACTCTTCAAGTGGGTCAGAATCTTTCCATTCCGGTGCAGGTTCGTAACGCGAGCCGGGAGAAAGTAGAATTTCATAAATTGTTTGTACATCCTGTTTTAAATGCAAGAATCACTTCCCGTTATGGAAGAAGAAAAGATCCGTTTCATACTGGTTCGGGTGGTTTTCATACCGGTTTGGATTTTGCGGGGGCTCAAGGTGCTCCGATCCTTGCATCTGCGGATGGAATCGTATCCTTTGCCGGAGTAAACGGAGGATACGGAAATACTGTAGTCATAGATCATGACAACGGCTATAAAACAATGTACGCCCACTGTTCTAAAATTACAATTGAACAGGGAACTAGAGTGAGCACTGGAACGGTCATAGGTGCAATTGGTAGAACCGGGTCGGCTACGGGACCTCATCTTCATTTTGAAGTCTTTTTAAACGGAAATAGGGTAAATCCAGACGCCGCTTTGAAAAAAGCGTTAAAGATTGTGACTCCTTTAGACCCTGGTAAATTTGCCAGATTGTGAGTAGTCGGAGATTTTCTGACTTCTTAGAAAGAAATTTTCTGATCGGACTCCTATGAACGCGATTTTTTTAGAACTCAGGAAAAATACATTTTATACTCTCATTCCGGTTATTTTATTTTTTTCTTATTCACTTTCTTATCTTTTAAGAGCGGTGATTCTTGCCTTTTTAAATCCGAGTGTTCAGGCCGCTAGTTCCGGAACAAATCCGATTCGCAAAGTGGGACTAGAAACTTCAAATCGATCTCTTTCTTCTTATGAGGAAATGGTTCAAGGGAATTTAATTCGCGGAGTGATTCCTAAAGAAGGAGAAATTTCTACAGAAGGAGAAATTTCTGCAGCTTCTGCTCCTCCGGATACGGGAGAAGGAGAAGAAATGAAAATTACTGGAACCTTAAGCGGTCATTGGTCCTTTGCTCGTGCCACGATTATAGAAAAAGGAAAAGCAGAAGCTCAGGAATTTGCGATCGGAGAAACGGTAGGTGGATATAAAATTCGTTCTATTTCTCTCAACTATGTAGTTTTGGAAAAAGGTGGAATTTCCCTCAAAGTAGAAATCGGTCAGACTCCGGGGGAAGCAAGGGCCAAGTTGAATTTAGACGCGGGTCCAAAAGCGGAAGGTGGGCCTCCGGCGGGTGATACGGTTCGTAAAGTTCTTTCTAGACAAGATGTAAATCGTAAATTGAAAGACCAAGCGGCGATCTTTAAAAACGCTAGATTTGGTCCTGCATTGATCAACGGTAAAATTTCCGGTTATAAAATCTACAGTGTTACTCCGGAACATATCTTTTATTCCTTAGGAGCTAGAAATGGAGATATTATCAAACGAGTGAATGGAATGCCGTTGACCGAAACCGAAAAAATGTTAGAAATCTGGGGAGCCGTAAAAACTGCCGATAAGATTACAGTAGATGTGGAAAGAGGTAGCCAGATTCTCACCTACGAATTTATTATCAGAAACTAAAAAGATGTTCGGAACAATCAGTCAACTTTCAATCTTTAGAATATTCTCCTTTCTCATACTTTTGTTTTTAGTATGGGATAAACCAATCTTTCCTCAAAGTAAGAAAAAAATTTCCGCAAAGACAAAATCGGTTACTCAAGAAGAACCTTCGGAAAAAACTTTTTATGCAAATTGGAGAGATACAGAACTAAACGACTTTCTCAAAGGAATGAGCGCCATTTTAAAGAAAAATATTCTTTTAGATGAAAGTTTAAAAGGTAAAAAAATTACGATCATTTCTCAAAAAGAAATTCCGATCAAAAATGGATTCATTTTTATGAAATCTGTTTTAGAGTCTCTCGGTTTTGGCGTAGTAGAAGAACCGGATCTGATTTCGATTGTTAAAATTAAAGATGCACTTGCCAGATCTCCTATCGTACGAGTCGGTAAGGAATTGATTCCCGAAGAGGAGGTTGGGGATTATAGAACGATCACTCAGGTCATTCCTATTGAAAATGTAAAACCGGAAGAATTAGAACCTATTTTAAAACGTCTTACTTCTCCCAATACGGATGTGATCGTTTATAGAAATACAAATACGATTGTACTTTCAGGTTCCGCTGCAGACATCAATAAATTGTTAGTACTTGTAAGCGAATTTGACGTTAAAGTCGAAGAGGCGACTCCGGGGGCGATTTCATCGGCGGGTGATATTCATATTTATACTTTAGAATATAGTGAGGCTGAAAAGATCGCGGCGACTTTAGTAAAGTTAGACAATCCTGTGATTCAGTCTGAAGATCTGAGTTCCGAAAGAAAACCTCCACCACCGGGTCAGCCGATGCCTAAGGTAGATAAGATCAAGGCGGTCGGTCATAAAGAATCCAATTCTGTGATTGTTACGGCCACGAATGCGGAATGGGCCGAAATTCGTAAAATCATTAAGGTTTTAGACTCGTCTAGAAAACAGGTTTTATTAGAAGTTTTGATCGTGGAACTTACTTCCAGTGATTTAAACGATTTCGGGATCGATTGGAGATATAAGGGAGAAGCTTTCGGTCAGTTTAATTCCGGTCTTTCTAAAGAAGCAAATATCATCAATTCGAACGGTCAGGTCAATCCGAACATAAACACTTTGAGCGGTTTCTCTTTAGGATTTTTAAAAGCTGGTTCGGAACAAATCATAGGAATTTTAAGCGCCAATCAAGGAAATGAAAACTTCAACGTGTTATCCGCTCCTCAAGTGCTTACGGTAGATAACCAAGAAGCAGAAATCAGTGTGGGCCAAGACGTGCCTGTTCGAACTCAGAGTAGAAACGCAGGTACTGGTGGAACGAACGCTGTGACCGTAGACAATTACGAATATCGTCCTACGGGGATTAAACTTAAGTTCACTCCTCACGTGAATAAAAATAATAAGATCACTCTGGAACTCTTTCAGGAGATTAAAAATATCGCAGAGATTGCACTTTCCGGAGGAAATCCTACTTTCAATCGAAGAGAAATTAAAACTTCTATTTCAATTGAAAACACTCAGTCTATCGTGATCGGTGGATTGATCTCGAATGATAAACAAAAAAGAATCATTAAAATTCCTTTTTTAGGGGACATTCCGTATTTAGGTCATCTTTTTAAAAGAACCACTGAAAAAATTAAAAAGACCAACTTGATGGTTTTTATTACTCCGCATATACTCGATAGCAGAGAAACTGCGGATAAGATGACCGTGAAGAAAAAAATGCAACAGGAACGTTACGAACTCGAAAGAGAAAGAATCCTCAACAAAGAAAGAGAAATCAGAGAAAGAGGGGATTAAAATTTGAAAACTCTCGGAGATATCCTAATCGAAGAGGGGATCATATCCGAAAAAGATCTGGAAGATTCCCTTAAGGTTCAGAAAAAAAATAACCTTTCTCTGAGTCATATCATTCAGAAAAAAGGAATTGCCGGAGAAGCAGATATTCTCCGCGCCCTATCCAAACTCTATCAGCTCGAGTTCCGAGAAAAACTAGAGTTTACGGGTATGGAAGATATATTTTTACAAGTTCCTTTGAAACTCATTCAGAAAAGTAGAATCGTTCCGTTTTCCCTTTCTAAAAAAACGATTCGAATTGCAGTGTCCGATCCTTCCGATCTGCATCCGATGGACGACGCTCGTAATTTTTTAAAAGGTTACAACGTAGAATTTATTCTCGCTCCGGAACCGGAGATCATGAAAATCATTCATTCTCATTTTGATAATACGTCTTCTACCGCCAAAGAGATGTTAAATGAGATGGAGGGAAGTTTTTCTGAACTTGCTGAAGCCTTTGAAAATGAAACTCTAGATCTAAGCGATGACGCTCCAATCATCAAGATGGTCAACGTGATTCTGTCCCAAGCGGTCAACGAAAGGGCTTCGGATATTCACATTGAGCCTTACGAAAAGTCTTTAGTGGTTCGTTATCGTGTGGATGGTATTTTGCATAACGTGCTTAGTCCTCCTAAGTCTTATCACGCGGGGATTTCCTCCAGAATCAAAATCATGTCTAATTTGAACATTGCCGAAAATAGACTTCCTCAGGATGGTAGGATCAAACTTAGACTTGCTGGTAAAGACATAGACATTCGGGTTTCTACCATTCCTTGTCAGTTTGGCGAACGGATCGTAATGAGGCTTTTGAATAAGACGGATCAAAAATATTCTTTGGATACGATGGGTTTTTATCCCGAACTTATACAGTCTTTACGTTCATTAATTTACGAACCTCATGGAATCATTTTAGTAACGGGGCCGACCGGATCGGGTAAATCTACCACCCTTTATTCCGCGTTAAGCGAACTCAACACAGAAGAAAGAAACATCATTACCTGTGAAGATCCTGTGGAATATCAGATCGAAGGAATTTCTCAGATGCAAATGCAGGAAAAAATCGGTCTTACGTTTGCGACCGGGCTTCGAGCCATTCTTCGACAAGACCCGGACGTTATCATGGTAGGTGAAATTCGAGACGAAGAAACCGCAAGAATTGCGATCCAAGCTTCTTTGACCGGTCACCTTGTTTTTTCTACACTTCATACAAATGACGCGGCAAGTGCCGCGACTCGTTTAGTCGATATGGGAATCGAACCTTATCTGATTACTTCCACAGTGTTGGGATTCATGGCTCAACGACTTGTGAGAGTTATCTGTACTCAATGTAAAGAAACATATAAACCTACCGCTTCGGAACTGGAGTCCATTGGCATCTCTAAGAAATCTTTAAAGAACGGTAACTTACATCGGGGTAAGGGTTGTTCTCATTGTATGGGAACCGGTTTTAAAGGTAGAATCGGAATTTATGAACTTTTACTTGTCAATTCTCCTCTCAAACAAGCGATTCTTCATGGTAAAGACGCCGGACAGTTAAACGAAATCGCTCTCGAGCATGGGTTTCGAACTCTTAAAGATTACGGAATTAGAAAGGTAGTTGATGGTGTAACTACAATCGATGAAGTTCTCAGGGTAACTTAAGCGTTATGGCGATTTATTCTTACGTTGCTTTCAATAAAAAGGGTAAAGAAGAAAAAGGAATTATAGACGCCGCTTCTCTTCAAGCTGCAAGATCTAAACTAAAAAACAAAGGCCTTTATGTACGTAGTATTTCCGAAGATTCTGAAAGAAAGGACCGGGAATTATTTCCGTTTTTAGCAAAGTATCTTTATAGAATTCCGCGTAAAGAAGTAGGTCTTTTTTCAAGACAACTTGCCACATTACTTGGTGCGGGAATTCCACTCGATAAATCTTTGTCGAGTATCGTGGAACAGACTGAAAATCAGAATTTCAGAAAAGTAATTACCGGAATGCAAGCAAACATTACGGAAGGTTCTTCCTTATCCGAAGCGATGAAAAAACATCCAGATGTATTTCCGAGTCAGTTTCCGTCGCTCGTTGCAGTTGGTGAAAAAACGGGAGATTATGAAGCTACCCTCACTCGACTTGCGGAGCTAGAAGAGAAATCCAGCGAACTGAAAGCGAAAGTTCAGGTGGCAATGGTATATCCGTTTATTATGGGTTCCTTATCTATTTTTGTGACGATTTTTTTATTAACTGTAGTCATTCCTCAGATTCAGGAATTGTTTTTACAATTCGACGCAAAACTTCCTCTGATAACCAGAATTGTGATCGGAGTTTCTGACTTTCTCATTGGGTTTTGGTGGTTAATTCTTGCTTTGGGTTTTGGAGGAATTGTAGGTTTTATCTATTATAAAAACACTTCCAAGGGAAAACGAAACTGGGACGAGTTCGTTTTGAAAATTCCAATATTAGGATCTCTTGCGCGTAAGGTTCTTGTAAGTAGTTTTGCGAGAAACATAGGAATTCTTTTAAGCAACCGGGTTCCTCTGATCACTACTCTTGTCATCGTAGAAAAGATAGTAGATCATTCTATCTTTGGTGAAGAAATCAAAAACGCAGTGGAAAAAATCAAAGAAGGGGAAAAACTTTCCTCTTCTTTTAGTGGGTCCGTGATTCTACCTCAGATGGTTTTAGGTATGATCGCCGCCGGAGAGGTTTCGGATCGGGTTCCGGAGATGATGAACAAACTCGCGGATATTTACGATTCGGAAGTGGATACCGCAATTAAAACGATGACCCAATCGATGGAACCTCTAATGATTGTGGTTATGGGTCTTTTGATTGGAACGATTATGGCTTCGATCATGGTCCCAATGTACAACTTGACGCAACAACTTCAAAATATATAGTTAAGATTAAGGAGAATTCAATTGAATCTGTCCAAATTAAAAAGAAAATACAGAAAAGGTCTAACGCTGATCGAACTCGCAGTTGTGGTGATCATCTTAGGCGCTTTGATCGCTCTTGTTTATTCCAATTTTCGTCCGGGTGAAATCAGCGACGATACCGCCGCTCTCAAACTAAAAAAAGACGCCTATGAACTTCAGTCACATTTAGAAAGATACGCACAACGTTATGGAACTTATCCTTCCGATGAACAGGGACTTGAAGCCTTGGTGGAAAAGCCTACTACGGGAGACGTTCCTGAAGATTGGAAACCTATCTTGACTAAAAAAGCCGCAATCAACGATCCTTGGGGAACTACCTATAAGCTTAAGAGAGACGTAAACGGAGAAATTCAAATCGTAACCATGGGTAAGGACAAAAAAGAAGGCGGAGAGGGTAAGAATGCCGATTTTAACATCCTCAACGAAGACGAATATCCTTCCGATTTCCGTAGAAAATAACTTTTTCTCTCCTTTCCGGTTATGAAAGTTAGAAATATCCGGAAAGGATTTACTCTGATCGAGTTGATCGTGGTTATCGCGATCCTCGCGGGGTTAATTAGTATTCTTGCAAGTACCGCTGCAAATTTTATTATCCCTTCGGGAAATGACGCGGCGCAAACCTTAAAACAAGCCGCCGAGTTCTGCTATCGAAAATCCATTCTTACGAACACCACGATGGTTTTAGAATTGGATATAGACAATGATACTTATTCCATCAAAAAGTTGGTTCGAGACGAAAGCGGAATTAAAGAGGTTTTGGTTTTTAAACCTCAGAAACTTCCTTATACTTCCGAAATTATAGATATAACCGATATTAGAGGTTTTAGATATACGAAAGGAATTATTAAAGTTCCATATACCTATCTCGGGATCTCGGCGGATTACAGCGTACATTTAGGAAGTGATCCTTCCATTTATAGAACCTTGATTCTTTATAGATACGGTGGAAAGGTTTCCGTTGTGGAAGGCGAACAGTTTCATACTTCTTCAAATTTGGCAACCGATAAGAATTGGAAAGAACAAGATGATAACGAACAACAGCAGCCTTAAAATTTTTGTTTCTAGACTTTCGATTCGAAGAGGTTTTAATTTAATCGAGGTTTCTATCGCACTTGCATTAGCCGGAATTGCAATGACATACACTTACATGGTGATTTCAAACGGGATCAAACAGCAAAGAATGGCTACGGTGATCTCAAACGCGGTTCATTTAGCTAAAATTAAAATGGCTCAGATTGATTCTGTATCTGTACTTCAGTCCGATAAAACCTCGGGGGATATTCCTGGTTATCCGGGTTACGGTTTTGAAACCTCGATCAATGAGGAAGACATGGACCTTTTGAAACTTTCTGGAAAGGACAGTCAAAAGCCGGAAGATTTACTTGGAGGTAGAGATTCGGAGATGAATAAATTGATCATGAGAAGGTCTGGTCAAGCTAGTCAAGGAGCAGCTACTGCGGGGATTATCCGGGTTTTTAGAATCAAAGTTACGATCAAATATCCCACTGGCAGTGGAACCGAATCTTACACAGCGGAGACGTTTAAGTCTGCACAATATTAAGAGTTTTGAATGCACTTAAAAAACGCCAAATCCAAACGAAACGGTTTTACTTTGATCGAAATCTCGATTGTAGTAATGATTTTAGGCGTGATCTTCACTGGAATTTTTTCCACCTATTATACCGCTCTTAGAATTTCCAGAGAATCTTCTTCTCCCGGAGGTGCAGCTAAAAGGGATATTTTACTCGCAATGGAAAATGTACGAAGTACGATTTCCATGACGTATTTTCATCAAAATCAAAGAAGATTGATTTTTATCGGTAAAAATGAAGGCAGAGGTGTGGTCCGTAAGGATCGATTGGATTTTGCGGCTACTCATCCTAATTCCGAGGAAGTTTCCTTACCGGAGGTGCGTGAAGTTTCTTTTTACTTAAAACCTATGCCGGACGATTCTAATTATAATCTTTTAATACGCAGAGAGGACGAGATGGTGGATCGTTATCCTAAATCGGGAGGAACGGAGTACACTTTATTGACTCACGTAAAAAGTTTTCAACTTAAGTATTCTAGAACCGGAACGAAATGGGAAGACGAGTGGGATTCTAAACTTACTAAAGCAATTCCTAGGCTGATTCGAATCGAGTTGATCGTAAATTCAGGGAAAAAGGAGGTCCGCTATGAAACTCTTGCGTTTCCTGGAATTCTTTTTAAGTAATATTCAAATTTTATTAAAAACAAAACCCAAAATCTCAAAAGAAATTATAACTGGTAAATTTTTAACAAAGTGTAAGAGTTCCCACAAATTTGAGGTAGTTTCCCGTTTTTTAATTGGTTTCCATCACTTTGTTCGTTTACAGATTTTTCGTTTTTATAACTGGCTGTGTGAGTTCCCACAGTTTCAATTTTTAGAACGAATTCTCAATTGGGTCCAAAAGAATTTCACTTTCAAAACAAAAGAGAACTCTTGGCGAATTCTATATTCTTATCAGTTTAGAAAATCCAGAGAAGGTTTTATGGTCGTAATTTTAGTAATGGCGATCGGAACCGCTTCGTTTTATACCGCTACTGAATTCGGAGAACGTTCCTTAGGTGAAAGAAGAATTGCACAAGCGGACGCAGATGGATTTAGGGCGCTCTTACTGGCCAAGGCTGGTTTTCAAGGTGCTTTGGGTGCGCTTAAAAAGATACCAGAAGAATACCTTTACAAAAGTGGAATTGCACTCAATCCTCCACCTCTACCCTTGGGAGGTGGAACGATTTATTATAAGATCAGTTCAGAAGACGGAAAGATCAATTTGAATTCTCTTTTGAATCAAGATGATAATCAGCAAAATCTTCGCTCCGTCGAAATGCTTTCCAGACTTTTTGATCACTTTGGTATCAAACGGGAAAAGATTTTTCCAATTTTTGATTGGATGGATACGGACCTTCAGGAAACAGGAGGAGGAGCGGAGGACGGATATTATTCTTCTTTAAAGCCTCCTAGGAAAAATAAGAATTCTTTTATGTATTCTATTTCGGAATTGGTTTCCGTAAAGGGTTTTGACAGAGCTACAGTTTACGGTTCTTTAAAACCAGCGGATTTTGATCAAAAATATTCCAAAGCGTTTCAATCGGAAGAAGAAAGGGCATTGATCGGAGACAGTGATTTTGTATTGGCAAATAACGTAACCGCATACATTCCTTCGGGACAAAACTCGGATGATAGAATCAACTTGAACGGTGCACCATATTTTGTTTTGATGTCTTTATCCGATTTTATGACCAAACAAGCCGCCATGAGAATTCTAAAATTCAAATTGGAGCAGGGTGGTTTTATCAAAGAACTAAAGGATCTGGAAAAATTTCAGGAATTTCAAATTCCTACGTCAGGTGGATTGACTCTTTATAAAGAACTTGCCGGAGAAGGAACCGAAGTTTCCGGAGGAAGAGTCAAGACCAAAGGGGAAATTTTTAGAATCGTAGCAGTTGGTCAAGTAGGGAAAACGATTCGAAGAATTACTGGGATTTTTGATCTTACTAACAATCAAATGCTCTATTACATGGAAGACTAAATCAGATGTTTATTTATGATCAATTTCTCGCAGTCGATTATGGAACGAATACAATCAAAGGTGTTCTCTTTCAAAAAGTTCTAGGAAAGTTGACCATTCTTCGTTCTGAAATCATGAGTATTTCTCATGGAGAAGAAGAAGAGTATAGGCATAATGTTCTTCGTTTTATCAATTCCTATTTTCCAGGTGAGACCAGTATTCTTTTAAATCTTCCTTTGGACCGTCTTTTTGTGAGGGAACTTCATATTCCTCTAACGACTGTAAAAGCAATTCGAGAAGTAATTCCATTTGAAGTAGAAAGTAGAATTCCATTTCCCATGGAAACAGTGGAAGTAACTGGAAATATCTGGAGAATCGATCAGGAAAAATCGGACGTGATCGCGTATTCTGCGCATCATAGCGAATTGGATTTTATTACCGCACCGTTTTTAGATAGTAACATCGTATTTCGAGGTTTGTTTGTAGATTCAGTTAGTCTTTCTTCCGTTATTACACAACATTCTAATAAAGAAATTCAAAGTAAGAACTGCACTCAAGTAGATATAGGCGGAAGAGTTACTATCTTGAATATTTTGAGCGATGGAAAAGTTGCACATACAAGATACATTTCAATGGGAGGGGACACTCTGACGGATCAGATTTCTTCCGATCTCAAAATCCCTTTTGAAAAAGCGGAAGCGATTAAACTTTCACTTCAATTCGAACCTTTTTCGGAAGAAGACGACGATCTCAATTTATTCGCGAAAGAATTCAAACTCAAAGAGGCGGATATTAAAAAGGCATTTCAAAGTACAGAAAAATTTTTAGAAAAACTTTCTTCCGAAATTCAAAGAAGTATTGTATCTATGAATGAAACCGAAAGACCAGAAGTTTTATATCTTTCGGGCGGTGGGAGCAAAATCCGCGGAATTGAATCTTTTTTTACCGATTCCATTGGTTTGATTGCTCATAGATATGATTTTCTTCCTTTGAACGGAGATTCCTTTGCCACTTGTTTAGGAATGGGGTATCATTTTGGTTTTTCTAAAAAAGATAAAGTAGATTTTATCGATACACCTCACGTAAAGAGAATTAATAAGAATATTCTAAACTTAGATCAGTTCAGACATCATTTGATTTTCTCCGGAATTTCTTTATTCATTTTAATTACCGTTTTTTTTGTAGGAATCGTAGTAGATAAACGTAAACTCAGTGCGAGTGATAAAATGCTCGCGGAAAAATTTCAAAAAGGTTTTGGTAGACCTGCTCCCGAAGACGAGGATATATTAGAATATGCTGCTAAACTTAAAAACGAAGAGAAGAAAAAAACGGAGATCTACAGACTTTACTTAAGTAAACCTAGCATTTTAGATATTTTATTTGAACTTTCTATGAATTTTCCCTCTGCGGACATGCAGCCGTTTCAACTGGATCAGTTTGATTATGATCAGGACTTGGTCAAGATCGGAGGAAGAGTGAACGAATTCAGTGAGATCGGTGTAGTACAAAGATCTTTGGAAAAATCTACTATGTTCAAAGACATAGAGATTGTGGATAAAAAATTGATGCAGGGTGTCAAAAATTATAAAGTCTCTTTTATTATTAAGATGAAAGTCACCAATAAGTCAACCGCTGAGGAGTCTTTTTAAGATCGCCATGTTTGATAAATTAGAACCAAGAGAAAGGCTGATCGTATTGGGAGGAATCGGATTGATTCTTTTACTGATTGTGTTTTTGGCGATCAGGAAGGTGGTGACCCTTCGTCAAGGACTGACGGAAAAAGTACAGGATTCCAGAACCGCACCCGTAAAACTCGACAAAATTATCCAAGAGTTCAATGAATTCAGATCTTTAGATTCTTCTGGCGGGGAAACTGACGTAAGTGCCGTTTACGCGAAGTTAGACGAAATTTTTATAAGATACAGTCTAAAAGAAAAAATTTCCACAATGAAGGACTTCAACTCGATCGAAGATAAGAAATACAATCGGATCACGATTGATATTAATTTTCGATCTGTAACCTTGGATAATATTTTTCGGCTGATCTACGATATAGAAAAAAATAAGATGATTAACGCCAGAGTGGAATATTTAAATTTTAAAAAACCGTTTCAAGGTAAAGAAGTATATGATGTAAATCTAAAACTTTCTACCTACAGTCGAGTGGCGGGCGCAAAACGATGAAAAAAGAAAAAGAGTTTCCGGAAGAAATCGCTCTGACTCCCGAAGAAGAGGAGTTTTTGACTCTCGAACTCCAGGAGGAAGAAGTTGTCTCTCGTTTTACGTTTAAACAAAAATTAATACTGATCGGAACTGGGATTTTTTCATTTCTCATTTTTACGGTTTGGCTTTTTCCTTTGGATGAAATTGTACGTAGTTCTTTGTATTCTTCATCCGCAAAAACCGGAACGATTATTAATTTTAGAGATTTGAGTATTTCCGTTTTAGGAAATGTAACTTTGGATTCTCTCGAAGTCACAACTTCTTCCAATCTTAAAATCAAAGCGGAAGAGGCGGTTCTAAAAACTTCTTTGTTGGGTTTGATTAAGAAAAAATTCGATGGTAAGTTTAAATTGGTTTCCTTAAAAATTGATACCGAAAACGGACCTTTGGCAAAAATACGTAATTTTGAAGGTAAAGGAAAATTTGATAATTTAGACCAAGGTATTTCCAGAATAAACGGAACTTTAGATTTGGAAATACCTGCAGGACAGTCTTCAGGAATGATTCAGGAACTTCCGGAAATTCCGCTTTTAGGTGAATTGAAAAATATAACGGTTAAAAAATTTCTTACTAAAGTGAATCTTCAAGGTGGAAATTTAATTTTCAACGATTTTACGTTAGACACATCGATTGCACGTTTTGATATTACTGGAAATATTCGATTATCGGAAAATATGTCCTTTTCTCAACTAAATCTTAGAATTTGTCTAGAACTCGATCGCAACTTTGCTTTGGAAAGACAAGATATAGCAGATATATTGACTCTTTTAGAAAAACAGAGCGGAAGTAAATGTATTCCTGTGATGGGGACTATTAACAAACCGGATGTAAAGATTCCAGGACTGACTGGGCCACCGCCAATTTCTGGAAGTCTTTAATATTCGAAGTTGTAGTAGATTTTTGTTTACAGCGCGCCCTAAAACTTACCGAGCGATATCTTAGTGAGAGAAGGCACTTTAGAGTTTCATTTTGTTTTATCAAAAAGGTTAAGCTGCAAGAATCTGTTTCAGTTTTGGGACAGATTTTTATAAGAATTTTTATGAATCCCGAAGTTGATAAATACTAAATATGACTGAAGAATCGAATCAACAAATTTTCTTCTAAATTGATGAGTGATTCTAAATGGATGAAATTTTTTCGAATATTATTTATTAATAGAGACATCTTAAAAAATTGTCTCATCAAAGACGTTTACGGCGGTAGATTCTATAAAATTAATATTCTTCTAATTCAAGAATTTTCTCACAGCTTTTACGATAAATGGATTCGAGACGTTTTAACCGGTGGCCCGTTGGCATTTAAAGAAAATTCATTGGATTGAATTTCCAGCTGAATGGGAAATGAGGACGAAAATTTTAGAGCCTCAAAAGTTGAAGCAAAACGTTTTTAAAATTAGGGTTGTTGAAAAATTCCATAGTTCAGATTAACAAAACTTTTTCAATCGACGGTTCCCATGAAATAGAAATCAATAAAGAATTAATTTTTCAACAATTCTATTGAAACCCTATTTGAGTACAGTCAGCTTGCTAAAAATGAAGACAACTGGAGTTGATTGTTTACGGTTACATTTGAATTTTGGTTCTGTTCGAATTGAGTGCGCGAAAATTATAGAAAACTTGCATATAAAAGTGAATCTATATCCCGGAACAAAGTTTCATATCGAGACGAACGGTTTTCGAAAAAATAAAATTTTCTGAAAAGGGTATTCAAATCATATTTTCACTGATTGGAAAAAGATTCTACCTCTTATCATAGGAATTTACTTTTTGTATTTAAACGAAATTGCATCGTGCTTTGATTCGTTATGAAAAAGAAAATGGTGAAATATAATAAAAAACTAATTTTATGTAATTCTCAATAATAAAAAAAGCCCGAGTTTAAATTACCCGGGCCTTTAGACTCGTTTTATATAAATGATTGGTTATCGATATAAGATCTATATATAATCAATTCATAACATAAAAACTACAATTGAGTAAACTTTCCTGATCAAGAACATCCGGTGGTTGCACCGCAGGACATACATTTCAAACAAGAACCATTACGTACCATTTCAAAAGAACCACACTCGGAACAAGAATCTCCAGTATAACCTTTGATTTTTGCGAGCTTGACTTCTTCTAAAAGAGAAATTCCAGAAGGAGACAAAGATGGTTTTTCTTTGGAAATCATTTGAGAATAAGAAATGGTTTCTACTTCTTTCTTAGGAGTGGGTTCTACAACTGTTGCTGTTGAGCCGAACGTTTCTTTTTCCTGACCGTTTGACTCAGCAGTGGCGCGTTTAGAGCCGATTTCGTCTCCTCTCAAATCTTCCGGAGCTACTTGTCCTAGATCGTATCTTCCTAGATCGTATCTTCCTAGATAAGTAATTGCTAATTCTCGAAAGATATAGTCGATTACGGAGGTGCTCATCTTGATG
Source organism: Leptospira kirschneri serovar Cynopteri str. 3522 CT (assembly GCF_000243695.2). Lineage (NCBI taxonomy): Bacteria > Pseudomonadati > Spirochaetota > Leptospiria > Leptospirales > Leptospiraceae > Leptospira > Leptospira kirschneri. The sequence goes on along the minus strand of NZ_AHMN02000004.1, from coordinate 896,342 downwards.
TGTTTGTTGCCGGAGACGATGCCGTTTGGTTCAAACTTAAAGAAAGTGAATGCATCCACGTATTCTTCTAAAGGAACTCCGTGTTGTAATCCAAGTGAAACTGAGATTGCAAACGCGTTCATCAAACTTCTAAACGCGGCTCCTTCTTTGTGCATATCGATGAAAATTTCTCCGATTTGGCCGTCTTCATATTCTCCGGTTCTTAAATAAACCTTATGACCGCCTACGATTGCCTTCTGGGTATAACCGGCTCTTCTGCTCGGAAGTTTTCTGCGGTGAGAAATATATTTCGTAACTATTTTTTCCGCGATTTGAACCGGGTCTTTAGAGATTGTAGCTTCTCTGATTTCTTCTTGATCGTCTATTTCAATTCCATTCAAAAGTTCTAATACAGAATTCAGGGGTTGAGAAAGTTTAGAACCGTCTCTGTAAAGTGCATTCGCTTTGATCATCATCTTCCAAGAAAGAAAATAAGCGTTTTTAATATCTTCGATTACGGCTTCTTCCGGTAGATTGATCGTTTTAGAGATTGCTCCGCTGATAAAGGGCTGAGCTGCGGCCATAATTCGAATATGAGACTCGTAAGAAAGAAATCTCTTTCCATACTTTCCACATTTATTGGCACAATCAAATACAGGATAATCTTTTTCCTTTAAAAAGGGAGCGTTTTCGATTGTCATCGTTCCACAGACGTAATCGTTTGCTTTGTTGATGTCTTCTTTGGTAAAACCAAGATGTTCTAAAAGAGAAAAGCCGGGAGAGTCAAAAACTTCTTTTGAGATTCCTAAGTTTTTAGTTAAAAAGTTTTCCCCTAAGTTAAACTTATTGAATGCAAAATTGATGTCAAATGCAAGAGGAAGAGACGTTTCTACTTTTTCTAAAATTTCGTTTGTGAAACCTTTTTCTTTCAGAGTTTGTGTATTGATCACGGGTGCACCGTTTAAGGTGGCGTGTCCTTTACAATAATTTACGATCGCTTCTATTTCGGAAGGTGAATAACCTAACTTCTTTAAACCATAGGGAACGGATTGGTTAATAATTTTAAAATAACCACCACCCGCAAGTTTCTTAAACTTCACAAGAGCAAAGTCCGGTTCTATTCCAGTGGTATCGCAGTCCATCACAAGACCAATGGTTCCGGTAGGTGCAATTACAGTGACTTGTGCGTTTCTAAATCCGTATTTTTCACCGAGAGAAAGAGCTAGATCTGCGTCTTCTTGTGCCGCTTTGAGCATATAAGAAGGGCAGAAGGCTGGATTGATTCCTATAGGAGTAATGGTCAAACCTTCATAATCGCTAGAAGGAGCGTTATAAGCAGCTCTTCTATGGTTTCGAATAACACGAAGCATATGTTCTTGGTTTTTAGCATAACCTGCAAATGGGCCTTGTTCTTTTGCCATCTCTGCAGAAGTAGCATAGGCGGTCATGTGCATAATGGAAGAAATGGCGCCTGTGATTGCCATCGCTTCTTGAGAATCGTAAGGAATTCCAAGAACCATAAGAACGGAACCTAAATTCGCATAACCAAGACCTAATGTACGGAATTTATAAGAAAGTTCCGCAATTTCTTTAGAAGGGAATTGAGCCATGGTCACTGAAATTTCAAGGATGATCGTCCAAAGTTTACAAAGATAACGAAAACCTTCCACGTCGAAGTTTAGAGTTTCTAAATTTACAAATTTTTGTAAATTTGCAGACGCTAAGTTGCAAGCAGTATTATCTAAGAACATATATTCGGAGCAGGGGTTAGATGCATTGATCGGACCGTCTTCCGGACAAGTATGCCATTCGTTGATCGTAGTATGATATTGAGTTCCGGGATCTGCACTCGCCCAAGCCGCGTAGGAAATTTTTTCCCAAAGTTCTCTAGCCCGAAGAGTTTGAGAAGGTTTCGCCTTACGTCCTTCCGTTTTTGCCTTTTCCTTTTCGGTTCTAAAATAAAGATTCCAAGGTTGGTCTTGTTCTACCGCAGTCATAAACTCGTTTGTAAGACGGATTGAGTTATTACTGTTCTGACCGGAAACCGTGTTGTAGGCGTCTGACTGCCAGTCTGTGGTCAATTCTTCAAAAAGAATTTCTTTATATCCTTGTCTGGCAAGATCGATTACACGTTTGATATAATTATCTGGAATGAGAACTTTCTTTGCATCCTGAATGGTTTTTTTCAGAGAGGAGTTTTTTTTCGGATTAAAACGATCTTCTCCTTCCATTTCGTAACAGGCTGACATAATCGCATTGAGATGACGGTTATTTAACATCGAACCGGTTACAAGAGAGGCTACTTTTTTCTCTTCCGTTACTTTCCAATCGATAAAATTTTCTATGTCGGGGTGATCTACGTCTAGGCAAACCATCTTTGCTGCACGACGGGTAGTGCCACCAGATTTGATTGCACCTGCGGCTCTATCTCCAATTTTTAAAAAGCTCATGAGACCAGAGCTTTTTCCTCCTCCCGAAAGAGGTTCGTTTTCTCCTCTTAAATTAGAGAAGTTGGTACCAGTACCAGAGCCGTATTTAAATAGACGGGCTTCCCGTACCCAAAGGTCCATGATTCCACCTTCGTTGACTAGATCATCATCTACACTTTGAATAAAACAAGCGTGAGGTTGAGGATGTTCGTAAGCAGAAGTGGACTTGATCAGTTTACCCGTGGAAGGGTCCACGTAATAATGACCTTGAGATTTTCCATCAATTCCATAAGCCCAATTTAGACCGGTGTTAAACCATTGAGGAGAATTTGGAGCCGCCATTTGAGTCGCGAGCATATATACAATTTCATCATAGAAAATTTTGGCGCTTTCTTCGTCGGAAAAGTATTTGTATTTGTACCCCCAATATGTCCAACAGCCTGCAAGTCTATGAAAAACTTCTAATGCACTGGTTTCTCCACCGAAACGATCTTCCGGTTTTAGGGATTCTAATTTTTCGGTATCAGGAATCGATTTTTGTAGCCATTCCGGAATTCCATCCTCTTGTACTTTTTTGAGATATTTTGGGACTCCTTTTCTCCGGAAATATTTTTGTGCCAAAATATCGACTGCAACTTGAGACCAATCTTCTGGAACGAGGATATTGTTTGCTTCAAAAACTTTTGATCCGTCTGGATTGGTAATTTTGGAATTTCGTTTTGTCCATTGAATTGTGGGCGACCCACCGTTTTGAGGAACCGTAAAATGGCGATTCATCTTCATAAATTTTTTTTAACTCCATAACACTCTTAGAAGGGATTATGTCACTCTAATGAAGAGGAAAAATGACCCAAAGCGTTTTTTGAACTGAATCACTTCCTCGATTTAAAATTTTTCCTTTAAAAAGCTAGAAAAACACATGCTAATGAGACAAATTGAGATTGCTTCCTTACCCCTTTTTGAAAATATGGGCTCACTACCGAGGATACTCCCCTTTAGCTCAGTCGGTAGAGCAAGTGACTGTTAATCACTGGGTCGCTGGTTCGAGCCCAGCAGGGGGAGCCAATTCTTTTTATCTCTTTAATTTAAAAGCTGTTTTTTCATTTGGGTTCTTGTTAGACACTTCTAATTGATAAAAAACTCAATTTTTGTATAGTGTTTTAAAAAAAAATCAGTAGAATCCGATTTTCAATATTTCCCGTTTTCAAGTGAAATTGTGGGAACTCTTACAATTTTAGATTTTGCTCGTAACACCGTAGTTTGTAATAGTTCCTACATTTTAGGAATTGATTTGCAAAGTTTAGATTCTAACTTTTTTCAGAAATGAGTCCTGAAACTTTAGGCCGAACTTACGTTAAAAAAATATAAACAAAAGTTAAATCTTAGAACCGATTTCTGAAGTTGAAATCTGCATTAAAGTAACGTGAATTCTATATAACAATGGAAAGTGATTGAAGTGTAGTCGATTAAATTGAAACTTAAGACGAAAAGTTATATTAAATTTCTTTCATGCAATTATTGACTGGAGCTGAAAGCGCAGCCGTTGAGCCAGTTCGCTATGGAATTTGCGAGCAGCTACGACAACTTGGAAAACTCAGCGAATACCTTCTCTACGGATCGGTATTTAGGGAGTCGTTGTACCTGAGTTTTTTATTCGCCAAGATTTTCTTACGCCGAACGCACATTAAAATAAGTCTTCTTCTTGTGTGGTGTTGTTTTTGGTTTCTGTCGTTTTAGATTCTCCTCTAAAACCGGTTTTATTCGTTTTTTTAGATTCGTCTTTAGTAAGAGCTTCTATCTTTCCTTCTGCAGTATCTAAAATTCCCTGACAGATTTTTTTAAGTTCCATCCCTCTTTCATATGCTTTTAAGGATTCTTCTAAACTGAAATCTTGTCGTTCTAGTTTTTCCGCAATTTGTTCCAGTTCCATGAGAGCGTCTTCAAATGAAATTTTAGATTTTGTCTCCGCCATTTTTATTTTCCTTTTCTGATCACTTGCATCGTTCCACCTGAAAGTAAAACTTGCAATTCTTCTTCCGGTTTTGTTTCTTCCGGAGATCGTATGATTTTTCCATTTTTGTTTCTAAGAATCGAATATCCACGTTTCATCGTAGCAGCGGGAGAAAGATCTTCCACTTTGCTAGTCCAAAATTCAGCCTTTTGTTTTTTATGAAAAAGAATGTTTTGAATTCTGGAAGTAAGATTTTGGTATCTTTCCAACCGAACTCTGGCTAGACCCAGTTTGTTGGATAAAGCCTTTTGTAATCGAATTCCAATTTCGTCCACTCTTTGACTTCTTTGATTGAGAAGTTGCATCGGTTCTTTAAAGATGAACTTTCCGGATAAAAGTCTGAGTCTGTCTTTGTTGGAGGAAATTTTTGTTACTAAAGAGCTTTTAATTCTTCCTTCTAACTGGGATAAAAATTGAAGTACGTCTTCTTCTTTGGGAATTGCATATTCTGCGGCGGCGGTGGGAGTAGGAGTAAAATAGTCAGCGGCAAAGTCGCTTAATAAAACGTCGGTTTGATGACCTACAGCCGATATGATCGGAACTCTGGAATTTGCGTAAGCTCTGACCACCTTTTCGTCGTTAAACGCCATTAGATCTTCGAAACTTCCTCCCCCTCTCCCTGCGATGATCACGTCTACTTTCCAGTTCGGATGATTTAATTCCTCTATGGCAGCGACAATTGAATCGGGAGCGTCTTCTCCTTGAACAATACAGGGAGCGATGAGTATATTGATTCCTGGAAAACGGGAACGGGAAATTTTGATAATATCTTCGATTGCGGCTCCCGTAGGAGAAGTGGCGATTCCTAACGTTTTTGGAAAGGATGGAATTCTTCTTTTTCTTTCCGGATCAAAGATTCCTTCTACTGCGAGTTTTTGTTTGAGTTTTTCGATTTGGAGTAAAATATCTCCTTGCCCCAATTCTTCTACTCTGGTTACGTTTAGATTATAAGAACCCCCCGCTTCATAGAGAGTGATTGTTCCGTAGACCTGGATTTCTTTTCCATCGGATAATGGTTTTCCAGAATAATTTTTATTGGAGTAATTGAAAAAAGTACATCGAATTAGAGATCCGGCGTCTTTGAGAGAAAAGTAAATATGTCCTGAACTTGCCTTGCTATAATTGGAAATTTCCCCTCGGACCCAGATATTTTTTAAATCCTTGGAACCGGAAATCAGATTTTTAATAATTCTAGTGACTTCCGAAACGGAAAGAGGTTTGGAGTCTTCCAATGTTTATCTATGTCCTTTATTCAAAATCAATTCTCGGCGATACAATTTCCAAAAATCCCAGAGAATAACGACTAACGTGACCGTGACCGGTCCCACAACCAGCCCCATAATTCCAAATTCTTTGATTCCTCCGATCAAAGATAAAAAGATTAAAAGTGGATGTGCCTGTAGTTTTTTATCGAGCATTCTAGGTTTTACGAAATTTTCTAGAACTATGTAAAAGAACAATCCGCTTCCCATAAAAAAAATGGCCATCATAGGATTGTTTTCTAAAAAGAGAATGTAAAGACCGATCGGAAGCCAAACTGCAGAAGTACCTACAACTGGAATAATGGAAAAAAAAGCAGCTAAACTTGCGTATAAAAACGGGCTAGAAATTCCGGCAATCCATAGAAGAATATAAATCGCCGCTCCTTGTAGAATTGATATGATTAGATTTCCTCGTATTACAGTTTGAACCGCTGCAGTTAATTTTCTTCCGACTTGTTCTTCCAATTGTTTAGAAAAGGGAAGGTTGTCCAAGATGAATCGTTCTACTTTTTTTCCGTCTTGATAGAGGAAGAATAAAACTAACAAAGCAAAGAAAAGATTCATTAGAATTCCTGTAGGTAATTCTATGTTTCCTAAAATAAAAGAGGAAGCGTTACTTAAAATTCCATAGATACTGTCCAGGTTCAGAATATCCACGTAATTTTCGGCAAATTCTCCGTAGATTTCGGGAACCTTAACCCAGAAAAATTCGTTGTCCGTGATAAAGTCTGTAAGCAGTGCAAAATTCATTAAAGTTTCTATTATCTTGTCTTCGCTTAATGAAATTCTTAATTTAAAAAGAATTGAAAGAGCCTCGCTGATCAAGGTACGGATTACAAAATAGGATGGAAGTAATACGATCATAGATACGAGTGTGATCATGATCCAAGGTACGAGCCATTGAAGTTTTTCTCCTAAATATCCTTTTAAAAGTTTATGAGGTCTTCTAGTTGCGAGGTACAAAATCAATGCCATCAGCGAAGAATATAAATAAGGCCGAAATACTAAAAAGAAAACACCGATTGCAAATAAAAATAAGATAGAAAAAAAAATGAGGAAGGTGTATTTTCCAGGTTCAGGGTTGATGTGAATTGGTTCGATCATAGATTTTTAGCTTCCTGAATTTTTATAAAAAAGTTTGATTTTACTTCCGTTCTCCAAAGTTTCGATTTGAATCGTTACTACTTTTTTATTTTGACTTTCTACCATGATCACCGTTTTGTTTTCGGTGATTTCTTCCTGTAAAATTTTCCAATAGAGAGATTGGAAAATGGATTCATAATAAACTTCCATTTGTTTTTTCTTAAATGTATGTGTGAATAAAAGAAAAGATTCTCTCGTTTCAAAATAACCTCTTTCGGATTTGAGTTCCGTAGAATAAATTAGATCGGAACCTTCGGGAACAAATTCGATTGGAAGAGATCTAGGATTTCGAACTGGATGATTCTGTACCGTGAGTTTATTATAACGATAGAGTTCCGTTTTTTTAGAATCTTTAGTTTCGCCAAACGTGGGTGTTGTGAAAAAGAAAAACCAAAAAACTATGATTTTCCAAATGGATAGGGACACTGGACCAAACTTTGGAAAAGTAAATTTTTGATCTAAGTCCGAATGGTTTAAGAATTGTAAACAAATAGGATTCACTTTTTTTACTTGAACCTTACGCTTGATCACTGACAATTCTTTTATTCTAACTTCATGACTTTTCACGAAACTCTGCTCCAAATTCTCAATCGTTTTTCGGAAACGAATCCTATTTTTCTCTGGCTCTTTTTTGCCTTTTCTAATTTTGCGGAAAACGTTTTTCCTCCCTGGCCTGGAGATACGGTTACTGCTTTTGGAGGATTTTTAGTGGCAAGAAATTTACCTACATTCGGCTGGATAGAATTGATTACGAGTACATTGGTGGGGAACCTTCTGGGGGCCTGGGTGATGTATCGTTTCGGTCAAATTTTTCTGGATTGGGCTAAAGAAAAAGAATTTCCTTTTAAGGATTCTATTTACGATGAGCAGTCCCTAGAAAAGACATTAACTTGGTTTCGAAAGAATTCTATCTTAGTCGTTTTATTCAGTCGATTTTCGGCGGGGATTCGATTTTTTGTTTCTATTGTTGCTGGAATGGTAAAGATGAGTCCGATTCTTTTTTTCGGATGTTTTAGTGTCGCCGTAGTTCTTTGGTGCGGGATCTTAATTATTTCCGGTTTTTTTCTAGGTTCTAATTGGGAAAACGTTTTAGCTTTTTTAGAAATTTATAATAAAGTTATTATTACTTTAGCGATCCTTGCGGTGATTCTATTTTTTTGGCGTCGAAGACAAAAAACTGCTAAAATAAATTCTTAGACTTTCATGTGAGTTCTACATTTAAAAGTAAAACTTAGATTTTGTGTGAGTTTCTACATTTAAAATCGATAAAAAAGACAACGTCTCTAAGTTTTAAGAAATTTCTTCTTTTTTCAGAGCCTTTTTTAAACCTTCTAAAATCAGATCTTTTTCGTTTTGATAATCTCCCGGTAGAGTCAAATTTTGAATCCATTCCATCAATGCAGTAGGATCAATTACTTTACCTTCCATCCATTCTCCTGCCATTTCTGCTACAATTCTAAATACAGCAGAAGTATCTAATATTCCATTATCTTGAAGTACTACCGCAAAACCGGGAGCGCCTTCGGTTAGAATATACGGATGAATCTCCTTTTGTTTAAAGGGATCGATTCCGGCGGGGAGTGCGCTTTGAATGTTCCAGTGCATTTCCTCGTGATCCGGTCCATGAACGGTTTTATTGATTAGAACCAAGGAAACTGAATTTAAATCTCCGTGAATGTTTCTATTTTCTTCTCCTAGTTCTCGGATTGTTCGCGCGGCGTCTCTTGTAATTGCGTCCCTTCCTAAAAAGTTTAAACGATAGAGATAGTCTTCCAGTTCTTTCCCTTGCATTTTACCGCAGAGAATATATTGATAAAGAATAAAGATTAAATAATCGCTTTCGGTATTGTCTCCGATTAGAATTTCTTTTGCGTTTGTAGGAAGATACAATCTGTCTCTAAGTAGAATCGTAAGTTTATAACTCATCTGATCGAAAAGACTTTGAAAGGAGGCTCCTGCAAATTTTCGAATTCTTTCCATCGAACCTAAAATTCCGTCCGTTATAAATTTGGCTGGATGGGTCACCGAGTCCCAAAATTTTTCGACGATCCCTTTGATCGTTCCTTCTAAATATTTAAGATGTAAAGATTCAGTTATGATAGAATGGCTTTGAATCGTACTCAGTAAAGTCCTTCTAAAAAAATGAGGACTAGCAGATATAAAACAAAGAGGAGAATCTTCTGTAGCCAATCGAATTTCCCTATAAAGAGCGGGCATTCCAGGAAGAGGAAGCTTTTGTTGTGGTGTTTCGAATAACGTGGAAAGTTTTCCTTTGTTAGAATGAATGTCCGTGGCAAGATAGGTTTGGTCTATATCCGAAGTAGTGACGTAACCTTTAAAATCTTCGGGAAGAATTCTGAGTTTTCCTTTTCCGATTAAGGATTGTCCGGAAATTTCGCTTTTTCCTTTTTGATTTAAGTAAGCTATGTCTTTTGTAAACTGTCTATAAGAATCTAATTTTCTAAAATGAATCTGAAAGATATACTTTCCGGGAAGAAGTGGTTTTGTGAATTCGTGAAAAAAAAATCCACCTTCGTCTCCCTTGATTTCGGGAGATTGATGAACTAAAACATCGGATTCGTCCCAGATTTCTGCGACTAAGATTGGTTTTCGAACTGGTTCTAATCCATAATCTAAAAATGGAGTGATTTCTTTTTCCTGACCTTCAAACAGACCGTTTAACAAATCCCAACGAGAATCATCTCTCATTTCTTCGGTGATTCCTACGTCTACGACCTGACCACGAACGTAATACCGATTTTCACGCCCTAAGGTCCCACCGCAGATTGCGATCCTTTTTTTATCTACTAACTTCGTCGTTTCCGGTTTGGATTCTGCCTGTTCGTTCAAGGTCTTAAAACCTACCTCTTTTTATAGAATGGATCGATTGAAAATTGTACCGAAACGTTCGGAGAGTGAAAGCATAAAAAATGAAATTCTTTGTTTTCTGTACTTCTAAACAAAAAACACTGGTACTGAAGAAGAGTCTCGGATTGTATGAAAAAAAAATCCGTCAAATTTGGATATTCAGGAGCGAAAACGATTTATATTCGAAAGCTTCGATTTGAAGAAGCACAATGGAAATTAGAAAAGGAAATCCAAGAAGCTTTTTTAGCCGGAGAAACTCTGATCGAAATCGTTCACGGTATCGGAGAAGGAATTCTCAAAAAACTAACCTTGGATACGATTCGATCACACGATTTTCTCAAGGAAGTAGATTATTCTCGGTTTGGGATTTCTAATCCGGGTTCCACGTTGGTCGAAATATTAGGTCCCGATAAGGACGTTCTCAAAAGGTATCTCAGATGACAAAAGTAGAAACTCGATTGGAAATTTTAGACGTAACTTTGAGAGACGGAGAACAGACCAGAGGGGTCAGTTTTTCCACTTCCGAAAAACTAAATATCGCAAAATTTCTATTACAAAAACTAAATGTAGATCGGGTAGAGATTGCGTCTGCAAGAGTTTCTAAAGGAGAATTTGAAACGGTCCAAAAAATCATGGAATGGGCCGAAACGGAACAGCTCACGGAAAGAATCGAAATCTTAGGTTTTGTAGACGGGAATAAAACTGTGGATTGGATGAAAAACAGCGGAGCTAAGGTTTTGAATCTTTTGACCAAGGGATCTCTTCATCATTTAGAAAAACAACTGGGCAAAACTCCGAAGGAATTTTTTACGGACGTTTCTTTTGTAATAGAATATGCGATCAAAAACGGACTTAAAATAAACGTATATTTAGAAGATTGGTCCAACGGTTTTAGAAACAGTCCAGATTACGTCAAAACACTTGTAGAACATCTAAGTAAAGAACACATAGAAAGAATTTTTCTTCCGGACACGTTAGGTGTTCTTTCACCAGAAGAGACGTTTCAAGGAGTGGACTCACTCGTTCAAAAATATCCGGATATTCATTTTGAATTTCACGGACATAACGACTACGATCTTTCCGTAGCAAATAGTCTTCAGGCGATTTGTGCCGGAGTCAAAGGTCTTCACGCTTCTATGAACGGTCTAGGAGAAAGAGCCGGAAATACTCCGCTGGAAGCACTCGTAACCGCGATTCATGATAAATCTAACTCTAAAACGAACATAAACGAAATTGCAATTACAGAAGCAAGTCGTCTTGTAGAAGTATTCAGCGGAAAAAGAATTTCTGCAAATAGACCGATCGTAGGAGAAGACGTGTTTACTCAAACTGCTGGAGTACACGCAGACGGCGACAAAAAAGGGAATTTATACGCAAACCCTATTCTGCCTGAACGGTTCGGCCGGAAAAGAAGTTACGCGTTAGGCAAACTCGCAGGTAAAGCAAGTATTTCCGAAAATGTAAAACAGCTCGGAATGGTTTTAAGCGATGTGGTTTTACAAAAGGTTTTAGAAAGAGTGATCGAATTAGGAGATCAAAATAAACTGGTAACTCCTGAAGATCTTCCATTTATCATCGCAGACGTTTCTGGAAGAACCGGAGAAAAAGTACTTACAATCAAATCTTGTAATATTCATTCCGGAATCGGAATTCGTCCTCACGCACAGATCGAATTAGAATATCAAGGAAAGATTCATAAGGAAATTTCCGAAGGAGACGGAGGGTATGATGCGTTTATGAACGCACTTACTAAAATTACAAATCGCCTCGGTATTAGCATTCCTAAGTTGATAGATTACGAAGTAAGGATTCCACCCGGTGGAAAAACGGACGCGCTGGTAGAAACTAGGATCACTTGGAGCAATTTGGATGAAGATCAGACTTTCAAAACGATGGGAGTTCATCCGGATCAAACGGTTGCAGCGGTTCATGCAACTGAAAAGATGCTCAATCAAATTCTGCAACCATGGCAAATCTAAAACTATTATTGGTAGGGATTGGAAATCCAGGCCAAAAATATGTTCACAACCGGCATAACATCGGTTTTGTGATCTTGGATTCTCTTTTGGATTCTTTTTCCGGAAGTTATCAAACCAATTCCAAATATTCTTTAGCTAGAACCGACGAAGATGGAGTTACGATTTTTTATCTAAAACCCTTAGAATTTATGAATCTTTCCGGAAAGGCAGTTGCGGAAATCGCTAAAAAAAACGGAATCCTCCCCGAAAACATTTTAGTCATTCATGATGAAATCGATTTTGAGTTCGGTAAATTGAAATTGAAAGGCGGAGGCGGACACGCTGGTCATAACGGACTTAGAAACATAGTAGAAAAATTGGGTACCAATACATTCTTTCGGCTTAGGTTTGGGGTCGGAAAACCTTCCATCACTTCAGAAGTGCCGGATTACGTGCTTTCCAATTTTCTTCCGAACGAAAAAGAAAAAATTCCAGAACTTGTTAAAACTTCTTTGCAAAAAATCTCGGATTGGATTCGAGAAAGAAAAAACGGATTTCAAAAACTCTCCGATAATCAGTAAGAAGGAATCGTTTTTACTTTTGTAAAACTGGGTATGAGATTAGAGATTTGTACTTCTATAAAATGGATTTTTAATACGATGGTCGTAAAACGGCGATTTTATGATGAAATTTGGTTGTAAGATCATTGTTTTAGGATTTTTAAAAAAATCTTTATCGTTTTGAATCTCATGAAGTTGTAAAGTGGTTCGGTTCTTTTGTAGAAATGATTATATGGAGAATTCCATTGGGTGACTATCCTTTCCTATTTCCAGAATTTTCTTCCGAATCTTTAAATGAAACGGCTAAGAAATTCATAAACTATTTAAAGATCGAAAAGAACTATTCACAAAACACAATCAACGCTTATAGTATTGATTTGAAATTTTTTTTTGAATTTTGTGAAAAAGAACAACTGGATATTTTTCAGATCGAACCGGTGGACATCCGATCTTACTTTGCACATCTCGCCAAAAAACATGAGATAGACCGCAGATCTCAAAGTAGAAAATTATCTTCACTTAGAACCTTTTACAAAGTACTTTTGAGAGAGGATCTAGTAAAATCCAATCCGGCCACTCAACTCAGTTTTCCTAAAGTTAGAAAAGAAGTTCCTAAAAATTTCAGAATTAACGAAACGGAAGAAATCCTGGAATTTGAGTCAGAAAATGCTTCCGAAATTTCGGAGATCAGAGATAGGGCGATGATCGAAGTTTTATATTCTTCCGGCCTTAGGGTATTTGAACTTGTAAATGCAAAACTGAATTCTCTTTCTAAGGACTTAACGGTTCTTAAAGTTCTCGGGAAAGGACGAAAGGAAAGGTTTGTATATTTTGGCAAGGAAGCAGTAAATTCCTTACAAAAATATTTGGAATATAGAAACGTTTCTTTTCCGGATGTAGAGGAAATTTTTCTGAATCATAGAGGAAAGAAACTGACGACTCGAGGGGTTCGATATATTTTGAATGAAAGAAGAAAAAAAATGGGTTGGGAAAAAACGATCACACCCCATAAATTTAGACATACTTTTGCGACCGATCTTCTAGATGCCGGTGCGGAGATTAGAGCGGTGCAAGAATTGCTCGGACATTCTTCTCTTTCCACAACTCAAATTTATTTAAGTGTGAGTAAGGAAAAAATCAAAGAGGTTTATAGAAAGGCCCATCCACATGCCAGAAAATAAAATTCGTTCTACAACCATTCTCTGTGTACGAAAAAACGGAAAAGTAGCCATCGGAGGAGACGGTCAGGTTTCTATGGGAAACACCGTTATGAAAAACACGGCTAAAAAAATCAGAAGACTTTATGACGGAAAAATTCTTTCCGGTTTTGCGGGATCAGCCGCAGACGCGTTTACACTTTTCGAACTTTTTGAAAAGAAGGTCCAGGAATTTGGAGGAAGTCTTTCTAGAAGCGCTGTAGAACTTGCAAGAGAATGGAGAACGGATAGAATGCTTCGAAGACTAGAAGCGCTTCTCATCGTAGCCGATAAGGAGGAATCTTTTTTGATTTCCGGAACGGGAGACGTGATTTCTCCAGATGAAGGAGTGATCGCGATTGGTTCGGGTGGAAATTACGCGTTAGCCGCTGCTCGTGCGCTTTACGATCATACCAATCTTTCTCCCAGAGAAATTGTGGAGTCTTCAATGAAGATCGCGGCGGATATTTGTATTTATACGAACGATCATATCACCTTAGAAGAAATTTTTTAAAATAAAAACATGACAAATTATCTAACAGACCAGGAACTTATATCATCAACGGAAGAGGAGCTCACGCCTAGAGAAATCGTAGCAAAACTAGACGAACATATTATCAGTCAGAAAAATGCAAAGAAGGCAGTGGCTATTGCTCTTAGAAACAGAACCAGACGTAAAAAACTGGATCCGGAAATGAGAGAGGAAATTTATCCTAAAAACATCATCATGATAGGGCCCACTGGAGTCGGAAAGACTGAAATTGCAAGAAGACTTTCCAAACTCTGTGGCGCTCCCTTTTTAAAAGTAGAAGCTACCAAATATACGGAAGTAGGTTATGTTGGAAGAGACGTAGAATCTATGATTCGTGATCTTGCCATAATTTCTATGAATCTTGTAAAACAAGAATTTAGAACTAAAGTGGAAGAAACTGCAAAGCAAAAAGCGGAAGAAGTTTTGTTGGATATTTTACTTCCGTTTCCGGGAGAAAATAAACACGGTTCTACTCATCAAATTACAGGTTCTTCTCAGTTTACGGAAGAAGAGGATAGAAAGACTCATTTTCTAGAAACCAGGGAATTTATGAGAAAAAAATTAAAAGCCGGAAAGTTGGATGATCAGGAAGTAGAATTAGATCTTCCAAATCCGAGTGTATCTCAGGTTCCTATGCTTCAAGTTTTTGGTGCGGGAAATTTGGACGATCTTGACAACCAGCTTCAAAACGTTTTAGGAGATATACTTCCTAAAAAAAATAAAAAAAGGAAACTTAAAATTCCCGAAGCCCTCAAAGCTTTAGAGGAATCCGAAGCGGAAAAACTTCTCGATCCTGATAAAGTACAAAGAGAAGCACTTCGAAGAGTAGAAGAAATGGGAATCATCTTTTTAGATGAGATCGATAAGATTGCTGGAAGAGAAGGAAAGAGTGGAGCAGACGTTTCCAGAGAAGGAGTTCAAAGAGATCTTCTTCCAATTGTAGAAGGGGCTACGGTAAACACAAAGATCGGTCCGGTAAAAACGGATCATATTTTATTTATCGCGGCGGGAGTGTTTCACATGACAAAACCTTCTGATCTCATTCCTGAATTGCAGGGAAGATTTCCGATTCGAGTGGAACTCGAAAAACTTTCCAGAGAGGATTTTGAAAAAATTCTTACCGCACCTCGTTCTTCTCTTACAAGACAATACGAGGCACTACTTTCTACCGATGGAATTCAGTTGGAATTTTCTTCGGAAGGAATTCAGGAAATTGCAAGAATCGCTTATGATATGAACGAAAAACACGAAAATATCGGCGCCAGAAGACTCAATACAATTTTAGAACGCCTTCTTGAAGAAGTGAGCTTTGAAGGCCCTGATCTTCCGGAAAATCAGAGAAAGGTAAGGATTGACGGTAAATACGTTACCGATCGCCTACAAGGTGTGATTCAAAATAAAGACCTGAGTCAGTATATTCTTTAAACAAATTTTTCTAATATACTGAATTTTTAATTTTATAATTTCAGAGTAGCGATCATATAAAAAATTTGATCTTTGTTTTTGAGAATTTTTATGAAATCCAATTAGTTTCTTAAAAATAAGATAGTTCTCATATTCATTTTTTTGCAATAAAGCAAGCTTTTATGAAACTAATTTTTTATTATGAATGTTTTTTAGAATAACTTACTATCAAGATTTCCCGACTTACAAAGAGGTTTTTAAAGTTTATTTCTAAACCTTTTGAATTTTAATACTTCCCCGATTTCTAAGAATACAAAAGTTTCTTAATTTGATTTGACTCTTCTTTGAAAAATAAAATTCTATGACGTTATGTTTTTTAAAATTCAATTTTCTGTTTGTTGGTTTATTAGAATCAAGGCAAGTAAAATTTCGAACCTGTCATTTCAGCGGTTTCCATTTGGTCTAAAACGATTGAGAAGTGTGATCCAAAAAATGTTTCAAGAATTTCTATTCTTCTTTGAATCATTCAATAAAAGTTTGAAATCTTTGCAGATAAATATTCACCAAACGACTCAAATTTTTAAACTGAGTCATAGAATTTCTTTTGGCTGGAAAAAAAGCTCTATATACTTTTTTTTATTTACATTTTTTGTTTTTTCAAACGGTTGTGAATGGGTTCAAAAAACTCTTGTCGAAGTTTTAGGAGCACCTGACAAATATAAGGCGGAAGGGAATTCTAATCTTTTACAGTCGATTTATTCCGGTAAAGACGTAACCAAAGAAAAAATTTCCATTTCACTCGAAGAAGTTTCTTCAGGATTTCAACAACCTACAGATATTCAGTTCCCTCCCGGCCAAACGGAAACTTTTTTAGTTACGGAAAAAAAAGGTATCCTTCGTTGGGGAAAGGTTCGTAAAAATGAAACCGGAATATTATTGACTTTGAATGTTCTTTCCGAGTCTGAACAAGGGCTTTTAGGTTTGGCGTTTCATCCCGATTTTTTAAAGAACGGTAAATTTTATCTTAACTATGTTCTAAAAGTAAACGGAAAAGATACAAGTCGTGTAAGCGAATGGATCGCTTCTTCTCCTAAAGAATTAGATAAATCTAAAATTACTTCGGAACGAATTATCATGGAAGTAGCCCAGCCGTATTCGAATCATAATGCGGGACAACTCGCCTTCGGTCCGGATCATTATTTATATGTAGCTTGGGGAGACGGAGGTTGGAAGGATGATCCGAAAAAAAACGGACAAAATCCTAAAACTTTACTGGGAAGTATGCTCCGTATCGATGTTAATTCCTCGGAAAATGGAAAAGGTTATAAAATTCCGGAAGACAATCCTTTTATAAATGATTCTTGCTGTGCCCCGGAAACGTTTGCATACGGTTTTAGAAATCCTTGGAGGTATAGTTTTGATCCTAAGGGAAGGCTGATCGTTGCAGATGTGGGTCAGGATCTTTGGGAAGAGGTTAGTATCGTAGAACGAGGAAAAAACTATGGGTGGAATATTAAAGAAGCTTCACATTGTTTTGATCCCAAGCGGAATTGTAAACAAGAGGGACTGGTCGATCCGATTTACGAATATGGTCGAGAAGAAGGTCAATCGATCACCGGCGGTTACGTATATTCTAATTCTCTAATATCGGATCTAAATGGAAAATATATTTTTGCAGACTTTGTGTCTGGTAGAATCTGGGCCTTGGATCTTCCGGACGATCCCACACAACCTGCAAAAAAGGTCTATAGTCTAGGAAAATGGCCTTTGCTCATTTCTTCTTTTGGAAAAGACGCGGCTGGAAAAGTTTATCTAAGTGATTTCGGCAGCGGTAAAATTTATAGAATTGATCGTTCTAAAAATTAAAATTTTACTTAAAAACCATATAGTGAAGATACCAGAGCCTTTGTCTAGAAAACTCATTTGAGTACAAAAAATTGGTATTTTATTATATATTTAAGTAATGTTTTTGATATGGAAAAATATTATAAGAATTTAATAATCAAGATGTATTAAAAAAAGGTAAATTGTTCTAAGAAAAATTACTACATTTTGCTGCGTTTCAGAAATAGGAAGAATCACCAATTTCCATATCCTTTTTCCCAGAAGTTTGCAGAATTGCCCGGATTTAGTAAACAACTTCGAATTACCGCAAGATATAAAGAACTAGCTTGGTCTTGCGGATTTGATTGACATGGGCTAGTCAATATAGTTTGGGTACAATATTCTAAAGAATCTTTATAGAAATAATGTATTTTAGATGAACTAAAAGATAGATATAAATCATCAAGATTTTTTCCCATGTCAAAAAACGAGATTCCATTATATTCTTCGTTACTCCCTAAAATTAACAAACTAACGAGCGTATAAAATTCATTTTCTTCCATTTTAAAAACGTCAAATCCGCAAGAAGTATATCGGCTTGAATAAGCTTCAACCATACGTTGTGTCCATTCGTATTTCGTAACGGTTTTAGAAGAATCGATTCCGGATTCGTCTATATGTGCACCACCTACATACAAATTGCATGTAATTTGAAATATAACTAAAAAGAAAATGGATCTGTGAAATTTGTTTTTCATAAAATTTGGGAATGTATCAATGTAAAATCTAACTCTGAGAGAATTTGTTTTAAAATTGCAAAACAAATTTTTTTATACGTTTTTATAAAAAATAGAATTCCCCGGAAAACTTCGTTTGGCAGTTTATGTCGTTTTCTATTGTTGACTACTTGGATGTATAAAAATAATACTATGAAGAGTTTATTTCAAAAATTAGAATATTATATCTTCTTCAAAAAACTCAACAATTTCAGATTCGGCGTAATTTTACGAAGACTTCCGCGTATTTGTAAAATCACCCTCTTAGTTTTTGCTGCCATTTTTATGCGTCCGAGTAGTAAGAGTTGCGTGAGTATTTGTAAAACTCAGTCTCTCGTTTCTATTGGGACAGGTCTTGAGATAAGCCTTAAATATAAATGATCAAAAAAATGATTGCACTAAGAGGTTTATCCATTTCTATGAAGTTCGTATTTCAGTTCAAAGAACCAAGAAATCTAAGTTGAAATGGAAATTAAATTAGGGGTAAATTTCAATATGTTGTTATCTGTATCGACGGGAATATTGCATCTAATATTTGGAATATATGTATTCAGGTTAAAGTCTTATCAAAAAGCCCAGAAATATTTTTTATTTCTAAGTCTACATTTGTCGTTATGGTTATTGATACAGGGATTTCGTACGTTATTACCCATTGAGTACAGAAACTTAGCGCTTAACCTTAATTTTATCCCGATGTCATTTGCTCCTTTTACTTTGTATGTCCTATGTACAAAATTTGAATATTCGGAAAAACCGATACCATTTTGGGCGTATTGTATAGCATTCATTGGTTTGTGTTATTTTTCCTTTAACTGTATATCGGAACGAATGGCGACTCTGAAAGACCCTGAGAATTTCATATATGACATCAACGCAAACTATCATTTTTTTGTTTTGTATTTAGTTTTTTGGATGGTTTTATCCATCCGCGCGGTTACTCGCAAGATGCTCGTTTGTAGAGGGGATTTTAAGGTAAGATTATTCTTCGTACTAATAGGCGCGGTATTATCTTTACACAGTACTGTTATATTCACCTACTTCTTACCACTTTTAGGAATTTTTAAACCTTCCCTTTCCTCTATAGGTCTTTTAGTTTCTTGCATACTTTGGGGAATCGGGATCTTACATTTCGACGCGTTCGAAATCAAATCCGATATTATCAAAGGCGAATACGTTCCCTGGATCAACAGGGTGGCATCGGTAGGTTTTTTGAGACTTTTAGCAAAAATGGATCCGATGAGATTCATACAAAAAAACTTAAAAGCAAAAACCGCAATTACCAAACAGATTTTAATCCAGGACTACAATCTTGCTTCCAATGCCGGAGAACTATCGTTGGAAAAAAGAGCACGAATACTTTCCAAAAAGTTCGGAAGGTACTTTAAATAGGTTCGTTTTTCTTTCGAAAACCTCACGAATCTAAAATTAACGGTTGTTAGGCGGTTTTAAAGAACTTGTCTATTAACGTCAGGTTTTAATTAGTTATTTCTGAGAAGAAAATGATAAAATGGCGTATAACGTTAATTAGTCGTTCCTGAAAAAGGTTCGAAATGCCGAATAATGTAAATAAAATGCTATCCAATGAGAAATATTAAAAAACAAAATCACCGGTAAGAATCAGAAAACCCGGTGAAAAATAAAAAAATAACTGAAAAACGAAAATGAACCTATTTCGAAATAGATCATATGATTAGTGAAGAGAGTTTTACGAGAATTTAAGCTACAAAAGAAACAATGGGGGATATTCGAGTTAATCTTTTAAAATCTATTTATTTCCATCTTTTTTGTTTTAAATCAACACTTCTTTGGCAATTTTTCAAGAACAACTAAACTCCACTTCAAAAACTCTAATATGATTCTATCAATTGGCGTGGTTATCCGTCTTTCGATAATAACGGATGAAAAAGTTTCTATATCTAGGGGAGATCTGATTCTAATTTCATGTGTTATTTTTATCTCGCGGCTAATATGTACAAAATAGGTTTTGGGATAAACTTTTAGTAAAAATAAATAACGATTTTATAATAAAATCAAAACTCCATTTTCAATCCGGTTATTGGATATTTCATATAAACCGTAGTAGTTCTTGCACCAGAAGTAATTGTAAGTAAATCAAGAGGATTGAGACCGATGGAATAAAAACCTTCGTCTATCATTGCAATTCCAAAACCTGCACTTTCTTTTTCATTTAGAAATTCGGGACGGAAGAAATCTGCAGAATTTCCACGATCAAAAAGTTCTTTGTGTTTGAGTCTGGATTCTTGGATTCTTTGAAAGTCTAAGTGATGAATAGGAGAATCGTTTCGAATACGAAAACTCAAATCTTCCGAGGTAATACGAATTTTCAAAGAAATATTCATGTTGTACTTTTCGATTTTCGTTCTAACATCGGTTAGAAAAGCCTTTTCTGTTTCTGTAAGATCTTTCTTTTTGGTACGAATTTTATCTTCTAAAAATAAAACACTTTGTACTTGTTTTTTTACTTTTTCTGGAACGATATAACGATGCATTGCGTCCCTAAGTAAAGAAGTTTCCATGATGATTTCTAGAAGTGCCTCCGCGTCTTGACGACTGGATTCTCCTTGTTCTAATTTTTTAAGAAGTTCATCTCTAAAAATGATATGTCGAATATTAGCTTTAATTGCATTGAGTAAAGCTTCCATAAGTCCGCTGAATAGATGAAAACCTGCTAACGGATTGGCTTCTATCTCCGATAAAATTCCGTTTACAAGCTCGGATAAAATGTCTCGAGTGGATTTGGTAAGACCTTTGAGTTCAAGATGAAAGAATTTTTTCTTTTTAAGAACCTCGATATTTTTCAGAATCTCGTTGCCTTTAAGCGCCGTTTTCTGGTTTGCCATATATCCCCGCCGAGTTTTTTAGGTATCATTGATGTACAAAGTCTTTTACGCAAGTTTGTTTTAACTATGAAATCAAAATCCTACATTTTTGAATTGATCACACCGGATCTAGGAGATACCGATAAGATAGAACTGGTTCACTGGAATTCGAAGATCGGTGACTTGGTAGAACAAGGTCAAGAGGTTTTGGAGCTAGTTACCGATAAAGCGTGTTTTCCAATGGAGTCCCCGGTGAAAGGTACACTAACGCAAATTATAAAAGAGAAAGGATCTATTGTTCGCAAAGGTGAAGTGTTGGGAATTTTGGAACTTTCTGAATCCGAATGAAAATTCTTCATCTATCAGACTTACACTTTCCGACTTCGCTCCCATTCTTTCAGCTTAAGGGTAAGATGTTTGTGGGATATTTAAATTATAATCTTAGAAGAAAGAATAAATATCCTAGAAAAGTTTGGGATTCTATCTTGACTTTTGTTCAAGAGATCAATCCGGATGCGATCGTAGTATCTGGAGATCTCACTAACGTATCTCACGAAGAAGAATTTAAAATAGCCAAAAAAATATTAAACGAACTCCCTTTAAAAAAAGTTTTTTATATTCCTGGAAACCACGATCGTTATGTAAAACAATCTTCGGGAGAAAATGCCTTATATGAAAAATATTTCTCCGAACTTTCTGGAGAATCTATTTCGTATAACAAAAGTTATATTCGAATCAAGAAGATTCAAAATCTTCACTTTGTGGGTTGGGATTCAAGCATTCCTCTTTCAGTTTTAAATGCTCATGGCCGAATTCACCCGGAAGTTGTTCTACAAACAAAAAAATTTCTTTCCGAAAAAAAAATCACAAACTATATTCTAGTCTGTCATCATCCGATCTGGAATCCGATCGATAAACAAGAAACAGTACATCATAAATTGCTAAATAGGGAAGAAGTAGCTTCTTTATTGAAAGAACGACCACCTATTCTTTATCTACACGGTCACGTTCATACGAACTGGGTAAAATTTCCCGGGAAAGAATTGCCTTATTACGTGATCAATTCCGCATCTAGTACTCGTCTTCCGGATGCAAAACACGAAAGTGGTTTTCATCTTATCGAAATTCAAAAACAGAAAGTTAAAATTCAAAGATATACTTACAATTTAAAAAGGTCTAAGTTTACGGAAGCCCCTCTGGTTTCCTATTCGGAAAAGGAATAGAATGGCAACAATTGAAACGATTAAAATTCAAAGAGAATTAACTAAAATCAAACATCCCGAACTAAAGAAGGATATTGTATCTTTAGGTATGATCGGTTCTCTCGACATACAAGAAGGAGAGACGAATATACTTCTTAAAACTCCAAACCAAGATAGAAGAATTCAAATTGGTCTGGAAGCACAGATTCGTCAGACCCTGGCCAAACTGGAAGGAGTCGGAAAAGTAAAGATTAAATTTGAAGTAGATCCTAAACTCGTTCTGGACGATTCCAATAAAATTCCTGGAGTTAAGAATGTGATCGCGATCGGCTCGGGTAAAGGTGGAGTAGGTAAATCTACCGTGACCGTAAATATCGCTACAATGGCGGCTTCTCTCGGATACAAAGTTGGAATCTTAGACGCGGACATTTATGGGCCATCCGTTGGAAAGATGTTTGGAATCAACGGAAGAGTTGCATTAAAAGCAGAAGAAGATAAAATTTATCCTTTGGAAAAAGACGGACTCAAACTGATTTCGTTTTCTTTTTTAATCGATGAAAAACAACCGGTGGTCTGGAGAGGGCCTATGCTTGGAAAAGCAGTGGAACAATTTTTATACGACATCGTTTGGGATGAACTGGATTATTTATTTATAGATCTTCCACCTGGGACCGGAGACGTTCAACTTTCTCTTGCACAGTTGATTGATTTGAACGGAGCCGTGATCGTAACTACACCTCAATCCGTTGCTCTGTTAGACGCGACCAGAGCTTCCGCAATGTTTTCTCAAGTAAAAGTTCCTATTCTTGGAATCGTTGAAAACATGAGTGAATTCATTTGTCCTAAGTGTGGCCACTCTTCTGCCATATTTAGTAAAGGTGGTGGTCAGAAGTTGGCAGAATCATCCGAAACAAGTTTTCTTGGTGGCATTCCTCTTACGATGGAAATTATGAATGCAGGAGAAGATGGTAAGCCTATAATACTCAAGGATAAAAACGGACCTGTGTATCAAGCTTATAGAATCATATTCGATAAATTAAATGAAGAAATAAAAAAGTGGGAATAATACACGCTTTGGAGTCTGTTGTACATAGAGAGACGGGAGGTGGACCTTGAAATTTGAAAAGGGATCCGAGAAAAACCCAACAGGTAATTTAATCGTATATTGTAATGTATTTGGTGAAAACCCTCTCAGCCCCGGAGGAAAGATAATCGCGTCTAACGTGGTTGTGAGCTTTCTAAAAATTGGGGAAAATTTTCCTGTCGTAACATTTCCTCCTGTGTCGTTGGAAAGTTATGAGGAATTAAAAAAGGTCATATCGGAAAATATAGAGAAATACGACGTGATCAAAATTAAAGACTTCGAGATGCCTGCATCTAAAGAAGCTTCTAACGATTACATTCAGGAAAGAATGGATCAGTTCAATAGTGTAGTGATCAAATACGTAGAAATTTGTAAGAATCGGGAAGTTGGCGGAGGACAGGTCAATTTTCCGGAAGAAGAAAGTGGTGTTCGAGAATATTTAGATGTACTCGCAAATCTTTCTCTTAAAATTAGAAGATCTACTGGAATTGCGAGAGAAGCATCTCTCATTAAAATGGATCAGCTAGTGGAAAACTTTTCGACGAAACATCCAGAGTTCGACTTAGATAATTTCAAAAAGGCACTTTCTTTACCAGGACAAACCGGAGAGGAATTGATCGGACTTTATCTTCAAAAGTTCAATGCGATTTCAAAAGAAAACTACGAAGACGCATCCACACTTAAGAAGAAAATTCACGACATAGAATACTTCGCCTAATAAGAGTTATTCTTCTGTGTTTTTAGGAGTCCATGGCGGATATAGATTCAGTTCCATACCTAAAAGTTTGAAAATTTTTTCGCTGATAAAATCACCTAAGTCTTCCAGAGTTTTAGGCAATTGATAAAATCCCGGAGAAGCAGGTAGAATGATTCCACCTGCGTCGTGAAGTTCCAACATATTTTTCAGATGAATTCGATTGTAGGGAGTTTCTCTTGGAACTACTATAAGGTTTCTTCTTTCTTTTAAAGTGACGTCGGCGGCTCTTTCGATTAAGTTTTCCGTCAAACCGGCGTTAATTGAAGCAATCATTTTCATAGAGCAGGGAAGGATTACCATCGCCTTCCAAAAATTGGAACCGGAGGCTATGTCCGCTCCTATGTCCGTAAAACTACGGATTTCAAATTTATGACGAGTGGTTTGAATCTTATATTTGGAAACGATAAAATCTAATAATTCTTTTGAAGAAGAAACCTTACATCTCATTTCCTCTCGGAAAACCCTAAGAGACGCATTGCTGCAGACTAAAAAAGTAGTTCCTTCGATCGTAAAAAGTGCTTTGATAAATCTTTCCGCGTAAATGGAGCCGCTGGCTCCCGCTATTCCTAAAACAAGTTTCATTTTATCTCTTCATTATATGCAGAAATTTTAAAATTCTTTGGTCTACATTTTTAATTTTTTTGATTTTCAATTTTTAGAATTTGTAATACTGATCTTTATAAAATTGAATACTCGGATGTATAAAAATAGTAGTAAAAATTAACGGTTGATTTTACTAAAGATATAGAGTTCTCAAAAATTACTTCTAATTCGGGATTGTTGGTTTTTTTGAAGTAGATCTTCATATTCTAACTTTTGAAACAAGTTTATCTTACTAGTAATACCTTGATTTCTTATCGTATTCAGTGTAAAAAGATCGGGTATTCTTTTATATGATTCTCAGTAAAATCATCCAATGTAGGAACTATTACAAACTAAGATTAAAGTTTCTAGAAGTATAAAATTATTGTAAATCCTTTTTACATGAGTGGTTTGTTAGATTCGGTTTTAAAAAGAACTGATGGATCTATTTTGAATAAATGTAGGAACTATTACATCTTTTATTAAAAAATTATTGGAACCTCTATAAAATGAATTTTTATTTGATGATCGCAAAATTATGGTTTTTATACAAAAATTTGATTGGACGATCGTTAACTATAAAGGCATGTAAAAATGGTACTGAAAATTGAGGGGGGATTTTTACGAAAACGTGGTAGTTCCTACGATTTTAGATTTTACCTGTGTCCTTTTTGATCTACTTTTTTGTATGAGTTCCTACATTTTACCAAAATTCCTACAAAATTTATCAACCCAAAGCATCTAAAGGAGCTTATTCAGGGCTATTAGAATACTTAAAATTCTACTTCTAATTCAAATGAGTTCGACATAAGAAAACGAGAAAAAATTTTCTAAGAGTATGAGTTCTTACAATTTAAAAATTGATTCGTAAAATCGTGATTTGCGGTAGTTCCCACATATTAGAAATCAATCTATTGAGTTCAGAGAGTGAGACGCTTTAGTTTGGAAAGTGGTTTGCTTACGTTTAAGAAGCAACATTGAGTTTTTTATTCGCCCCGATTTTCTTTCTCTAAATTCACATGATTAAAGTGTTAACTATTAAATAGGTACCTTATTATGTAGTTCCGAGTAGGATTATTATCTTTGCATTTTATAGAGATTTCTAATATAACAAACGATCTTTTGTCGTTTTTAGAGTTTTGAAATAAGTTCAAGTCTAATCGAGAAGTTCATAAAATCTTATTTCCTAAAAATAAAAAATAGAAAAATCGATCAAACAATAATCCTACGAATAGTATTAAAGAAATGTAAGAATGAATTTGATAAAATTTAGGAGGAAAAAAATTATTTCCAGAGGCTCTAACAATTTTATGTTCTTGAAAAAGAAAATACGAGGTAACTGCTAAAAATATTATAAATATAAATCCAAGTCCGGAAACAAATCCGGCCATAAATAAGAACCAGATACAAAGGATATGACTCGCGATTGCAATTCTAAGAGAAGTTTTTCTTCCGAATTTTGCAGGTATGGAATAAAGTCCTTCTTTTTGATCGAACTCCTGGTCTTGTAGGGCGTAAAGAATATCAAATCCAGCCAGATTGAATGCAAGACCAATTGTCCAAAGAATTGGTTCCCAAACGATTTCTTCTCGGACTGCTACCCAAGTTGCAAGTGGTGCAAGTCCGATCGAAAAACCTAAAATGAAATGACAAAACCAAGTGAATCTTTTTGCCAAAGAATATCCTAAAAGAATAATCAAGGTAGGAAAAGAAAGTAGAAACGCCATAGGATTGATAAACCAACTCACGATTAAAAATCCGCAAGAAGATAAAACAACGAACAAAATAGCAGAACGTTTTGAAATTTTACCTGCTGGAATTTCTCTATCTTGAGTACGCTCATTTTTTGAGTCTATGTCCGTATCTACAATTCGATTAAAACCCATGGCTGCAGATCTTGCGAATATCATGGAAATCAAAATTAGAATCGAAAGAATAACCCAGTCCGATAAGGATCGCCCCTGTGTTTTTAGAAAAGATAGAACAAACGCAATTCCCGCAAAAGGGAGCGCGAATAATGTATGAGAAAACTTAATAAGACTTCCATATTGCTTCAGAGATGTTAGAGTTTGATTCATGACCTTTAAAATTCCAAAGTTCTTTTCCTGCATAAAATCGGAAAGAAAGTCTAAAAAGCGATGATTTTTTCCGACCTTTAAAAAAGGATACGTCTATGACAGCCGCTTTGACAAATCTTTCTCTATCTACAAAAAACATCCGTTTCTTTCTTAAAAAAATTATACAAGACCAGAAAATACATTCCAGATGGTTAAATACCATTTCCTTTTTGGAACATATCGGCTCTAGGAAAATTCTTGCGACCCAAAGCGGATTTGCAGTAGGAGAAATGATTCTTAGACACGCGTCTGAAGAAACTAGACACGCCCATTTTTTTAAAAGAATGAGCGAAAGAATTTCTCCAGGTACTTGTCCTGATTATCAAATGGGAAACCTACACTGCGGTTTTTCCGCATTCTTATACTTTCAAAGACTGGACGGAATGGTTTTAAAAAACTTAAATTCATCTGGTTTTAAAGGTAAAAAACGATCCTTTCTTTCCTATCTTTACGTGACCCACCTCGTTGAAGAAAGAGCGGATTTTTTATACCAAGAATACGATCAAATTCTAGAAGAGAACGGAATTCCGGTTAGTTTAAAAGCGATTCTGAAAGAAGAAGAATCTCATCTCTCGGAAATGAAAGATGCCCTTTATCAAGAAGATTCTGAATACAAAACACGTTATGCGTTATTTCAAGAAAAAGAAGAAAAAAATTATCTGAAATTTGAGCAAACTCTATTGAAATCCGTAGGAATCGATTGACTTAGGATGTTTCAAAACGTTTTCACAAAAGTTTTTACGATCTTTTTGGTGGTAAGTATATTCTATTTTCAGAATGTATTTTCGGAAGGGGGCGGGCTTAAAGATCGTCCTATCAGTGTTGTATTCGTTTGTAAACCTTCTTCTCAAACGGACAAACCGCGTTATTATAAATCCACTTCTTTATTTTTTAAAAGACTCAAAAACAAAAGAATTCAAGAAAACGGAACCGCGTATTTTGTAGGTTACGGCGCTTTTTCTTCAGAAACTTCTACGGAACAATTGAAACTCGCCGGAGAAAACGGATACGATCTATATATTTTTCCCAAAAAAATGCCGGAGAATTTTTCAAACGATACGGTTCCTTGGATCGGCTTTGTAGAAGAGAAAAAAGAAATCGAAAAATCTGAAAAAAAGACAAATTCTCAAAAGAAATCTAAAGCCGTAAAGTCGACAAAAAACAAAAAACGTTTTTTGAATATAACAAAGAAAAATATTTCTCCAAATTCTTCTTCAACTTCAAAATCAGTTGTTCCATCTTCGGATGTTTTAAAAACCGAATCTTCTAAAATACAAGATCGACCTAAAAAGGAAAATACCGTTTCTGAACATGAAGATGTATCAAAAACAGAATCCAAAATAAAGAATGAATCTTCTCAAGAAAACTTAGTTTCTAATAACGATTTCTCTAAATCGAATAAAAATCCAAAAATAAAATCTTCCAAAGGTTCTAAAAAAAACAAGGGTAAAAGAAAACAATCCGGTTCTGCTAAAAAAGAATCAATTTCTACAATTAACAACTCCGAGAAAAAAAAAGTAGAACCTTCGATTTCCAACAAAACTTTTCAAACACAAGGAATTCAAAAAACAATTGTAAACGATCCGGCTAAACACGATTTTTTTGAATTAAATTTTGATTCCTTAAAGTTTTGGTTTTCAACAAACGTCAATTTGGCGATTTTTCCGGAATCGAGTCCAATTCTATTTTTCATCACAGAAAAAACTCCTGAAGATTTACTTACACGAAAAAAGGAAGAAGATACTTGGATTCAATTCTTGGATTTTCCACAGGATTTAAGATTTAATGATGGAATTTATTCTATTGGTTGTACGTCTGCTAAGATTCCAAATGGAATTTCGGTTTTACATTTTTTCTTTCGAGGGGACAGATTGATTCGTCTCAGACAAGAAAGTTTTTCTCTCAATAGCGACGGTTCCGGTAAATCCTGGGAACTGGAATAACGATTTTACTTTTCGCCTATTCCGGAAAATCTGGATCGCATGAGTCTGAATTGCGGCATTGTAGGTCTTCCCAACGTTGGTAAATCCACTATTTTTAACGCCCTTACAAAAGCGGGTGCACAGATGGAAAACTATCCTTTTTGTACCATCGAACCCAACAAAGGAATTGTAGAAGTTCCGGATTTACGTCTGAATCGACTGGCCGAAATTGCAAAACCTCAAAAGGTAGTTCCTGCAATCATTGAATTTGTAGACATTGCCGGACTTGTCAAAGGTGCCAGTCAAGGAGAAGGCCTTGGAAATAAATTTCTTTCCCATATCCGAGAAGTAGATGCGATTTGTCACGTTGTGCGCGCTTTCGAAGATGAAAATGTTACTCACGTTCACGGAAAAGTGAATCCAGTAGAGGACGCTTCCATCGTAAACATGGAATTAATTTTTGCGGATTTAGACAGTGCGGATAAACAGTTTCAAAGGGTTTCAAAAAACGCCAAGAACGGAAATAAAGAAGCGCAGGAGCAAACTTCCGTTCTTGAAAAAATCTTAACACTTTTAAAAGCGGGAAAACCGGCAAGACTCGCCGAATTAAAAGACGAGGAAAAAAAGATCGCCAAGTCTTTTCAATTGATTACGTTAAAACCAGTTATGTATGTGGCGAACATTGCGGACAAGGACGCTGCCAAAAAAGATACACCTTTACTAAATCAGATCAGACAAATGGCAAAAGAAGAAAACGCAGAGCTTGTAATTCTTTGTGGTCGTTTTGAAGAAGAAATCTCCGGTTTAGATCGAAACGAACAAATCGAATTTCTCAAAGAAATTGGAGAAACAGAAAGTGGTCTAGATCGTATGATCAAAACTGCATATAAACTTCTAGGCCTGATCACTTTTTTTACCGCCGGAGAAGTGGAAGTCAGGGCCTGGACAACTACTTTCAACAGCACTGGTCCTAAGGCAGCTTCTGTGATTCATTCCGATTTTGAAAAAGGTTTTATCCGAGCCGAAGTGATGAGTTACGAAGATCTGAACAAGGCAGGCACTCAAACAAAAGTAAAAGAAGAGGGAAAACTTAGAATTGAAGGAAAAGAATATATCGTTCAGGACGGAGACGTGATCTATTTTAGAATCAACGCCTGAAGAAATCGTATTTTGGAGTTGTTGAAGATTGGCTTTTTCAAAATGATTCTTTTTTTAAATTAGGGTTACAGTGGAATTCAATACGAACTCAATCGATCCTAAACGGATCATAGAACTTAGAAAAAATTTACTTTCTTGGTTTCATAAAAATAAAAGAGAACTACCATTTCGAATTAATAAAAACGCATATAGAATTTGGGTGAGCGAGATCATGCTTCAACAAACTAGAGTCACCGCAATGCTTCCGATTTATGAAACCTTTTTAAAAAGATTTCCAGATCCGAATTCGTTGAGCGAAGCTTCAGAAGAAGAGGTGATGAAATATTGGAAGGGGCTTGGATATTATTCTAGGGCTAAAAATTTAAAAAAAGGAGCGAGACTTCTTGTAGAAAAATACGAAAGCCGTTTTCCTGAAAATTATGAAGAGGCACTTTTAATTCCGGGAGTAGGAAGTTATACCGCTTCCGCCGTTTTATCGATCGCTTATGGAAAACCTCACGCAGTTCTAGACGGAAACGTAAAACGAGTTTTATCTAGATTGTTTTTGATCGAGTCCGATCCTGGTTTAACTTCGACTAATCAAACTCTTGCGGATTTAGCGAAAGAATTTTTAACTCCACAATCTCCAGGTGATCATAACGAAGCCGTGATGGAATTAGGAGCGCTCGTTTGTGTTCCGATTCCAAATTGTTCCGCTTGTCCATTACAAAATCATTGTGAAGCAAGAGCTGCAGGAAAAGAAAAAGAAATCCCTGTTTCTAAGTCCGTGGACAATTGGATAGATTTAGATCTCAATTTTCTTTTTTTAAAATCGGAGGATAAAGTTCTTTTAGTGAAATATACAACTCGAAGATTTTTTAAAACGATCTATTCTTTGCCTTTTCGATTAGAAGGAAAACATCCCTATGAAAAGGACGAATGGGTGGAGGAATTATTTGATAATTCCAGAATTGTTTCAAATTCTCTTCAAACAAAACATTCGATCACCAATCATAGGATTCGATTGAAATTCTCAGACCTAGATGAGAAAAACGTTTCTAAAGTTGAAAGAAGTCTGAGAAAAAAGAAACACATAGAATTTAAATGGGTGCCCGAGTCGGAACTCAAAGAAGAATTTCCTTCTTCCATTTCTGGTAAATTAATTAAACTCAGAAATAAAAATAAAAAACAACCGGAACTTAAATTATGAAAATTAGATCTACTTCGGAGTTTGTAAAAGAATTACAAATACAAAATGAACTTCTAATTATTGAAGAAGAAGTAGATCCAATATTAGAATTGGCTGAAATTCAAAGAAGGGTTGTCGCTAAAAGAGGTCCGGCGATTCTTTTTAAAAACGTAAAAGGTTCTCGTTTTAGTGTAGTAACCAATCTTTACGGTTCTGAAAAAAGAATGAAGATTGCATTCGGAGAAGACCCAGTGCGATTCATTCAAAAAATTGCAACTACAATCCAACACATTCTTCCTCCTACACCAGCAAAAATTTGGGACTTGAGAAACGTGGCGTTTCAAGCCTTGAAGGTGGGCCTCAAAAGAGTTAGTTCGGCTCCCGTTCTTGAAAACACATTAGATTCTTTGTATGAACTTCCTACGTTGATGTCCTGGCCCAAAGACGGTGGAAGATTTGTTACTCTTCCTTTGGTGTATACCGAAAGTCCTAAAACGGGAAAGGGCAATTTGGGAATGTATCGAATTCAGATCCACGGACCTATGGAAACTGGGATGCATATACAGATTCATAGAGGAGGAGGAAACCATTATTACGAAGCGGAAAAAGAAGGTCGTTCTCTTCCAGTACATATTTATACGGGAGGTCCTCCTGCTCTGACCATTGCCGCGGTCGCTCCTCTTCCAGAGGAAATCAGCGAATTGATTCTCGCTTCTTTATTGTTAGGTGAAAAGTTAAAGATTCAGAAAAACACAAACGTTTCTCCATTACCAATCGTTGCGGATGCAGATTTTCTAATTCAAGGAGTGATTCCTCCTAAAATTCGCAAACCGGAAGGTCCCTTTGGAGATCACTACGGATACTATGCTTTAAAACATGATTATCCGATTGTTCAAGTAAAACGGATTTATCATCGTAAAGACGCGATTTGGCCTGCTACGGTAGTGGGTCGCCCCCCTCAGGAGGATCATTGGATT
Organism: Leptospira kirschneri serovar Cynopteri str. 3522 CT; assembly: GCF_000243695.2. Lineage (NCBI taxonomy): Bacteria > Pseudomonadati > Spirochaetota > Leptospiria > Leptospirales > Leptospiraceae > Leptospira > Leptospira kirschneri. Next base: position 864,593 of record NZ_AHMN02000004.1, on the reverse strand, counting down.
GCGGAATATTTACAAGACCTTTTGTCTCCTTTGTTTCCGGTTGTGATGCCTGCTGTGAAAAAAGTATGGGCTTATGAAGAATCCGGAGTACATTCTCTTGCAGCCGCTGTAGTAAAGGAAAGATACCAAGGAGAGGCTTTTACGGGCGCTCTTAGAATTTTAGGGGAGGGACAACTTTCTCTTACTAAAGTATTGCTCGTGACCGACCAAGACGTGGACCTGAAGAATTTTAGAGAAACGTTTATTACAGTATTAGAAAGAATGAATCCAATTACGGATCTTCATATTTTTGCAAATATCTCCCAGGATACTCTCGATTATACCGGGCCTGCCGTAAATCAGGGAAGTAAAACGATCTTTTTAGGTTCTGGCAAAAAGAAAAACGATCTCAAAACTCAGTTTAGAGGTAAGTTTAGTAATTCTTTATTTAAAAATCCGAAAGTGCCTTATCCAGGAGTTCTGGTGATATCCGGACCTAAATACAAATTAAAAGACGGAGTTCCTACTAAACTCTTAAAGGAAAAATCGATTCGGGACTTTTTGTTCGTGTTTCTGGTGGACGATTCCGAAGACGTTATCCGTTCCGATCATGATTTTATCTGGTCCATCTTTACACGTTTTGAGCCAGCTGGAGATATATACGCAAATACTCAGTTGATCCGAAATCATCCCGCTTTCTATTCTCCAATCGTGGTGGATTGTAGAATAAAAACTTGGTATCCTCCGTTGACCGAAGCGGATTCCAAAACGATTCGAAAAGTAGATGATAGATTTGGTAGACTGATAGACTCACTTTAGTAGATTTGAATTCTATGGCAAAAAAAAAATGTATCGTTACCGGTGGTGCGGGGCTTATCGGTTCTAATCTAGTTCAAGAACTCAATAGACTAGGGATCGATGATATTCTAGTCGTGGATCATTTGGGAACTTCTTCCAAGTGGAAGAATTTAGTCGGAAAAAGATATTCCGATTATTTGGAGAAAAAAAGTTTTTTGGATCATACGATTCGGTTTTCTTTATTAAAAGATTATGATATTTTGTTTCATTTGGGAGCCTGTTCTTCTACTACGGAGACAGATGCTTCTTATTTAGTGGAAAACAACTTCGAATATACAAAACTTCTTGCCGAAGAATCTTTAAAAAACGGAGTTCGATTTGTATATGCTTCTTCCGCCGCTACTTATGGAGACGGAGCCAACGGGTACGACGATAAAACTCCCATTGACTTACTCAAACCTTTGAATATGTACGGATATTCGAAACACATGTTCGATTTATACGCTCAAAGGAGAGGGTTTTTAAATCGAATTACTGGAATCAAATACTTCAACGTATTCGGATACGGGGAAGGACATAAGGGGGATATGAGAAGTGTAGTTCTTAAAGGGTACGAACAGATCAAAAATGAAGGTAAAATCCGTCTTTTTAAATCGTATAAACCGGAATATAAGGATGGAGAACAAAAAAGAGATTTTTTATATGCAAAGGATGCTGCAAAAATCACCACCTATTTGGCATTTGGCGATCATAATGGAATCTACAACTTAGGAAGAGGAATCGCAGAGACCTGGAACGACCTAGTATTTGCAATTTTTGATACTTTGAAACTTCCTATCAATATAGAATATGTTGAAATGCCTGAAACTCTTAAATCAAAATATCAGTATTATACCTGTGCAGATACCACAAAACTTTTAAAAACCGGTTATTCGGAAGGTTTTACTCAATTGAAAGAAGCGGTCAGGGAATATGTAACCCTCCTCGATCAAGAAGAGGGTACATAATTGATTTTTAAAGTAATCGTTTAAAGATTAACCGTAGATCTTAACAATCGTACGAATTAGATCCTTATACTTCCCGTCTTTTAGGTAATAGAAAACTTGGTTGGATTCCTTTCTGCTAGATAGAATTCCATTGATTTTCATTTTGCTGAGATGCTGAGATGCCGCTGACTGGCTAATTCCCAGTAAATCCACAAGTTCGCCTACACTGTGTTCTTTTTGAGACAAGAAGAAAAGAATCTGCAAACGATCAGGGTGAGCGATCCCCTTGATTCCACGAATTGCCGATTCTAACTGGTTTTTCTTTAATGCTGATTTTTCTTTAGACATTGTTTTACTCTTATTTATATTTCTAAAAGAGGATGCTTTCTCTTTTTAGACAAAAATACTAAATTAAGTTTATTCAATTTTAGTAAACTACTAAATCTCAATTCAGTAAATTATGGACTATTTTATTACAATTTTATCTTAATGTAAAGTTCTTTTCTTAAAAAAATGATTTCCGATTAAATTTTTACTCCACCTGATATTTCTAATATAACACCTGACACTAAATCGTTGCTAACAATGAAGTCTGCAGAGAGGGCAATTTCATAAGGTTCTCCTAATCTACCAATTGGTATAAGAGCCTCCCATTTTTTTAACGCCTCAGGGTTCATGTCTTTCATAACCATTTCTGTTTTTATAAATCCAGGTGCAATCCCTGCCACACGAATGCCGTATCTACTTAACTCTTTTGCCCATAGTTTTGTCATTGAGGCAACTCCTGCCTTTGCAGCCGAGTAATTTGTCTGGCCTGGATTTCCGTGCATCGCTACAGATGCAATCGGGATAATAACACCTTTACTTTTACTTTCTATCATTTGAATTGCGGCTTCTCTTCCGGTCAAAAATACTCCGGTGAGATTGACGTCTATGACCGATTGCCAATTAGACAAAGACATTTTAGAAATCACTTTACCAGTTTCTTTATCCGTTTTTACAAGCAAACCGTCTCTTAAAATTCCTGCATTCAATATGGCTACGTCCAAACTTCCAAACTGTTTTACTGCAGACTGCATAAGCTTTTCTGCATCTTCTTCTTTGGATACGTCAGCCTTGAACGAAAATACTTCGGCTCCTAAAGTTTTAATATCTTTTTCAGCTTCTTTCAGTTTTTCTTCAGATATGTCCGAAAGAACGATTTTTGCCCCTTTTTTGGCGAAATATTCGGCCATCGCCTTTCCGAGACCGCTTGCGGAACCGGTAACGAGTATTGTTTTACCTTTAATATCCAAGATTATTTTCCTTTAATTCTTTGCTTCTAATGCTGATATAATTTTCAGAAAACGGAATTTCTACCCTAGAGACCGTTTCGTGTTCCCGGGTCATAATTCGGAAGAGTTGAGGATCTATATTCTCACTTTTTAATAAAATCATAATTAGTGCGATTCCTAAACCTGCTCCTTCAGTATTATCCATGTTATCCATATAAAATTCGGCAATGTCGTTGTATGACATTGCCTTTTTCATCTTTTCCCGCATTCTTTCTTCTTCTTCTTGTATTACGGGAGTATTGTTCGTTACTTCGACTACAAGTCCTTCGTTTGTATACGTGATATTTAGTTTTACTGAAATTCCACGGGCAAGACATCTTTTGCCATATTCATCCACCATTTTTTCAGAGAACTTGGCTTTAAAAGCGGTAATTCCTTTTTCGTAATGTTCCGGATTTCGAATGTCTAAACCTTCATCTTCGAAAAAGACCCTTTTTTGATTAGCTTTCACTCCGTTGATCGACATCTCTTTTGTAATCGTATATAACATTTCTATATAACGAGTTTGGCCTACTTTGGTTAAGATTTCCGTAATGACCTTGAGTACATAATGTTCCAGTTTGGAATTCATTCGAGAGGATTGTAACGTAATTTGAGAACGAGTTTGGATGAGTTCGGTTAGTTTTTGATCTAAGTCTTGAAAACTTTTTGCCATATTTCTTAAAATCCTAGTAGTATAAGTAAACCCGGACGCTACAAAATTTCCCTGTCAGTTTCGATTATAAAGAGATGGAATCAATCAAATTCCAGAATTAAGATATTCTAAAAATCGGATAAATCTTCTAAAATCTTCTCGGTTCTAAAACACGAAATTAAAAATTCCATTCTTTAAAAAATCTAAGGTTATTGGATTGATAACCTATAGTAGGTCGATTTTTTTCAAAGTTTCAGAAAAGTTTGTATTCTGAATCCTTCATATTTTCTTTTAAAGATTTATCGGATTGAATCTTATAAGAAGGGAATCTTTTTTCTTTTGAGAATTCTAATTTTTGAATCGGTAAGTTTTAAAATATTTCCCAAAAAGAAATTGGAGTTTGTTATAAGGTTGAAGTCCTTATCAAACTAAAGTATTACAAATTTTTGTTTTATATAAGATCTACCGATGATTTTACGAGAAAAAATTTCTAAAAGGATTCGTTCTCAAATTACCGGAATAAGACTTTATGACTAGTCTTCTGATTTCTAAAGGTTAAAGATAGAGTAACCTATTTTATTTTTTGTAAAAAGTGCACTACTCAAAGAATCCTATTTTCAGTTGTGAAAACGAAGTGAGTGTCGATTTCAAGAGAAACGTAAAGATTTTCAAAGATGAGTGAGTGAGAATGAATTATTCTAAAAGAGATACAAAAATTTTTTTCTAAGAAAAAATGATTGCAATCATTTGTATAGTAATTAAATGAAGGGTATAATTTGTTTAGTATTTCGAGGTAAGTATGCTAAAGACCCTGAATATAAGAGATTTTGCTCTGATTGAAGAAGCCTGTATCGATTTTCAAAAAGGAATGACCGTAATTACTGGAGAGACTGGAGCCGGAAAATCTCTCATTTTGGACGCCATTTCTTCTCTGTTAGGCGGAAAAAGCAGTCCTATGGAAATTCGAACGAGCGCCCCTAGATATGTGTTAGAAGGTGTGTTTGATCTTTCTAAAAACCTAGCTGCTGTGGAATGGCTCAAAGAGAAAGGTTTTCCCTTTGAATCCCAAGAACTCACCTTACATCGAGAATGTGGCCGGGATGGGAAATCCAGAATTTTGATCAACCAGTCTCTGGCTTCTTCTACTACACTTCGGGGGTTAGGAGAACTACTCGCTGAAGTTCACAATCAAAACGATCAGATTCTTCTTTTGGATCGGGGAGAACAGTTAGACATCATCGATTTGCACGCGGGTCTTGTCCCTTTGAGAAACGAAGTGAAGGAATGTTTTCTTACCTATAGAAGTTTGAAAAAACGTCTGGAAGAATTGCGTAGAAGTGAAGAAGAAAAATCCAAACGAATTGAATTTCTTACCTTTCAAATTCGGGAAATTAAAGAGGTGGATCTGAAAGAAGGAGAAGAAGAAGGACTCAATCAAGAAGAACATCTTCTTGCACATGGAGAATTGCTGGCGGAGAATTATGAAATTTTATCTTCTCATCTGGCGGATAGCGAATCTGCCATTCTTCCTTTATTTCCGAAACTTCTGAGCGCGGCAGAAAAAATCAAATCCATTCAACCCGATTTTTCGAAAACTTTAGATTCTTTACAGGAAATTTATATACAACTGAAAGAAATCAATTCTTCCATTTTAGATGAAAAGGAAGAGATTTTCTTTTTACCGGATAGACTTCAGTTCGTTCAATCTAGGTTAGATCTGATTTCTAGGATGAAAAAGAAATATGGTTCCGATTTAGCAGAGATCCTAGACTGCAAAAATAAAGCAGAACAGGAATTAGAGGCGATGGAAAAAAATTCCAAAAATAAGGAATCTATGGAAGTAGAGATAGAAAAGGTCGCTTCTAGACTTGCTTCTTTATCGATTCAACTTTCCAAGTCTAGAAGAGAATCTTTGGTTCGTTTTGAATCTTCTTTGAAATTGGAATTAGAGCAACTCGGAATGCCTGGGGCTGCGGTTCAGGTTGTATTACGTTGGGAACCTAATCCGGAAGGAGAAGTTTCCGCTTCTGGTAAAAGTTATATCGTAAATGAATCCGGGCTCGATCAACTCGAATTTTATTTTAGTCCCAATCCAGGAGAAAAACCTAGGCCACTTCGTAAGATTGCTTCAGGCGGAGAAGTTTCTAGAGTCATGTTGGCGATTCGTTCCATTTTAGGTAGACAATCGAATTTACGAGTTTTGATTTTTGATGAAATCGATTCTGGTTTAGGTGGAGAGATCGCTATGGATGTGGCTCGCAAACTGAAGAATTTAGCCGAAAATCATCAGCTGATTTTGATTACTCACTTACAGCAGATCGCTTCGGCTGCCAACGATCATTTAAAAATTACTAAATCGGTGGAAGGAGGACGTACATTTTCCAAAGCGGAATTTCTAAGTTTAGAAGAAAGAACTTTGGAACTTGCGAGAATGATTTCGGGTCAGAGAGTATCGAAAGGCGCTCTTGAACACGCAAAAGAACTGCTGAAAAAACAGGCGGTTTAGTTGCAGATTTCTCGATTTAGAATCTCTATAAAAAGGAGGTATGCGGATTAGAAAACTGTTTGGCAGCTACAAGAGAGTTTTAAACTCTACTTATAGGAGAATTTTACTCAAATGTTTTTAGCTAAATCTGATTCTCTAATTTCTGCAATTCCTCCGGAATCTGTACCGATTGTTATCGTTTTAGTTTCCATTATCGGTTTTACAATTATCATAGAAAGACTGATTTACTTTTCCAAATGGAAACCGATTTCTCAAGAAGACTGGCGTTCTTTAAAAGAATTGTTTCGCCAAAGAAATTGGAATACCGCAATTGATTTTCTAAAAGGAATGAAGGGCGGGCCTTCTGTTCTAGTACTCCAGGCAGGTATTGAATCTTCTCTTAAAAACTTAGAAGCGGCTGAAGAAGAAATGCTTTCGGCTGGTTTTGCACAGATCTTAAAAATGGAAAGATTTCTTTCCGGACTTGGTACGATCGCTACGATTTCTCCTCTTTTAGGAGTTTTGGGAACTGTACTTGGAATCATTCGTTCTTTTGAAGAAGGTTCTGGAACCAGAGGGGCCGAGGTTGGAATTAGTGAAGCGCTGATTACTACTGCAATGGGACTTGCAATTGCGATTCCTGCTTACGTAGCTTATAACTATTTTCAAAAGAAAAAAGAAGACACGATTGCTGAAATGGAAAATCTTTCCGGTCAGGCTCTCAAATATATGAAATAAATATGAAATTTAGAAAGTTTCGATCTTCTGCAAGTAGAACTGGCCAAATTGAATTGGCTCCTTTGATCGACGTAATTTCATTTATCGTTATTTATTTTTTGATGAATGCGACTTTGGAAAAATCAACCGTAATGAAAATTGAACTTCCTAGGTCTTCTTCCACTGCACAGGAAAAGAAAAAAGACGAACTTGTAATTACTGTAAATAAAGACGGAAAGGTTTTTTTGGATAAGGATACAGAACCGGTTCCTTTGGAAAAGCTGACCGAAAAAATCAATGTCTTTCTAGGTCCTTTGGAAAAGAGAGAACCAGGCAAAAATCGAGTGATCATCCGAGGGGATGGAACTGCAAGTTATCAAACCGTGATTAAAGTAATCGATAAGGTAAATGAAGCAGGAGTAAGCAAATTTAACCTAGCTATGGTAAGACAAACTGGTTCCGGAGAAAAATAAATTCTGGTTTGAGCGGTTTTGATTCATTGCAAATATCCGGGTGGTTTTAGATTTTACGTTGAAGCGAATATTCTCCCCAATTTTAAAAGGAACTCTATTTGCGATCCTTGTAGGACTTCTATTCTATTCAGGCGAATTGACTCAAATCCTTTCCAAACGAAGTGACTTCTTAGGAAAGACAATCAAAGAAGTTAAATTCAAAGGAAATAAAAATACTCCCGACGCGGATCTCGAATCTATGATCGAGATAAAAGTTGGTAAAATACTTACAAAGAGAATTTTAGATCGAGACTTAAAAAATCTCTTTAACTCCGGTTTTTTTTATTTTGTAGATATTCAAGCGGAAGATTTCCAGGACGGTGTTCGGATCATATTTGATCTTAAAGAAAGACCTAGAGTTAGAGAAATTGAATTTGTAGGAGCAGACGAAGTTTTTCCTGCGGATCTAAGAGATAAACTTCCTCTCAAAGACAATGAGGTGATCACACCTCAAAAAATCACAAAATCTAGAGATTTAATTCTTCAAAAATATAGAGACGAAGGATTTTTCCTCGCTTATGTAAAAGTGGAACTGGGTAAACCAGATCCTAAAACAAATCTGGTTCGAGTTCGTTTTATCATAGATGAAGGAGAAGAGATTCCGGTTTCTAAAATCAACGTTTACGGAAACGAATCCATTGAAACTTCCGAAATTCTTTCTATTATGGAGATGAAAGAGGAAGGAGTTTTTGAAGGTGGAAATTTTAAAGAATCTTCCTTTGAAAAGGACAAGGATATGATTGTCGCTTATCTCAAAAGTAAGGGTTATCTGGACGCTGAATTGATCCGAGAGGGAACGAATTGGGAAATCCACTGGGAAAACCCAGAAAAAAAAGATAGAAGAGTTATTATCGTAAACATTAAAATTTCTGAAGGCCAGGTTTATTTTTTCAACGGTTATACTTTAAATCACGACATGTCTTTAGATGGAGAAGGCAGACCTCTTTTTTTAAACAAAGAAAAAAATCCTCCTGAAACCACAAAAGAAGAATTAAAACCTCTATTTACTCCTAAAGAAATCGAAAAGAGTTTAGATTACAATGATGGTGACGTAGGAGTTATTTTCGACGAGACTCGTTTTATGAGAGATCGTGGAACGATGAACGAACTTTACAGTTCGAGAGGTTATCTTTTTGCTCAGGTAATTCCTCGTAGAAAGATAGTATCTTTAGATCGTGAAAATTTAGAATATTATGAAAATTGTTATAGCCGTAAATCCGAAGAAGAAAGAAGAATCTGTGAAAATGAATATTCTCAACTTCATGTTAAACGCCTGAGACAGCTTTACAACACTAAACCTGAGTTACACGGTAAAAAATTCGTTCACGTAGACTTTAATATACGAGAAAACAATCTTGCCTACGTGGAAAACGTAGTCATCAAGGGAAATAAAAAAACTCAAGATCGTGTGATTCGAAGAGAACTTCTATTTAAACAAGGAGATTTGTTCAATTCCATTTTAGTCAATCGTTCCCGTGAAAGAATTTTTAATCTAGGTTATTTTAAAGAAGTGAACTTTAACATGAGACCAGGTTCCGATCAGACCAAAATGAATCTGATTATAGAAGTTGTGGAACAACCGACCGGAACCGTTTCTATGGGAGGTGGTTATGGCACGATCACAGGATTTTCCATCTTTACCGAAGTAGGCGAAAACAATTTAAACGGAACTGGTCAAAAAATTTCAGGCCGTTTGGAGTTTGGTCCTTTTAGAAGGCTCTTTCAGATTACTTGGACGGAGCCTTGGCTTTATAATAAACCTTGGTCTCTTTCACTTTCTCTTTTTTATTCTTCTAGAATCTATAACGTAGGAGCTGTTTCGATTACCGAAAACAATAATCAACAATCCATCAAAGAACAAGCCATCTATTCCAGAGATGGTGTAGGTTTTACAGTAGGAATCGGTCATAGGATTTTTATCAACTGGACTCATTTTCATAGATATTCTCCCAGTATTTACGCTTCTACAAATCCTTCTTCTCTTGTATCGGATCAGGTTCTTGCGGAGGTTCGCAGAGGATGGCAGTTCCGTTCTCAAATTTCAAATGGAATTGCGTATGATATTAGAGATAACGTATTTAATCCTACACAAGGTTATGACTTACTCTTTCAGATAGATAATGTAGGTCAGGCGCTCGGAGGACAATCTCATTTTGATCAGTATCGGGTTCTTGCGGAATACTATCACACTTGGTTTGATTATAGTCTTTTTGGACTTTTTAGAAATAACGCTCTCAGACGTTGGAGAGTCGTTCAGGAATTTAGAAGTTCTTCTCTTTTTACCTATCAAAGAGTTCCTTACTATGGAAAACAAGATCCAATTCAAAAACCTTATATTCAGTTACAAGACTTACAGTTCTTAGGTGGATATGAATCTCTACGCGGATGGTTTTATAACGATGCAAAGTATCCTACCGAATGGAGAGACGGTGCCGCGACTAGGATGATGTTCGGCTCGGAACTTCGTTTTCCGATTGAGCCCACCTTACTTTGGTTAGTCGCTTTTTTTGATGCGGGCGCTTTGTATGAAGAAGTAAACCGTGCTACTGGCGTAAGAAAGGATCTTTTTGAAAGTTACGACCAAAGAGTCAAAGAAGCTCAAATGAAAGATCCTGTAGGTTATTACCTTGCTAATAATTATAATTTAACCGCTCTTAGAAAATCAGATTATACTTTCGAAGAGCTTAACAACCCGGCTAATCTGGTGCTTTCCGGAAATAATATTGCCTTGGATAAGTTTCGATTTTCTTGGGGAATAGGACTTAGAATTCAAATTCCGGTTCTTCCACTTAGAATTTATTTTGCACAAAAATTAAAGTATACTGGAGTTGCGGATCATCCTTTCACTAAATTTGAATCCGATAATGCATTTCAGTTTGTGTTTGGAATCGGGGACTATAGGTTTTAGTCCGTGGACTTCTCATTTTTATCCGATTTAAACGAAGAACAAAAAAAAGCTGTCTTACAAGTAGGCGGTCCGGTTTTAATTTTGGCGGGCGCAGGTTCCGGTAAAACAAGAGTCATCACTCATAGAATTGCAAATCTTCTAATCAATCATGGGATCGATCGTATCTGTGCAGTAACCTTTACCAATAAGGCGGCTGCGGAAATGGTAGAAAGGGTAAAAAAAATAGTCCCTTTTTTACCTGCAAACGTTCAGATCAAAACTTTCCATTCTCTTTGTTTATATATTTTAAGAAGGGAAGCTTCTTTTTTCGGATTTGATAACGGTTTTACAATTTATGATACCACTCTTCAAGAATCACTTTTAAAACAAGTGATTAAGGATCTTTCTCTAGATCCTAAATTTTACAAACCCTCCACACTTGGAAACTATATTAGCGGTTTGAAAGATAAGATGTTGTCTCCTGAAAGTTATTTGGAAAAAGAAGGTCGTCACGATTTTTCTAAGGCAGTATTCGCGATCTATAAGGAATACGAAAAAAGAAAGGATGCAAACTATGCTTTCGATTTCGGAGATCTAATATGGAAAACGGTTCAACTTTTTCAAAAATCTTCGGATGTAATTTCCAAATACCGTCACAAATGGGAATACGTAATGGTAGACGAATATCAAGATACGAATAAAGTTCAATACGAACTTGTACTTCTTCTTGCAGGAGAAAAAAGAAACCTATGTGTCGTTGGGGATGACGATCAGTCCATCTATTCTTGGAGAGGAGCCGACATAGGAAACATTCTAAACTTCGAAAAAGATTTTCCAGAATCAGCGGTGATAAAACTGGAAGAAAACTACCGTTCTACGTCAAATATTATATTAGCGGCTTCTAATGTAATCTCAAATAACACCCAGAGAAAAGAGAAAGAAATATTTACGAATAACCCGGAAGGGGCTCCGGTTGTGTTGAACGAATTTGAGAATGAATCCGAGGAAGCCCACGGAGTGATTACTAGAATACGTTCCGCGTATTCCGGTGGAACAGAATATAAGAATATTTCAATATTCTATAGGACAAATTCTCAATCTAGATATTTTGAAGAAGCTTTAAGAAACGCGGGGATTCCGTATAAAATTTTCGGAGGTTTTCGCTTTTTTGACAGAGCGGAAATCAAGGATTTGATCGCATATCTAAACGTGGTTTCTAATCCTCTGGATAGCGTTTCTCTGCTTAGAATTATAAATTATCCACCGAGAGGGATTGGAGATTCTGGAATTGAAAAAATTCGAGAATTTTCACTCGAAAAAGGAATTTCTCTTTTAGAAGTTTTGGGTCAAGAAGACATTCCTCTCAAAAAAGCAGCTAAATCTAAAGGAAAGGAACTTTATAGTTTATTTTACGATTTGATTGAAAAATCGGAAAAAGGTTTATCACCTTCTGAAATCGCATTAGAACTTTTGAATCGTTCCGGTCTCATGTCTCATCTCAAGGACGAAGGGACGGAAGAATCCATAGCTCGTTTAGAAAACCTTCAAGAGTTGGTCAATTCGATAGAGGAATACGAAAAAAATTCGGATTCTCCCTCTTTAGAAGAGTATTTAAATCAGATCAGTTTAATCACAAGCGAAGAAGATTCTAAAGAACTCACCGATTATGTAAATCTAATGACTGTGCATAACGCGAAAGGACTTGAATTTGAAATCGTTTTTCTTTCCGGATTGGAAGAGGGCACCTTCCCACATAGTATGAGTTTAGAAGAATCCCATTTTGGGGATGAAGAAGAAAGAAGGCTTTTTTACGTTGCTCTTACTAGAGCCCGGGAAGAATTATTCTTAAGTTATTGTAGGACTTCCAGAAAGTTCGGTAAGGTGGAAGATAGAATTCCTTCTCGATTTTTATCTGAAATTCCAAGAGAATGTTTTGGAAATAGAGGTTATGGAAGTAGAGAACGAACCGCTAGAAAACCTCAAGGCCCTCCGGTAGCTTCTAAAATTAAACAAACGAAGAAGGAATTGGAGCCGCATACACCCGATCCAAATAATCTCTATCTAAAACCGGGAGATCGGATAAAACACAAACAATTCGGGGTCGGAACAATTTTAACCGTTTCCGGTAGGGAAAAGAATACAAAGGTCGCCATCCGTTTTGGAAACGTCGAAAAGAACTTTTTTGTTGCCTATACCCCCCTTGAGAAATTATAAGAAAGTGGAAAGTTTGTCGTTTTAAAATCCGATAATAATAACGAAAAACAGGAAACTCAAGATGAAGAAAATACTCGCAATTTGTCTTTTATTTTTCTTTGCACTTTTTAGCCTTCAGGCCGGAAAATCGCAAGGTGTTGTGGAAGAATTCAATAAAGTAGAAGAGTACAATAAGAACGTAAAACTTTCGGATGCGACTAAAAAAGCGACTCTCGAAAAGAATCTTCTTTCCGCGGTAAAATATACTCTTCACCACAGGTATCTAGAATACAAAGAAATTACCAAAGATTTAAATACAGATACCATGCTTTACGAACCGCAAAAGGGAACTTACACGGTTTACGTAAAATTTAAAAAGTATCTGTTTTTCTATAGTTTTAAAATGGACCCGGAAATTTATCTCCAAACTCCAGAAAACGAAGTGTTTTATCTTCGTCCCGAGAATTTAGATGATCCTCATAAAGAAAGTACTTCGGCACCGGATGGTAAGAGCGGAAAGTAATTTTTATTTCGAGTATTTTCTTTTTTGAATTCGATTCAGTATCTTCAATCTGCCGTAGATTCCGTCTTAGAGGCTGGCAAAATTGTATTAGAAATTTATCATTCTGATTTTAAGGTCAAGGATAAAGGAAAAAACGATCCAGTGACCGAGGCGGATCTGAAAGCAAGTTCTCATATCTCGGAAAGTTTACGTTTTTTGAATATTCCAATTCTTTCCGAAGAGGATTCTGAAAAGAAGGACGTCTCTCAACTACAAACAGTTTGGATTTTGGATCCAATTGATGGAACCAGAGAATTTGTACATAAAAATCCGGAATTTGCAATCAGTCTTGGTCTGTCTGTTCTTGGAAGAGCGGTTTTAGGAGTGGTTTTTAACCCGGTTACCTTAGAATTGATCTATGGAGCAGAGGATTTAGGAGTAGTTTATCAAAAGTTAGAAAAGATCCCCGATTCTTTTTCGGTTGAACTCCAGAATTTTACAAAAATATTAAGTGATTTCAAACCTATTCAAAAAGTTCTTATTTCCAGAACCGAAGAAAAAGAAGGTCTTTTTTCTTCTTCTATGATTCCTTTAGGTTGGGAATTTGCGGCAATGGGTTCGATCGCGTATAAACTCGGTTTGGTGGCGGCGGGAAAAGCGGCTCTTTCTATTTCTTTAAAACCAAAAAATGATTGGGACATTTGTGCGGGAATTGCACTTATAAATTCTTCGGGAGGCTCTGATCTGGAAATTAGAACCGGTGAACCCTATAAATTTCAAACTTTAAGTGGAAGAGGAGAGGGGCTTATTGCGGGACATACTCGTTCTCTTGCCCAAGTCTGGGAAAGTTCTAAATCGTATTTTCAATCTAGTTTACGGGATTGGAGTTAATGTATTTTGTGTTAAATCCGACCTTGTCATTTGAATTTATTTTCTTGTTTTTTTAAGATATTTGTTAACACTTTTTTATCAATTTTATATATGAGAAAAACAGAATATTCAAAAAAAATAATTCCTAAAATTAAAATCGGCGTAGATGCAAGACCTTTTTCCACACCCGTTTCCGGGGTAGGTAAAATGATCCATAGCGCCTTATTGGATTTGGGAAAGGATTCCAGTTTTGAGTTTTATCTTTTTTCTCATAAAGATTTACATTCCAGTTATTCTAATCTTCTAAATCTTCCCGGAATTCGTTTTATTAAAGGAGAAGGTTTTTTTTCCAAAAAAGGAGGACTTTACTTTGCTATCGCTCTTCCGCTTCAACTTAGAAAAATCAATCTAGACCTATTTTGGGGAACTCAGCAGGTCCTTCCTCCTTTTCTTTCTAAAAAGACCGCAACTGTTTTAACATATAACGATCTGGTAGCGTATCGTTTTCCAGATACAATGAGAAATCTGGCTAGAATTCAGCAAAAATTCTATCTTTCCCGTTCTATCAAACGAGCGGATAAATTGTTACCGATTTCTGAATCTACTCGAAACGAGGTTGCCGAATTCTTTCATATACCATTCGAAAAAATGAAAGTTGTCTATCCGGGTATCGAACTTTCTGAATTTAAGAATATGTTTAAAGAAAAACCGGGGGAAAGGGTGGATTTATTGCCAAAAAAGTTTTTCCTTTCGGTTTCCACTGTAGAGCCTAGAAAAAACTATCGATTTTTATATAACGCATATATTGAATATTCAAAAAAAGTAAAGTATAATCAAAAGTTTTCCTGGGTGATCGGAGGTAAGGAGGGTTGGGAAGATCCAAACTTCATTGAAACTTTGAGGAGTTCCGAAAGCAAGGCTGCAGGAATTATTTGGATTGAAAGCCCAACTAACGTTGAATTGGCTCATATGTATAAAAAATGTTCATTGTTTCTGTTTTCTTCTTTGTATGAAGGATTTGGAATTCCTCTTTTAGAAGCGTTGAGTCTTGAAAAACCTGCAATCGTAACCGATCTTTCCGTATTTCGAGAAATTGGAGGAAACAAAATTCAATATCTGGAATTAGAGGAAAACCTATGGACTTCGGCGCTTTTGGATTTTTCTAAAAAACCGTATCCTGGAAAAAAAGTGGACATTCGAAAATTTTATCGAAATGCAGCCGCAAAGACCATTTCGGATCAAATCCGAGAAGTTTTGAATTTGAAGAAAAATTTATCTTAAATCCGTTAGATCAAAATTTGAGAACAAGGATTTCGATTTTTTGAAGAATGTGATAACTACTACTTTTAGAAAAAAATTCAATTTTTGTAACCGACTTTACTTAACGTGAGCAGGGCGTAAGAAAATCTGGGCGAATCCGGCTTTGCCATAGGCAGCCGAACCGGGCTCTTTGCTCTGGTCAAGTTATTGTGAAATTTTAGAATCAGATTCAATTTTTGTAAAATACCAATAAATTGATCCTAAAACGCTTTCGTAAAAAGCGTTTTACTGAGTTTCCAACGCGATTCATAGAGAGCGTTGTGTTGAGTTTTCAACGCGACCTATATTCGCATTTGTTATGCCCTGCTCACGTTATAGTTATGAGTAATATGTACAACCCAACTTTCTCCGTTTGTTTGTCTGGAAAACTTTTAGAGAATATTTATTTTTTTTGAATATAATAAACTTAAAAAATTACTTATCTTGGATTTCTAAAAATGTAAATTTATATACATGATAGATTTTTCTTTTTTGACGTTGATGGTCACAACCTTTTTGGGTTTTGGATCTATTTTCGGTTTTCTTCATACAATTTGGAAACATTTATCTTCTCAACTTCAAGATTCGAGACAGGAAACGAAGTCTGAAATTCAAGAATTAAGATCGGAAGTTCAAAGTATAAAGACGGAAATAGGTAACTTACGTTCCGAAGTCAAAAAAGACTTTCATAAATTAGAAAACTGTTTTGATGTTTCTCATTCTACTCTTAGAAATAGAATCGATGTTCTAATAGATAGTTTAGCAATTCGATTTATAAACGATATTCCACGTAAAAAGAAAAGAATTCCAGGCTAAAATTAATTCAATGACTAAAGATCACGATTAGAATCAATTTTATTCCGGTCTCATCAACGGAAATAAAATGGTATCTCGGATCGAATGAGAATTAGTTAAAAGCATTACTAGGCGATCGATTCCGATTCCAAGCCCGCCGGTAGGGGGCATTCCATATTCCAAAGCACGAATATAGTCTTCGTCCATCATAAACGCTTCGTCGTCTCCAGCCTCTCTTTGTTTTACCTGGTCTTCAAATCTTTCTTTTTGATCAAAAGGATCGTTTAACTCTGTAAAGGCGTTTCCAATTTCTCTTCCAGCTACGTATGGTTCGAATCTTTCCACATAGTCAGGTTTATCTGGATTGGATTTTGCAAGAGGAGAAAGTTCTTTCGGGTAATCGGTGATAAAGATCGGTTGAATCAAATTCGGCTCCGCTTTTTCGGAAAACACTTCATCCGCTACTTTCCAAATCGTTTGGCATTTGGAAACGTCTACTTTTAATTCCGATGCTTTTTGCTTGGCTTCTTCTAGAGAAACAATCTGGCTAAAATCAATTCCACTATATTCTTTGATGATATCTACGTAAGAGGTTCTTTTCCAAGGAGGAGAAAGATCGATTAAATCCTTGCCGTATTGAATTTTTAAAGTTCCGCAAATCTTTTGGGCCAAATGAATCATGAGTCTTTCCGTAAGATCGAGCATCGTACTCATATCTCCAAAGGCCATATAAGCTTCCATCATCGTAAATTCAGGGTTGTGTTTTGTAGAAATCCCTTCGTTTCTAAAATTTCGATTGAGTTCAAAAACTCGATCCATTCCGCCAACGATCAAACGTTTGAGATAAAGTTCTGGAGCGATTCTTAAGAATAACTGCATATCTAAAGTATTGTGATGAGTAACAAACGGTCTTGCGGCTGCTCCACCGGCGATCGGTTGCATCATAGGAGTTTCCACTTCTAAAAATCCTTCTTGAGTCAAAAAACTTCTAATTTCAGAAACGATTTTACTTCTCGTAATAAATGTATCTCTGACGTGATCGTTCACTACCAAATCCACATAACGCATTCTATATCTTTGTTCTACGTCTGAAAACGCGTCATAGATAACCCCGTCTTTTTCTTTTACTACGGGAAGAGGACGGATACATTTTGCAAGTAACTCTACCGATGTGACGTGTAACGTAATTTCTCCTTTTTGGGTTTTAAAAAGATAACCTTCCAAACCGATAATGTCTCCTAAATCAAGAGACTTAAAGATTGTATATTGAGTTTCGCCTAGATCGTCTCGAGTAGCGTAAAGTTGTATGATTCCGGAGTTGTCTTTGAGATGAGCAAAGCTCGCTTTTCCCATTACTCTTTTAGAATGTAGTCTTCCACCTAACTTAAATTTGGTTTCCGGACCAGTCGGATTTTTTTCGAACTTTTCGGCGATGTCTTTCGATTTGGAATCCGGAAAAAAACGAGCCGGATAGGGATTGATTCCCTGTTTTTTTAATTCTTCGATTTTTTGAATTCTTTGTTCAATGAGTTCATTTGATTCTGACATTTTCGATTTTATTTTCCTGGAAGTATTTGATAAAACGTTCTGGCTAAATTTAAAAATACAATTTCGAATCCTTCTTCGCTTAAAAACCAATTTCCAATTCCAATTTTATCCGACAAAGGAACCACGTGAACCTTCAAACCGGCCGGACCTAAAACGGATTCGTATAATCTTTGGTTGAAAGAAGATTCGAATCTTTTGGAGAGAATTAGAATATTCTTAAGTTGTCTATCTAAACAGATTTTTAAAAGAGATTTAGAAAAATTTTTAGCACCCGTAGGATACGGTTCAAGTTTATAAATTAGAATTTTAGATTCGTCTACTCCTAAAGAAACGAGAGAATTTTGTATTTCAGAAGTTAAATCTTGAATTACACCTAAGTTGGAGTGGGCAGTTGCAGGAGAATAAAGAACGATTAAAATTCCAGCATATCCTTTTTTGAATCCGTCCGCTGCGTTTTTAAGCACGTCTTGAGGAATCGTTTCTTTCGCTTCTAAGATTAAAGCGTCACTTTTGGGAAAAGGGCGGTCTTGGATTAAAAAGAGAGGACTTGAAAAAATCAATCCTAGGATTGAAATCAAAGCCAGAAAAAATCCGGAAAAAAATAGCCGCGCCTTGTATAAAACTTCTTGTACGGATACCGGTCCTGGATTTACAGACATAGAACGAGAGTTTTTTCCAGGAACGAAATTACAAGAGGAAATTAGGATATTATCTTTCTTGTAGATCCTTGGTCCCTTCCAGATCGATCGCAACTCTTTGTTCTACCCAATGAGTCACCGTTTCCGTCGGAGGTCTGTTTATAGAAAGAAGAATGTCTTCCCAACACGATCTCAGTCCTATAAATTTAAAAATCGCATAACCTAAAAGAATGGCGTTTCCTAAGTTGTAGATCGAATAGATCCAGTTGTGATACATATAATTTGTGATAAATCCAAATAACAACTGAGCTAAAAGAGAAAACTCTGCCACTATATAAAGAGAAGGCATAGAAGTTCTGCCGATTACTTTTGGGGTTCTGCTGAATGGAATTTGTTTTCCAGTAATCGCCTGATTGATCGACATAAAAACTCCTGCTAAGTTTACAGGAATCAAAAGCAGATTGAGAGAATAGATTTGAATCAGATCGATCCATTTATATCCCATTCTTACCAAATCCATTCCGTATAAAATAAAATACGGTAAAGAGGAAATTGCGATCCAATACGTTTCCACTCCTTCGCCTAAGGGACTTCCCATAAGAATGACAAGACCAATGTTCACCGCCGCAATCGAACCAAGATAGTGAACTCTAAAGAACGCTTCTATAAACTTTGCAAAACTCCACGGCCATTTAAATACATGACGCAATAATTTAGGAAGAATGATCAGTCCCCCATTGGCCCATCTTCTTCTTTGAATTAAGAGGGAACCGAAATCGGGTGGGGTTGCGCTGTAGGCGAGTCTTTCTGGATAATTATAAAGATTCCAATCCACATCTAAAAGATCGATACTAGATTCGGTGTCTTCTATGACGGTGTTGTCTTGGATGTACTTATGAATTTGAAAACCTCTTTCTTCGTGGAAGGTTTGAATATCCAGAAGCGCTTTGTAACGAAGCATTGCGTTTGCACCTACCCAAAACGTCGCTCCAAAACTGGTAAATCCTTGATGGATCTGATATTGAATGTCTGTGGTCGCCCCGGCTATTTTTTCCAACACGTTAGACGTTCCCGGAAAAGAACTGTAAGGAGTTTGTGCTACTGCGATTCTTTCGTTTCCGGGAGTTTCCATAACATATGATAATTTTAGAATATAATCTGGAAGAAGCACACTGTCTGCGTCTAAGGTAATTAAAAAATCCGCATTAGGAATTTCAAATGAAGAATCATTTTGAGACTCTTCTAAAAAAATTCCTTTAGAATCCTTTCTTTCTACCCATCTTTTTCCTAAAAGATAGATATAACTGTTGAGGTTCATTGCTTTGTTGGGAAGATGAGAAAGGTTTACGTATTTTTTTCTTTCAAAGGTGGAAAAGTTCACGTTAAATAGGGAAACTAGACGATTGAATTCCTTTTCGATCCTATAAGAATCTGCTCCACCTTTTGTTAAAAGAAATTCTAATTCGGAAATTCTTTCTGAATGTAGATTACACCATTCTTTAAAAAAAGAATTTCTCATAAAAGTTCGAGTATGTTTCGGAAGTTCCTTTCGGGTTGTAGAATCGTCATATTCGTTCATACGATTTTGAAACCAAAGAGATGCGTTTTTATAGAGTTGAATTAGAAGTTTTGTTTCTTTCTGAGGTTTGGATTTATTTGAATTTTTACGTTCTAAATATTCTTTTTTTGCCTGAAGAAAAGGATAAGCAGCTTCGTTAAATTCTTTTTGAAGAGAATTTGGTAAATTTCTCATCTTTTGGAGGGACTCAAAGGCCGCATAACTTTTAGGCTCGGGTGGATCATCAATCAGTAATACAACTCTTCGGTTCGGATAATCTTGAAGAGCCGCAGAAAGAAGTGTTTCTCGAACTATATCTAATTCTTCTTTGTAGGAAGGAATTAGAATTGCTAAAGGAGGACAGTCTTGTTTATAGATTTTTTCCAATTCCTCTTGATCCGGAGAGGAATGTTTCAAAAGTCTTTGGAAATAACCTAAACGAGTAAATTGATAAACGAAGTTGCCGTAGGTCAATAAAACTATGATAATAAAAAATGCAATTTGTCCTATCGCCGCGAAGGATCTGTGATCGAGAAGTTGTTCCCAAAAAACTTTGAACATCTCTAAACACGCAAAAGCGCAGGCTATGATCGTTAAAAAAAGAAAAATTTTTGTAATTCGAATTTGGTTCTGACAATACTGTTTGTTCTTTAAATGTGTCGATTCCGTTACGGAAGCTGGATTGGTTTTCATTTAGATATACTTAAACTTTACTATAAACGGAACTATACTTTCTTAATGGAATCATAATACTTGATTCTATAGGGAAAAATTGATTTCAAAGTATCTGAAAGTAAGTGTCACGTTGATAAACTATTTTGCCTTAGTTGGAAAGTAGATCTTCCAAAACGGTTCGATATTTCCGAATGAAAATAGAATTTTAATAAAAAAAAACGTGAAAAATTTTAATACGAATAGGGGGAGTTTCCTCGTGTAGGCTTTTGGGATTTCTGGCAGACGATAGATCTAGGATTTTTCAATTGTTCTATAAATGACGTTAGGCCGCATTTCCCGTCTATAAAAACTCGTTTGATTTTAAATGGATTTTCTCCTGGTAGATTGGCTCCGTCTTCGGTTGTGAGTATTAATTTATAACCTGATTGTTGTGCTAGTTGGATGAGTTTATCATTATACCAACCGCAGGGCCAAGCTAGATAATCTATGGAAATGCCTAATTTAGATTCTAAGATTTTTTTGGATTCCTTCAGTTCAAAGAGTGCATCTTTTTCGCTCTTTCCAGGAACACGATTGTCCACCCAGGTCACCAAGTTATCTTTTGGATTCCAGGGATGACTGTATGTATGAGAACCGATTTCAAATCTTGGATTTTTTGCAAGTTCTTGAATATCAGACCATTCTAAATATTCTCCGTTACCGATTCCTTTCGGTCCGGCTATGATCCAAAAAGAAGCCGGAAAGGAATATCGATTGAGTACCGGAACTGCATTTAAAACGTTCTTCCAGCCGTCGTCAAAATTTAAAACTATAGATTTATCGGGTAAAACCTTTCCTTGTTCAATATAAAGTAGAAGATCTTTCATGGTGATCGGATTGTATCCTTGGGAAAAAAGATACTTCATTTGTTCTTCAAATTTTTCTAATGTAATTACAGTTTCCCCGGGTTCTTTTGCGGAATGAATTACAATTTCATGATAAATTAAAACGGGAATACCATTCTGATTTGTTTTTTGTTTGGGAGTAGTAGTTTGCGATTCTTGAGAGGACGAACCGCAAACATTCAATGAAAACAATAGAATTCCGATCCAAAAATTTTGATTTTTAAATATTTTATTAAAAAGAAATTTCAGAAAACTCCTCCGCGATTGTTTTAACTTTTGAAAGGCATTTCACCTAGATAGTTTTTCTTTCCTATATCTACGCCATTATGACGCAGAATCGAATAAGCGGTGGTAATATGAAAATAGAAATTAGGAATCAAATGTTGAATTGCAAATTCTTTTCCAGTTAAATATTTCCCTTCCCAGCGAGGATTGGAGACTTTTCTATCGTTTGCTTCTGAGAAATCTTTTTCCGTGAACGTTGAAAGGTAATTTAACGTGGAATCGATTCTTGTTTGTAATTCTGATAACGTTTTTTCTTGGTCTTCATGTTTCGGCGCGTCTTTTCCTGTTAGGCGAGAAACTCCTAATTTTGCAGTATCACATACGATTTGAATTTGTTTAATGAAATGAAATTGGTCTGGTGCTAGTCTGGAATTTAAAAGAACTTCCACGTCGAATTTTTTAGTTTCAGAGTAGGAGACTCCTTTTTCTAAAAGTAGTTTTAGTTGATGGAGCATTTTAGTAAATTGTTGGATTGTGATTTCGAAAAGCATACGTTTTGTTTCCTTTTTTTTAGAATCAGCGTTTTTTTCATTTTTTTGAAAGGCTTTTCTTATGATAGAATTTTTCCAAGAAAGTAAATTGAATCTAAGAGTTTGTCCAAAATCCGTCGAACGACCTAAAACGCGATCCATAGAGAGAGTTTTACTGAGTTAACGCGATCCATAGAGAGCCATAACCAACCCCACAAGTTGAATAGGATTTTAGAATCAAAATTGAACTCAGCAAAACGCTTTTTGCGAAAGCGTTGGAAACTCAACACAACGCTCTCTACGGATCGCGTTGTGGGCTCAAAAACGCACATTTTTCAAGTGTTCCGACAAGAATGAGTCTTTTTACTTGCAAAAAGTATGTTTTTCTGATAGAGAAAAAGTCTTCCGAACTTCTCCACCTGAATTGCGACCCATGGGAAGCAATTCATTGAGTTACCCCCACCCAAAAATAGGGAAAACTAAAGCACAACGCTCTCTACGGATCGCGTTGTGGGAACTAAATTTTACAGAGGATTTGTCGTAATTCCCACAGATTTATATTAGAGTTGCTGAAAAATTCCATAGTTCAGTTTAACAAAACTACTTCAATTGCTCGTTTCCATGAAATAGAAACAGATGGAGAATTCATTTTTCAACAACTCTATTGAGATCCAAATACTTGTGGGGTTGGTTATGATAGAGAGCGTTCTGCTAAAGTTTTTCTGCATCGATCCCTTTCACGTTATACCGAATTCACGACTAAATATTATTTCACGGATCAACTGAGGGAAAGTCAGAGTTTACTATAAGATCTAAATTTGTAAGAGTTCCCACATTTTATTTTTATAGAAAAATTGAATAGATTTGAATTCGTAGAAAAAGTCTTGGAAGCATTTACTTCGCTTATAAGGTCGTTCGAAATGCTTTACCAAAGCTTCGCTTCGAGTCCTAATTTTTTATTTAAATGATTGGATTTTGCTCGAGAGGGGACTCGAACCCCTACACCTAAACGGCACAAGCACCTCAAGCTTGCGTGTCTACCAATTCCACCACCCGAGCGGGTTTGCAATGACAGAATGGGAGAGAAAGCCTAGGAGTCAAGGAACTTACATTCAGACTAGTTCGTATTTCTTGCGAGTCTTTTTATCATCCGGATCAATCTGGATTTTTTCCGGATGAAATACAATATTCCAATAACGTTTGGAATAAGCAAAAATTCCAATACAAAGAATTAAGACTAAGATATAACCGGAAATTTCAGGATGTTTTAGAATACTTTCACTTCGAATTCTAAATTCTATGAGTGGGATGCACATGTACCAAAGGACGGTGATTGCTACGAGTCCGACTCCGAACTTTCCCCACCAATTCGGTTTTCCTTGTATTCCTCGTTTGAGATAAAGAAAACTTCCCAACCAAACTCCTAAAATTTCTCTTATGATATAGGCGATCAGTATCCAAATTGGAAATCGGAAATAGTGGACGATGACAGAAAGTCCACCGATTGTAACGATTTTATCACATATAGGATCTAAATATCTGCCTAATACGGATTCTTGATGAAGTAGTCTTGCTAGAAAACCATCCAAATAATCAGTTAAAACAGCTAAGATACAAGTTAAAATTGCATATAATAAAAACTCGGTTTTATTTGGAGAGGATATATACGTTTTAGTGAAGGTAATAAAAAAGGGTAAAAGAAAAACTCTACTAACGGAAAGAAAATTGGAAACTGTAAAGATACGATCTTCTAAGAGTTCTTGAGGTTTTTTTTCCTGAACGATCATCTGGATTGGGTTCCAATATTTTTAAATGTGAAATTTTGTATTCCAGTAAATGAAAGAATGGATTTTCAGAATAGAATTTTTCGAATCCGTTAAATCAAAATCGATTGACCGGAGAAGCTCTTTTGAAAAAGTAACTAAGCATAAGGAGCTGTAGCTCAGCTGGTTAGAGTGCCTGCCTGTCACGCAGGATGTCGCGGGTTCGAGTCCCGTCAGCTCCGAAAATTTTCTTTTTTTAAAATCAATCTACAACTAACATAAATTAACGTAAGAAAACCGGAGCAAATCCGGCTTGCCATAGACCGGGCTCTTTAGCTCCGAATAAATTGCATACAGGAAACATAATACAACAATCGTTTTTAGATTCAATTTAGAACGTGATCCATTGAGTTTAAAAAGCGAGACTGCTTTAGTTTGAGAGAGCGTTTTGCTGTAGTTTCCCCCGAATTGATCCCTACGGAATTCACGTTAAATTAGGGCTCGAAGTTTTCGACCCAAATCATTTGGACTTTTTTAAGAGGTATAAAAATGCGACGCAAATTCCAGACGATAAGTCGTGAAGAAGACGGCACGTTAGATTAGTTTCATTAAACTCATATTACTTTAAGATTTAAAACAAATAGATCGGCTTTATAAAATTTACTTAAATTCGATTACGGCTTTAGAAGAATGTAAGGTTTATTCATAAAAGTAAATATTCTAAAAAATAAAAGTTGTAAGAAATACGAAAGAGTCATTCAAAATAAATTTTGCATTTTGGTAGAAGTTCTTGAATTTTTTCTTTCTCTTTTTCAGAAAAAGAGTTAGTGCCTTGCAAATGTAATTCTTTTAGATTTTGAAGCTCTCCAATTTCTTTTGGAAGAAATGTAAGTTGATTTCCGGTCAGTTCTAAAGTTTCCAGATTCTTCAAGGAAATTAGTTCTTTGGGAAAAACTTGGAAACGATTGTAATTTAAATTTAAAGATTTTAAGGATTGAAGTTTTGAAAAACTGGAAGGTAGAACTTTCAATTCGTTACCTAATAAATAAAGAATATTCAAATTTTGAAGTTGTCCTAAACTTTCAGGTAGCTCTTTAAGTTGATTTTCGTTCAAATCTAACCATTCTAAATTTTGCAATTGTAAAATTTCTTCCGAAAATTTACTAAATTTATTTTGAGATAAATAAAGGATTTTTAAATTTTATGAGATTAGTAAAAAAACTGTAAATCATTCATTCGCGGTTTTTGTAGGAATTATTACATTTTATTGAAGGTTCAAAAATGATTTATTTTAAGGTCTG
Organism: Leptospira kirschneri serovar Cynopteri str. 3522 CT; assembly: GCF_000243695.2. Taxonomy (NCBI): domain Bacteria; kingdom Pseudomonadati; phylum Spirochaetota; class Leptospiria; order Leptospirales; family Leptospiraceae; genus Leptospira; species Leptospira kirschneri. The sequence goes on along the minus strand of NZ_AHMN02000004.1, from coordinate 839,480 downwards.
GGGACAAACTCCTAGTAAAATATAATCATCTAAATATATTCCTCACCGTCTTTTTTGACAAAGATGGTTCCTTCTTCTTCCAACTCGCGCACTAAATTGACTATAATGTTTCTTGCGTCTCCTATTTCGCGTAACGTTAGTTTTCCTCTAATTTCCATCATATCCAGAATTTCCGTAGCACGATTACGAGACATCGCGCTCAAGAAATGGTTTCTGAGTTCGTCTCCGGCTCCTCGCAAAGCCATACTTAAACAATTGTCGTCACCTATACGATTGATTAAAATTCTCATTTCTTTTTGGTCCAAACCTAGGACGTCTTCAAAGGTGTATAACTTTTCTTTGACTTGTTTTGCTAGTTCTGGAGAATTTGCTTCCAACTCTTTGAGGATATTTTCCTCCTGCGATTTATCCATGTGGTTGAGTATGTTTGCGAGCGCTTCCGCACCTCCGGCTTCGCTGTATTCGGAACGATCTCTTTGTTCGTATTTTTTCTTAAGTACTCTTGCGATTTCTTTAATTGCGTCTGGATGTGTTTTTGTAGTGTTCGCCAAACGATAGGCGACACCGGCTTGTAATTCCCCTGGAAAAAATTTTAGGATGTCAGCCGCTTTTTTAGGAGTCATAAAAGCAAGTGTGACGGCGATTGTTTGTGGAGATTCGTGTTGTAAAAGACTTGCGAGAACTCCCGGTTCTGCTTCGCTTAAAAATGAAAAATCATCCTCTATGTCCTTGCGAGAAAGCTTTCCCAATATATTTTCGGCTTTTTCTTTTCCCAAAGACTGTCTAAGAATTTCTCTGGCTGCGTCTATTCCACCTTTGATTTCTCCTTCGTCTGGAAGGACTGAGTTTTTAAATTCTAAAAGAACTTCTTCTTTTTCTTTTTTAGAAATCGATTTGATCTGAGCCATTTCCAGAACGATTTCTTCGATCATAGAATCGTCTAACTTAGATAATACTTTGGCGGCGTCTTCTTTATTTAAAGAGAGAAGTAGTAGTGCCGATTTTCTAATTTTTTCTTTTCTGGAAGTGGGTTCTGATTTTTTTTCCACAAAAATAAAATCCTTAGCCTGTAAGTAGGCGAATTGGATGTTCCGTAAATTCCCGAAAGGAAGAAAGAAATCTGGCCCCAGTCGCGCCGTCCACAATTCTATGATCGCAAGAAAGAGTAACGTTTAATGTTTTTCCTGCTACTATGTTTCCTTCTTTGATGACTGGTTTTTGTACTAGGGCACCTACGGCAAGAATTGCTGCTTCTGGTTCATTGATAACTGCCGTAAAAGAAGAAATTCCAAACATTCCTAAATTAGAGACTGTAAACGTTCCGTCGGTGTATTCTCCGGGTTTGAGTTTTCTTTCTCTTGCGCGGGAAGCAAGTTCTTTTATTTCAAGACTGATTTCACTCACCGATTTTTGATCCGCATTTCGAACATAGGGCGTAATGAGACCTCCTTCTATGGAAACTGCAATTCCTATGTCGATTCTACCATGTTCTAAGATATGATCTTCCCTCCAGGAAGAATTTACTTCAGGAACCTCCTTTAAGGAAAGCGAACAGGCTTTGATAATGAGATCGTTTAGACTGATCTTTGAAGAACCTTCTAACTTTAGATCTTGATTGTACGAATTTCTAAGAGAGTCTAACGGATTTGCGTCCAGTTCTAAAGTAAGGTAAAAATGAGGAATCGTGGAAGTAGAGTGTGAAAGACGAGACGCAATCGTTTTTCGCATTCCAGTCAATTCCAACTTACGATCTTGTCGCTTAACAAAAGAGCTTTTTTTACCACCTCCGGATTCTTGATAAGAAAGAACGTCTCTTTTGATAATTCTTCCTCCCGGACCGGAGCCGGTTACTTCGCCTAGATCCACTCCTTTTTGAAGCGCCAGGTTTTTTGCTAAAGGAGATATCTTAATCGGACCGGACCTGTTGGTTTGTGTTTCTTGAGATCCATGTTTATAAGAAATAGTTTGTTCTTTTGAAAAAGCAGGACTCTGTGTAGATACTTCACTTTGTTCTTCAATTGTAAATTTAGAAGAAGAGGAGGAAGATTTTGTCGTATCACTTTGTGAAGTTGTGGAAGACTGCGAGGTTGCGCTTTGTGCGGAAGTTGGGGCCTGGCCTTGTGCAGTCGAACTTTCTTTTTTCGCTGGAATGGATTTTTTTGCAGTTTCAACTAACGTAGAAATGTCTTCTCCTTGTTTTCCTATGATTGCAACCGGTGCTCCTACTGGAAGGAGTGTCCCTTCCGGAGCTAAAATTTCCAAAAGTGTTCCGGTTTCAAAGGCCTCCATTTCCATCACTGCCTTATCTGTTTCCACTTCCGCTATGATTTCGCCCGGAGAAACCGGATCTCCTTTTTGTTTGATCCAACGGACTATTTTGCCTTCTGCCATCGTAGGACTGAGTTGAGTCATTTCTGCAATTTTAGCCATTTTGAATATTCCTTGTTTGTGTTATTCGAGCATTTCTCGAACCTTAGAAATAATTTTTTCTTCGCTGGGTAAAGAAGCTTTTTCCAAGTTCGCCGCATAAGGCATAGGAACGTCTTCTTGAGTGATTCTTTCTACAGGAGCGTCTAGATCGTCAAAAGAATTTTTCTGGATTAAATAAGCGATTTGAGAACCGAATCCGGCTACTTCCCAACCTTCTTCTACTATCAATGCACGGTTCGTTTTACGAATGGAAGAATAGATCGTCTCTTCGTCCAAAGGTCGGATGGAACGAAGATCCAAAACCTCTACGGAAATTCCTTCTTGAGAAAGTTTTTCGGCCGCCGGTAAAACATACATCAAGGCTCTAGACCAACTAACAATCGTTATATCAGATCCTTTTCTTTTGATGTCTGCTTTACCAAAAGGAATCCAAAATTCCTGATCGGGAACTTCCCCTTTGGCTCCGTATAACACTTCACTTTCGATAAAGATGGTAGGATTATTGTCTCGAATGGCGGTTTTTAAAAGTCCACAGGCGTCTGCGGGAGTATAAGGAGCGATTACTTTTAGACCTGGAATGTGTGCATACCAACTTTCAAAAGACTGAGAATGTTGAGCAGCGAGCCTTCCGCCCGCACCCCCCGCGCCCCTAAACACAATCGGAATCGGAAACTGTCCCGCGCTCATATAATTCATCTTGGCAGCGGAGTTGATGATCTGATCGATAGCGACTAAAGAAAAATTCCAAGTCATAAATTCTATGATAGGGCGTAAGCCCACCATAGCGGCACCGATTCCAACTCCCGCAAAACCGTTTTCAGAAATGGGAGTGTCTATGACTCTTTTTTCTCCGTATTTAGAAAGCATTCCTTGGGAGACTTTATACGCTCCATCGTAGTGCCCCACTTCTTCTCCCATGAGAAATATATTGGGATCTTTGTCCATTTCTTCGCACATGGCCCGATTCAGAGCTTCTCTATAAGTAAGAATTGCCATTAGACATCCTCCGCATAGACGTGTTTATACAAGCAACCTAAAGGTGGTTCTTCGCTTTTATCTGCAAATACGATCGATTCTTCTACTTGAGTTTGAATGTCTATATCTAGTTTTTCTAATTCTTCTTCTTTCCACTCGGAATGAAGAAGGTCTTCCTTTGCCTTTAAAAGTGGATCACTTTTTTTATAACGATCTAATTCTTCCTTGGTTCTATACTTTGCTGGATCGGACATAGAATGTCCACGGAAACGATACGTGGAAATTTCCATCAGAGTAGGACCTTCTCCTCTTCGAGCGCGTTCTACTGCGACGCTTACATGATCTCTCACTTTCCGAACTTCGTCTCCTTCGATATGATCTCTTGCAATGTCGTATGCAGTTGCACGAACCGAAACGTCTTTTACGGATAACGCGCGATATTCGGGAGTTCCCATTGCGTAGTGATTGTTCTCACAGATCATAACAAGAGGAAGTTTCCAGATTGCAGCCAAATTCATTCCTTCATGAAAAGAGCCTATGTTTGCAGCTCCTTCTCCGAAAAAACAAATTGTGACGGAGTTTTCGTTTTTGTATTTAGAAGCATAAGCGATTCCTGCTGCGAGAGAGATATGACCTCCTACAATTCCGTGTCCTCCCATAAATCGTTTGTTCTTATCAAAGAAGTGCATTGAACCTCCGTAACCTTGAGAGATTCCGGTTCTTTTACCGAAAAGTTCCGCCATAAGTGCCTTTGGATCCAAACCTCTTGCCAGAGCGTGACCGTGATCTCTGTAAGTCGAAACGATATAGTCTTGTTCTTTTAGGGCTGCGATCGAACCAACTCCTACCGCTTCTTGGCCGATATAAAGATGGCAGAATCCACCTATTTTTCCGGTGCTATAAGATTTTGCGGCTCCTTCTTCAAAACGACGAATGAGTAGCATTTGTCTGTAGAGTTCGAAAAGGTCTTGGGTTTCTTGTTTGGTTTTAGTATGATTCATCATAAAATTAAATTTTGAAAACAATCGCAAAGTATCTTTCGAGAAGCGACTTATGCAAACCGATTTCGTTTCTAACTGAAAAAAATTCCAAAGTTTTGGATCCAGTAAAAATATTCTTTTCCTAAAAATGAGATTGGTTTTTTATTTTCATGGATGCGTACAATTCTACTCACAGAAGACGAACCTGGAATTCGAGATACGATTCAAATCGTTTTAGAATCGGAAGGTTTTAAGATGATCTACGCGATGACTGGTAAAGAATGTATTTCTTTTTTGAAGGAATCTCCAGATTTATTGGTATTGGATGTGGGACTTCCGGATGCAAGTGGTTTTGAAATTTTGAAAGAGCTTAGAAAAAAAAATTCTATTCCAGTCATTTTACTTACCGCCAGAGAATCGGAACTAGACCGGGTTCTTGGTTTAGAATTAGGCGCAGACGATTATATGGTAAAACCGTTTAGTCCTAGAGAATTAGTCGCAAGGATCAAAGCGGTTTTAAGAAGATACGATGGAAACTCCGAAGAGAAAAAAACAGAGTTTCTCATGGATGAAGATCGTAAAGTTATCTATTATTACGGTAAGTCTTTATCTCTTACTCCGTATGAGTATAGAACGTTATTGTTATTTTTAAAACGACCTGGAAAAATTTTTACAAGGGAAGAAATTATGGATCGAGTTTGGACGGAACCGGAAGAAAGTTTCGACCGTGCCGTAGACACGGTGATTAAAAACATTCGTTTTCGATTAAAGGAAATTCGACCTGACTTAGATCCGATTGAAACGAAACGGGGTCAAGGATACGGATTGAAGGAAACGTTATGAGTCTTTGGGTTAGAATTGTAATCGGTTTTTTTTTGCCTTCTTACTCGGTTATTATTATTTTGTAGATAAAATCGAAGATTCGATTCGACCGCGTTATATGGAAGCAGTGGAAGAATCTTTGAACGATATTGCTCATCTTTTGGCTTCTTTATTAGAAAGGGAACTTTCCCAAAAAAATGAATCTTTAGAAAAAGTAAGCGAACGGATTCTTTCTACTATGATGCAAACTGCAACGAAGAGGGATTTGAATTCTAAAATTTTTGAAATTACTAAAAAGAAAATGGATTTGCAACTGTATGTCACAGATGAACGTGGAATTGTGATCTATGATTCGGAAAAACTAAAAAAAGGACAGGACTATTCTAAAAAGAACGACGTATATCTCACCTTACAAGGAAAATACGGAGCCAGATCGAGTTTGTTATTTGGTTCCGAAAAAGGATTATTTATAGCCGCACCAATTCGAAATTCTGGAAAAATAATCGGTGTACTTACTGTGATCAAACCCAAAAAAAGTTTGATCCCTTTTATAGAATCCACTCGAAAAAAATTTTGGAATTTAAGTTTGTATGTAGCACTTTCTATAATCATTTTGTTTATTAGCATTTTATATTTTTTGTTTTCACCAATTCGAAAACTATCCGAATATGTTTCGGCTCTAAGATTGCAAAAACGGGTCCCTTTTCCAAAAATTAGTGTGCCCGAAATTAGAGGATTGGGAGAAGAAATGGACCGATTGTTTCGGGAACTTGCGGGAAAAGAATACGTGGAAAATTATGTACAATCTATGACACATGAAATTAAAAGTCCACTTTCTTCTTTGCTCGCTTCTTCCGAGTTGATTATCGAAAATCCGAATCGTTTAGAATCTTTAATTTCTAATATTCAATTAGAAGGAAAAAGGATCCAAATCATTTTAGAAAAACTTTTAGAACTCAGTTCTTTGGAAAATCAATCTCAGTTAGAAAAAACTCCGAATCTCAATTTACAAGACGTGGTTCGAGAAACGATTGTTTCTTTTATTTCGGAAGCAGTTCGGAAAAAAATAAAACTGAAAGAGTTAACCGAAACTGTATATGTGGAAGGGAATTTTTTCTTTTTAGGAATGGCTCTTAGAAATTTAATTCAGAACGCATTGGATTTTTCAAACTCAGATTCTGAAATTACGGTTCGTTGTGGTAGAGAAAACGGATTTCCTTTTTTAGAAGTAGAAGATTCCGGTCCAGGAATTCCGTCCTATGCTTTAGAAAGAATTTTTGAGAAGTTCTATTCTTTGCCTCGTCCTGATACTGGTCGTAAAAGTTCTGGATTGGGTTTGGCATTTGTAAGAGAGATTGCAAAATTACACGATGCAGACTTGGAAGTAAAAAACGGAACTTCAATAGGTGTAGTCGCTCGGATTTGTTTCAAAACAATTTTACAATAATAAAACAGGTTTTAACTAACGTGAGGGCGAAGAAAACCGGGGGCGAATCCGACTTGCCACAGACAAGCCGAACTGGGCTCTTTAGTTCTGGTCAATAAATTGTATAAAGAAAACGTAATACGATTTTTTGTCTTAAATTTCAATATAAAATGCGATTCTTAGAAACTCAGCGAATGCCTCTCTAAGGATCAGCATTCAGGAAAGCGTTTTGTTAAAGTTCCCTCGCATCGATCCCTTTCGCGTTATACCGAATTTACTTTAACTACGGATTTTACGGCAAATTTTTTGTCTAAACATTGGATTTCTCTTAAAATCCAGACCATTTTATCATAAAGATCAGTAAGTATAAGTTCTAAAATCCTCACACAATCCTCACAATTCGCACATAAGTTTCTCACTTTTATGTTACATACTCTTAGAACAAGGAGTATGTAGTATATGTTGAATATTCAATCTTTTGTAAGTGCTAAAGTGTTGTTCTTTTTCATACTTTTGATCGGACTTTTAATCCCGACTTATATGGCCTGGGAAGGTCGAGAAAGAGTCTTAGTAGAAAAAGTGCGTTTGAGTAAGAGTAATATTTTGAACAAGGAAGAAAAGATGAAATGGTGGGAACAATTATACCGAACGCACGAAGACGGATGCGCGGATTAATTATTGGAGAAAATAATATGTTTAAAATTCAATCGTCCGTAAGTCTTAGGATTTTAATTTTAGGAATAATGCTTGGTTTGTTATTAATTCCGATCAACTTGGTCGGTTCGTTAGTTTTTGAAAGACAGGAAAGAGCTGGAGAAGCGGTAGGAGAAATGAGTTCCAAATGGGGTGGTAAGCAGGAGATGGCCGGCCCTTTTTTAGTAATTCCTTATCAAATAATCCGAGAAGAAGTAAAGGAAGATCCAGCAATTTGGGAAGGAGTAAATCAAGATCGAAATAGAAAGCAAATTCGTACTCAAGTAGAAGTAGTTGAAGAAATGTATTTTCTTCCGGAAAAACTCAACTTAGAAACGGATTTAAAAGCAGAAAAGAGAAAGAGAGGAATTTATGAAGCGGTTTTATATCATGGAAATGTAAAGTTCCAAGGAAATTTTAAACAACCGTCTGTTTCTGATTTTCCAATGAATACAAAAAAAATTTTCTGGGCGGAATCAAAAATGATCGTTGTTGTCAATGACGCAAAAGGAATTGGAAATGACGTTAAATTGTTTTTAGCTGAAAAAGAAAAAACGTTTCAACCGGGTTCTTCTTCCGAACATTTTACATCTGGATTACATTCTAAAATGAATCTTTTGGATTTTAAGTTTCCACTTACGTTTCAAATTCAAATTCCAACTCAAGGTTCTGATTCTATGGGTTTAATTCCTCTGGGTAAAGAAACTAAGATTCAAATTTCTTCGAATTGGAAAGATCCGTCCTTTGAGGGAAGTTTTTTACCAAAAGAAAGAAGTATTTCTGAAAATGGATTTCAAGCAACTTGGGAATCTTCTTATTTTTCTAGAAATTATCCACAAGTAATTTCTTCCGAGGAACATTCAACTTTGGGTACTATTTTATCTTCTGGGCTTGGAGTTCGGTTGATCGTTCCTGTGGACCATTATCTAAAATTAGAAAGATCTATTAAATACGCGATTTTATTGATTGCGGCTAGTTTTGCTCTTTTCTTTTTATTAGAAATTTTTGGAGGAAAGATTCTTCATCCATTTCAATATCTGATGATTGGGTTTGTGATGGTTGTATTTTACATTTTAAACTTATCTTTGTCGGAACATTTAGGTTTTATAATATCTTACGCGATTGCATCTCTTGCGGTTTCCGGTCTCATATTTTATTATGCGACTTCCATTTTACAAAGTAAAAAGAGGGGATTTATTGCTGGAGGATTTTATTTCGGTTTATATTCTTTCTTGTATATAATTTTATCTTCCGAAGACTACGCCTTGCTCATAGGTTCCGTTGTGGTATTTGTGTTTTTAGCGCTTTTAATGCATTTTACCCGAAAGATCAATTGGTATTCTTTTGGATCTCAGGGGGAGATCAAATCTTCTTAAAAATGAAATTAGAAAAGTAAGATTAATTTTATGTTTTTTGTTTGTAGCCCTAACTCGAAAGAGTAGGGCTTTTTTCTATTGGATTTGAATCTCTGAAGTTTTCAAGGTTCTAAAAAAGAGATAAAAACTGGATCAAGAAACTATTTTTTATGATTGTCTAATCCGACTTTTGCAATCAATTAGAAATAAATTTACAGAGCATGCGCCTCATAGACTTCCAAATATATGTACGACCTGCGGGGCTGGCTCAAATTGAACAAAAATCTTGCAATGAAGCTCTCTTTCCTGTATTCGAAGCAATTCGTCTCTGGCTTCGAGAAAGGAATGTGTCTGCACCTTTTAGGAAGATAGCCGTGTCTATTGCTGACCATTCCATAGCGCAAGAATGGCATGGTGACGTCTCGGTAGCGCTCAACGTCTGCGAGGTCACTGAAGCTTGCGACATTAGTCTAGTTCGTTTAAAAGTTCACGACTACCTTTGGGTTTCAAACTTGGTATTGGAAGCTCTTGAGCATATACGATTGGAGACTGGATGGGATAACGTCGAGTTGCGGGACGTACTGGGACATATCGGTACGCAGAGTCCGCCATGTGCGCACCTGTTCGACAAGCTCAGAAAAATTGACAGAAAAACAGGCATTGTTTGTGATGTGTGGTTAGTCGCCGTTTATAAATCAACGAGCGTTATGACTCGATTTTCTTATGAAGGCAAGCAAATTGGTGAAATCATTGTAGCTCACAAACCAGGACCACTCTATATTGAGGACGATCTACCAGTCGCCGCTACGGCCATTGTGAAGCGCAGTTTTGTACTGCTCGACCGAAACAGACAACCACTCGCCAGTGTACTCATTCCTCTTGTGGATTCATAAAGGAGGCGATGACTTCCGAAAAAGACGAAAGTAGAATGTTTATTTTGAAGGAATTTTATTCCGTAGTAAAAGACGCCGTCGATAACAACCAAGGCCTAACTTTCCTAGGAGAATAGTCTATAATCATGAATCCATCCGAAGGATTCGAGGCAATCCGAGTCGAGAATTTTTGCTGAGTGTTTGTTCCAAAAGCTGAAAGAAAATTTGCAGAAGTTCCCACAGATTTTGTCTCTTTGGCGATTCTTTAGGCTTTTGATATGCTTTTTCTGATCGTTTAAAAGCATAAGAGTTCCTACATTTTCAAGTTTCTGGACAAGCCCTGCTGGGTGAAAAACTATTTGGATGAAGGCTATGATCGAGGAGGAGCAATATAAAATGCACTTTCAGGCCGGAAAGGCGATCGTTCCTGCATTGTCTCATTCTATTAAGGATTAAATTTGCGGGATCGATTCAGAGAAATTCATTTGCGATTGATGCTAGTTGTTGCTCGAGATCCCAATTCTCCGGCCTTTGGCCAGGTTCATCCCAGGCGTATCCCCGCTGTTCCCATTTCTTTCGCCAGTTCTTTATTCCTGCAAGTGAGCTGTCTTGATATCCAAACTCGCATCCACAGCAAGGACAAAATGTGAAATCCGGAGATTTCCCATCCGCACCCCAAGGAAAATACCCAGGGTCAAACCCACAAATTCGACAACGGGAATATGCTTTCATTCTATTCTTTGTATCAAAAAGAGATTTGCTGCTTTGAGGTCGAATTAAACTGCAATTGAACTTTCTCTGCAACAATATTTGTCACTCGAAAGAAAACATATCTTGAACTTCTTAACTACTACTTTTGTCACCACAGTCTGCGTAAAATTCTTGCTTATTATGTCCTTTAAAATGTGGGAACTCCCATCGTTTCAAAGTTTAGCTGTAAAGTCTAAATTTGAAGTAATATTTCACAAATAGATTCCTTAAAAGCTTGCTCTTTTTAGAAAAAGTCGATTCGAAAATAAAAAATACTTACGGAAATTTTGAAATCGATCGAATTTAAGATTAGCTCAAAAAAGAATCAATTTTTTCAAAAAAAAAGTATAAAATTTGAATTCCTAAAAAACTGCCGTTTTCTATTTAAATTATCGAAAAACGACGATTTTTAAAGAAAATCCCCACTTATCCTAAACTTAATCCAGAAGACCGAATCACCGAAGATAGTGAAGGAAGGAAATGGATTCGAATGCAAATTCGATTCTTTGAATCCTTTCGATATAAATAAAAATATTTGGCCAAAACCAAACTCACAAGGGGCTCGGGCACGGATGCCGGAGTCATGATCAGTTTCAAGGAGGAAACCCATGATCATTAATCACAACTTAGCCGCGATCAATTCCCATCGCGTTCTGAAGTTTCAGAATAACGAAGTAGCGAAGAATATGGAAACTCTTTCTTCCGGTATGCGTATCAACCGCGCTGGAGACGATGCTTCCGGTCTTGCCGTTTCTGAAAAAATGAGAACGCAAGTGAAAGGTCTCAGACAAGCTGAGAGAAACACTGAAGACGGCATGTCTTTGATCCAGACTACGGAAGGATATTTACAGGAAACTAATGATATCATCCAAAGAATCAGGGTTCTTGCTATTCAGTCTTCTAACGGAATCTACAGCGCAGAAGATCGCCAGATGATTCAGGTAGAGGTTTCTCAGCTTGTAGACGAGATTGATCGTATCGCTTCTCAGGCAGAATTCAACAAGATGGCTCTCCTTCAGGGGGACTTTGCAAGAGGTTCTAGAACTTCTTCTATGTGGTTCCATATCGGACCGAACCAACACCAAAGAGAAAGAGTGTATATCGCAACTATGACGGCGAAATCTCTCAATTTGATCAAGGCGGATGGTTCTCTCCTGACGTTGTCTACTGCTGAATTTGCTAATGACTCTATCGGGGTACTGGACGACGCTCTGATGAAAATCAACAAACAAAGAGCGAATCTTGGAGCATACTTTAACAGATTGGAACACGCTTCCAAAGGTCTGATGGTTGCTTACGAAAACATCCAGGCTTCAGAGTCGAGAATCAGGGATACAGATATGGCGGAGGAAACAGTTGCGTTCACTAAAAACCAGATTCTGGTTCAGTCGGGAACAGCAATGCTTGCTCAGGCTAACGTAAGACCTCAGTCGGTTCTGCAGCTTCTTAGATAAGATTTTAACCTGAACGGTTAAGATCTTACGGTCGCCGAAATATTTCGGCGACCGTAAGGGCAGGAGAATAACTGACCGGAAGAGGAGCGCATCCCTAGGATGCGTTTCCTTCCGGAATTGATTCCTAAATTCCATCCGGTCCGTTTTCCGACCTTTTTAAGAAAGCCGCTCTACGCGGCTATTCGTGTTTGAGAATCCCTGAAGAACGATGGAAGGTTCATCTAAAGAATATTCTAAAATTCAAATATTCGCTTTCCATGGTCCTTTTGGGATCAAAGAGGTTTGTTGAATTGATAGCGATTGATAATCGAATATAACTCCGTGGTAGGACGCCTGGTCTGTCAGGTGGTCTGAATACTGTCCATCCCGGAGCACCGGACAGACCATGTCCGGCCGGCAGATAGGGAGATTTGCCGGTTCATCTCTACAAAGGAGTGTAGAATGATTATCAATCACAACCTGAGCGCGGTGAATGCTCACCGTTCTCTAAAGTTCAACGAACTTGCTGTGGACAAGACGATGAAAGCTCTGTCTTCCGGTATGCGGATCAATTCCGCTGCGGACGACGCTTCCGGACTTGCTGTTTCCGAAAAGCTAAGAACGCAAGTAAATGGTTTGCGTCAGGCGGAAAGAAATACCGAAGACGGAATGAGTTTCATTCAAACTGCCGAGGGATTTCTGGAGCAGACGTCTAACATCATTCAAAGAATCCGGGTGCTCGCCATCCAGACTTCGAATGGTATCTACAGTAACGAAGATAGGCAGCTCGTGCAGGTGGAAGTATCTGCGCTGGTGGATGAAGTCGATCGAATTGCTTCTCAGGCTGAATTTAATAAGTTCAAACTGTTTGAGGGTCAATTCGCGAGAGGTTCTAGGGTTGCATCCATGTGGTTTCATATGGGTCCAAACCAAAATCAGCGTGAAAGATTTTACATCGGTACGATGACTTCGAAAGCCCTGAAGCTTGTAAAGGCGGATGGGAGGCCGATCGCAATCTCTTCTCCGGGAGAGGCTAATGACGTGATCGGGCTGGCAGATGCTGCTCTTACGAAGATCATGAAGCAGAGAGCGGATATGGGAGCTTATTATAATAGGCTTGAATATACCGCAAAAGGTCTGATGGGTGCGTATGAAAATATGCAGGCATCTGAATCTAGAATTCGAGACGCCGATATGGCGGAGGAAGTTGTCTCGCTGACCACAAAACAAATACTTGTGCAGAGTGGTACGGCAATGTTGGCGCAGGCAAACATGAAACCGAATTCAGTTCTCAAGCTTCTGCAGCAGATCTAAGAGGAAGCCTTCCAGGAGGGAAGGTAGATAAAAAAAAGTTCCACCGGGAGATTTTTTCCCGGTGGATTTTTTTATCTGATACGTTAGGCGCATATCTCAAGTAATAAAGTTTTACTAAAAGTAATATTTGACTCTCTTTTTTCTGAGTAATACCTTTACAATTTTCTCAAATTTTTTCCCGCCTATCAGGCAAAGTTTATTTCTAAACAATCACTCTGACGAACTGATTCTTAAATCTCTTCCGATGTCACTTTTATTGCGTTTTTCGTGATTTTGTTTTTAATTTCATTGCTCTAGAGATGCTATAACTTGCGTTATATGAATTTATATCATTTTAAGTTATGCTACCTTTTAGTAATATATTAATATTTTTATAATATAATTAAAATTGAATGTATTTATATTTTTTATTTGACAGTTTGTTTGGTATTTAATATAAGAAGTCTGTTTTTGGAAAAATGATTAATATTTTTGTGACTTCCTTAAGTTATACGTTATGCGAATTAAATACCTTGGGCCTTTCTTGAAAAGATTTATTTCGGTTAAGTGTTGGCGCATTGTGTATAGTTTGGTAAATGAGTTTATTTTTGCATTAGTTTTTTTATATATAAAATAAATTTAATGTTTTTTAAAAAAATAGGGTTGTTGAAAAATTTTATAGTGGAGATTGGCAAAACTGCTTCAATTGTTCATTTCAATACAACGTAAACGGATGGAGAACCCATTTTTAAACAACTTTAATATTAATTTGTATCATTGTTTTAGGCGTATTGAGTTTAGGGAAAAAGGAATTTAATTTTATAAGATGCTTATCGTCTCTGGTTGGTTTTTTATGAAATGAAAGCGAATGACGTATCGGAGATTGTATTTAACAGGGAGTGTTAGAGTGAAAGAGAAACAAAAGGATCCAGAAGTAGGTTTTTTAAGATTAGGTTTATTGAAAATGATTCAAGTTGGAATGAGATCTTTTGCGCTCATTTTAATTTTTTCATCTTTGATGTTTTGTATTCCAGGAAAAAAGACTTCTAACAAAGAAATTATGCTTATTGCATGGTTAGTCGGGGAAATGAATTCTTTTAAGGAAAAGCAAGTTTACTCAAATGTTAAATATTTAACTGGTCCTTTAGGACAAGTAGAATATAGAGGTTTAGATCATTTTGAAAATCAAGCTTTAAATGGAGTCGGAAGATACAATTGGCAAGAAGCGGGAGATGCTACTTTTAACGTAGGAGTAACTTTGGGTGCGATGGCATGGAAATATAAAAATACTCGTGACCCGGATACCCTGGCTCTTATAAAAAGATATTTAGAATATTATAAATTAATGCAATCTCTCAATCGAGGTGGGTTTGGTAGAGATTTTGTCAATATAGAAGCATACAATCAATTCCCGCCTTGTAATCAAAATGGAACCGTAGGTGTTCCTCCAGATAACAAACCTTGTGGTACTATGAGATATACAGATTATTCGTTTGAGGATCAACAGTATAAGTTTAGATATGATTTTTCTTTAGACGCAACGATCCATTCTCTAGTGGGACTCTATTGGACTTTTGTACACGTAGAAGAGTTTAGAGAGGATGTTGTAAAAATTTGTGCTGATCTTTTGAGATATTATGAAGCTCGAAATTACCAAGTTCAAGATTTTAATAATGTGAATCTTAGATATGGGAATCATACTGCTGATGTCAACCCTGTGGCTAAGATCAACGAGGTAATCTTAAAATACATTGCTCGTAATCAGATAACTCCTTTGGGGCAGTGGCAAAATTTAATTACACTTGGTTCTATTTTTGTAGGAGTGATCGTTCAATCGGAGGATGCCAACTTTTTTAATCACTATATGCTTCTCAAAGGAGTGGGCGTTTTAGTACATATGGGTTATCCTTTGCAAACCGGATTGAAAAATTTAATCGCTGCGGTCAAGGATCAGGGGCACGAATTGGCGGAATCGATGGATATATTTTTCTTTCAGGATCCTAACAAAATACACGTAAAAGATAAAAGTGGATTTCCACTTTACAATTATCATTGTATAGAAGATCGAACTTTTTCAGATATAGTAGGGCTTTTCTATAGAAAACCTTACAATAAATGGGAGTTTGCTCCTTATAGAAGATGTGTCATTCCACAATCTTCTGCATTGGGATTGAATGCGGATTTTCTAGAAGCTTATTGGTTATGGTAGTTCAACTGAATATTAGACAGAATTTCTAGGAAGTATTAGGAACTCTTAATTTACAGAAACGCAAATGGGATTTGTTTTCAATCCCGTTTGCGTTTAGTGCTTTTCCTAAGATAAGAATTTGACATAAACGAAACGAGAATCTATTGAAAGTAATTTTAAAAATCATTCCAGCGAAATTATCTCTACGGTATCTCCTTTATCCATATTCAACACGACTTTCTCGATAAGTTTTGTTACTTGATTCTTTTTTTTATCATCGATCTTATCAAAAATAATTAGTACAGAGAAATAATCAATGTTGTATATATATTCTTTACTAGCAGTATCATAATTTATCGTTAAATCTCTTTTATAATATTCATTTCGATCATTTTTCGTGTTTCCATATTCGGGAGGGTTTTCAGATTCTATAGCTTTGCCATTGAAATTTTCTAGTACTTTTTTTTCACTGATTCGAGATTTTGAAAAATTTACATGAGGGATGATAAGAATCTTATATTTTTCATATTTCATGGAAGTTAGAATTTCTTGAATGTTTTGAGTGAGAGTAGATATTTCTGCTTTCTGAAACTGATTAAATTGATCTAAATCTCGATTGCAGTTTAAAAAAAAGATCGTTGTTAAAGCGATAAGTAATGTTTTTTTTAACACAAATGATTCCTTTGAATTGAAAAATGTTTTTCTTAGAATATACTTTGCGAGAACGGATTGATACGTTTCAATCCGTTCATTCACTTTTAATTTAAAATCGGTTCAGGAACTCTGTTTCTGACTGGCTTTAAAGATTTAAGATAAGCAAAAATATCTTTTAGTTCATCATCACTTAGAGGATTCATGTTTCCGATAAAAACACCGTTCATTGGAGGAAGAATTGGTCTACCTACCCCTAATCTTTTTTGAGTCCGAACCGTTTGGATAAACATATCTTCGGTCCAACCGCCGATACCGGTTTCAGGATCGGGGGTAATATTTTTTGCAAAACTAACTCCCCAAGGACCAACCACGGCAGTAAGATCTCCGGTAAACAAAAGCCAAGGAGAATTTTTATAGTTCTTATAATCCGGTAATTGATTTGTTTCTAAATATCCAGCTAAAAATTTAGAAGCGTCTGGCACCGGGCCTTGTGGAGTCATTATTTTTGCGGTATGACAATCTGTACATCCGGCGACCATTACCAATTTTTTACCTCGTTCAATGCGAGAACTATTTGACTTGTTATTTTGATTCGAACAGTTTATGAAAGTTAGAATCGCAAAGAGCAGAATTAAAATTGAAGAATGAATTTTTTTCATACATTTTCCCAATTGAATTTTATAAAGAATCGATACTTCTAAATGGAACCGTCTCTTTATCGTAAAGGGCAGGTTGAAGGATCTAAAAAAGAAATCTATCTAAAAATGGAAATTTAGAAACTTCAAGTTATGGTGAATAGCGGAATGATTCGATTCGATTTATAAATTAAGATTTCAAAACGTTAATCTTACTTTTATAAAGGCAAAGCCGCATCGTTTTCTAACAAAAAACATCAATTTGTTTTAGTTCCTACATTTTAAGATTTCACTGTAAAATCTAAATTCGTAATAGTTCCTACAAAACATTTTAGTTTAAAGAAATCTCTATAAAATCAATTTTTCACGGAAATGGCAGTTATAAAATAGTGATTTAGCTCAAAAATTTAAACGTAAGAGTTCTCATTTATAAAAATAGATTTCTCATTTTGAAACAAAATAGGCAGCCACCTTTACACTCTCTATATGCTAATTATACTTTTTCTAAAAATCAGATTCTATGAAATGAATATAAAAAAATACCCGGCGGGTTTTACTTTGCCGGGTATTTTTTTGGAAAGTGTAAAGTTTAAGCTAAAACTTTATTTTAAAGGTTTAAATTCCAGAGTAACCACTCCTCGGGTTGCGGATTTAACTTCCAAGGATTTAGTCGCTAAGAAAGAGAATCCTCTGTCTTTTTTGTAGACCAGTTCTTCTTGAAATAAAGAATCCTTACCTGGATAAATTACTTCCCACTCGGAACCATTCGTATCGGAAGTTCTTACGTTTACTTCTTTTGTCGCAGTAAACTCGGTTAGATCGTCTTTGAACTTAGTCGCTTCGTCTGCGTTTAGGCCAGTAAACTTCAGAACGATAGGATTGTTTTCAGTTAAATTAAACCATTCTTCTTTCAATTGATTGTTTACTTTTTTAGATACAGAAGCCGCCCATTCCGAAATCGCTTTTTCTCTAGAAACTTTTTGAGTAATATCTGCGCCTCTACCATCTGCGGTTCCACTATCTACGATCTTTCCGTCTCCCCAAAGAAGAACTACTTTATAAGTTCCTGTAGCTGCTGTGTTATAGATGGTTCTTTCTAAAGCTTTTCCATTTACAGAATCTAAAGGTTGTTGATCTTCCGTTTCTACGTTAGCTAAAACTAAAACTTCCGCCTGTAGAGCCTCTGCCAGAATTTTAATCAAAGGAGAACCTTCTACATTTTCAGAATCTACTTGAGTTTTATTTACTTTTTTAGCGGTGAGAGAAGGGTCGATGACTTTGTTTCCGTTCTTTTTCAGAGCCTTGATAATTTCAGCTTCACCGAAATTTCCAGGAGTTGCAGGAAAAACGGGA
The DNA here is from genome assembly GCF_000243695.2 of Leptospira kirschneri serovar Cynopteri str. 3522 CT. Taxonomy (NCBI): domain Bacteria; kingdom Pseudomonadati; phylum Spirochaetota; class Leptospiria; order Leptospirales; family Leptospiraceae; genus Leptospira; species Leptospira kirschneri. The sequence continues at coordinate 821,621 of NZ_AHMN02000004.1, read as the reverse complement.
GCGCCTCCCACTTTACCGAGAACTAAAACGGCCACTCTAGGATTTCCAACATCTGCAAGAAGGTTGTCTACTGCAGTTGAGATTTTAGATTCTTCTACTTCACAACGAACGGTAAGTTTCAACATAGGTTGGGTATCGATCTTACCTTCTGCTTCGTCTATAATATCATAACTTTTGACAAATGCGTCCGTTTTAGAAAGTAGACTGGAACCTAAACTTTCCCCATCGGAAGCCTTACTTTTATTGCTGATTTCTTCTCCGATTACTTTGCGAACCGCGTTGATTTTTGCATCTTTTAATGCTCTTTGTTTAGCGATTTGTTTGTCCCCGTTATAAATAGGAGCTTCTCCGATTACGGTAACTTTATTACCTTCTTTTTCGTAGAATTCTTTCTTTTTACCACGAGTGGAACCGGAAGAACCGCAACTGATTGCGAAGGAAATAACTGCTAAGGCCGCGATGAGCCTGGTGGTAGGGAAACGATTCATTGTGTCGTTTTTCTCCTTGAAGAATAGGTTTGAGGGATTTTTTTAAACAAAATAGGAATTCTCGGATGTTCAACACAAAAATAAAGAAGAAATTCTTTCTCTCAGTTATTTTTTTTCTATTTCTACCATCGATTGCTTGTGCGGAAAAAAGTTTTCGTAAACATATCGCGGACTCAAAACTCATTCCTTCCGAAATCGAATTTTATTCTAACGTTCTTCCTGGACTTTCCGGAAAAAATGTAATTCTAATTACAAATCCATCCGGAATCGGAAGAAGTCCCGAAAGGATTTTAAGAGAATTTAAAAAACACGATGTAAAAATCAAACATCTGATCGGATTGGAACACGGATTTTTAGGACTCGAGGAGGACTTCAGTAAATCTCCGGTTACCGTGGATGAATTTTTTAATCTTCCGATCTATCATATCTATCGAGTCAAGAATGCAGAACTTCCGACGATTTTGAAAGGAGCCGACGCGATTCTTTTTGATGTGCAAGATATGGGGATGAGATGTTATACTTATCTAACCGTCTTAAAAAGAATTATGGACGGAATTCCGGATCCTGCAAATACGAGACTGATCGTATTGGATCACGTAAATCCCGCTCTTTATTTAAAAGGAAGAGGGGAAATGATCGATAAACGTTTTTTAAATTTTGCGGGAGAATTTCCTTCTCTTTTTTTCGGAGGTTTGACCTTGGGAGAATCGGCGGTTTATTATAACTCTGAATATTTAGATAAAAAGGTTCGTTTAGAAGTAATATCTCCTAAAAACGCAAAACGATCTTTTGATTGGGACAGAGAAGGAATTCCTTGGACTACACCTTCTCCTAATTTACCAACTGTGGATTCTGCGGTCAATTATTTGGGGCTTGTTTTGTTAGAAGGAGTGAACGTTTCTGTAGGAAGAGGTACTACCGCACCTTTTGTGTATTTCGGAGCGCCTTGGATGATGGAACCGGAAAAGTTAGCGGAGGAATTGAATCAAAATTCTGGTGGAGAGTATTATTATCAGACCGTGTTTTTTAAACCGGTGTTTGGTCCTTATAAAAATGAAATCTGTAGAGGATTGCGACTAACGGTGGTAAATCGAAAATACGATCCTTTGAAAATGGCGTTCCAGTTGATTTCCGTTCTAAAATCGAATTATAAAGAATTTAAATGGAGATCGTATCCGGATGGAACCTACAATATCGATTTTCTATGGGGAACGGAATCGTTTCGAAAAGCGATCGACTCCGGAAAAAAATACGATCAGTATGCGGAATATTTAAGTTCTATTGAGAAAGAATACAATGAAAAAATTAAAAAGTATTACCTCTATTAAAATTAGAGTTCGATTTAACGTTTTACTGCGAACCTTTTTCTATTTTATTGTATTCTTATTTTTGAATGTTTCCGTATCGGCGCAAAATTGGAAAGAGTATTCTCTGAGAGAACTGATCGGAAGATTGAAGTATTATACGTATGCAAAGGTCGCTCAGAGTCTGAGAAAAGAATATCTCACCGATCAGGAACAAATGTGGGAAGATTGGGATTGTGTGGTTCCTATTCCAGAGCTTCCTGGACCTTTTTTTTGTGGGCTTTTAAAACAACAGTTTCCGTCTGAATTAGAACCGGAAGTTTCCGTTCCGGAAATGGTGCCTCTGGAAAAACGTTCTGTGAGTCCGGTGCTTGCACTGAACCCTAATATAAAGGTATATAAGAATATTCAATTGTACTCAGGAACTACAATTTCCGGAAAAAATGTAGTAAAAATCAGTTCTGAGGAAGATTCGGGCGAATCTCTTCGTGCGTTTTATCTAAATAATGGACGACTGAGTCACTACGAGTTTAGAGACCGGATTATAGTATTTGATTGGTCCGGTTCTAAATTAAAGGCCATTTTGGATATAAAAGTGGATTCTATGTTTAGGCCACTTTCCGGAAGAGAAATCATACTTCCATGAAACCGATCGCTTCCGGTTTCCTACGAATGATGGATCATCAAGGAATCGATCCTGTTTCTTATATTTGGGTCACTGCGACCTACGATTCCGATTCTTCTGAAAAACAAAAACCAAATATTCAAGAAAATCCTAATATTCTAAACTACTTAGGTAAAAAAATAAGGTTAGAATTTACCGGAAAAATTCGTTGTGTATCTTGCGGAAGGATCACTAAAAAAAGTTTCAATCAGGGAAATTGTTTCACTTGTTTTCAGACATTGGCTGAGAATGATCTATGTATTTTAAGGCCGGATACTTGTCATTTTCATTTAGGAACTTGTAGGGAACCAGATTGGGGAGAAACACATTGTTTTATTTCTCATACGGTTTATCTTGCAAATAGTTCCGCGATTAAAGTGGGAATTACAAAAGAAAATCCGGTATCAAATCGTTGGGTGGATCAAGGAGCTGTACAAGGGATTCCACTTGTGGAAGTTATTTCTAGAAGAGATGCGGGAATTATAGAAAAAGAACTTTCTAAGATTTTGTCGGATCGAACCACTTGGCAAAAGATGGTATCGGGGGATCCAGAGCCGGTAGATCTCGTTTTTAAAAAGAAAGAATTTTTGAAAACGATCGAAGAACTGGATTTAGATCTGGATTATGTAATTTCCGATCAAGAGAATCCAACTTACATTCGTTATCCGATTCAGTCTTATCCAAAAAAAATACAATCTCTGGCTCCTGAAAAACATCCTGTGATCGAAGACGTTCTTACTGGGATCAAAGGACAATATCTTTTATTTTCATCCGGGGTCATCAACATACGCGCGTATGGTGGTTATGAATCTATTTTGAGTTCTGAATAGGTAGCTATTTTCCTAAAATCAGAACATTCAATTTCTTGTTGTTTGAAATTTGGGAATTCTATCAACTAACAATGAGAAGACGACTTGAAAACCCATTGAAATTAACTAAGGCGCACAATCTTGAGGGAACTCACAATCTGAAATTTCGAAAACTTTTCTATTGCTAAAATGTGAATCTAAAGTTTTTTAAAATTGTTTACAGAAAAAAAATGAAGTTATAACTTTTTCTTCGAATTGGAATCTTAAATTTTTATTCTTCTATTGATGAAACTTGAAACGGTTCAATTAAACATTGACACATTCTCGTTTGAGAATTTATATCGATGTCAATTATAACTTATCGATTGGATTTGTTTAAAAGAATGCGGGAACGGATCCTTTAAAAAGAAATAACGTAAAAATCTGCTATCAATCTTAGGTCTCTTGAAAAAAATACATCCGATGAAAAAAGTTTTTAGACGTTTTAGTATCGTTTTGTTTTTTTTAATGTTTTCCACATGTGGAGCCGTTATAGATTCCGTGGTCCCGATCGAATTGGACATCCAGATTGGAAAGTCGTTTTTAGAAAATGCAAAAAACGGCAAAGAGGGAATGCACGTCTTAAAAAATGCCGCTTTGGAAAAATATGTAAAGTCGGTTGCAGATAAAATTCTCAAATCGGATCAAATCCGATATAAAAAAGATTTTCCTTATAAAATTACGATTTTAGACGACGATGATACGATCAACGCGGTTTGTACGCCGGGAGGTTATATTTTTGTATATACTGGGCTTTTAAAACTTATTCAAGATGAGGCAACGTTAGCCGCAATATTGGCGCATGAAATTGCACACGCAGAAAAAAGGCATTCCATAAAACAGATCATTAGTTCTTTAGGAATTTATTTTACGATCTATATAGGGCTTACTATTTTTTTAGGATCAGACGCGGCGAGTTTGATCAATTTAGGTTCTAGAGTGGGAGGGGAAATTCTTACTTTGGCGAACAGTCGTTCTGCGGAAGCGGAAGCAGACTTTATGAGTTTTGAATATTTGAAAAATACAAAATACTATCCGGGCGCTTTGGAATCCTTTTTTGTTTTAATTGAAAAAAAGGAGAAAGAAGAAGGTGGAACCGTAGATAAACGAATGATTCAATTCTTGTCCACACATCCATTGAACGATGAAAGAATCGGAGAAAATCGTAAAAGACTGAATTCGATCGGAAACCCAAAGGCCACACCTGAAAATTTATATATGGAACGTTATCAAACTGCTATAAAACGTGCATTCGGATCCGATTAGATTTGGCCTCTGAAAAATCTTTTGATTCGTTTTTAGCTTGATCGCAAAAATGTCTATGATCATTCTTATGCGAAAGGTTTTTTGATGTTACACTTGACCACTCTTGATTTTCTTAAAAAGTTAGCGAAGAATAACAATAAGGTTTGGCTGGAGAAAAATAAGGAATCTTTTGTCAAAGCTAAAGAGGATTTTGAAAATTTAATTACGGAATTGATCGTAGGACTTGCTAAAATAAATCCGTTGCTTACGGGAGTGGATCCTAAAAAATGCATTTTTAGAATTTACAGAGACGTTCGTTTTTCCAAAAACAAAGAACCTTATAAAATTAATTTTGGCGCAAGTATAGGAGAGGTCGGAAAGGATTTAGGAAAACCTCTTTTTTACCTTCATGTTCAACCGAGAGGAGAATCTTTTCTAGCGGGTGGTCTCTACATGCCCGATTCTCCTACGTTAAAAAAGGTTCGAGAATATATATTAAAAAATTCTAATTTTTTAAAAAAGGTCGTTCAAGACAAAGAATTCTTAAAAGAGTTTGGCGGACTTTCGGATATGAAGTTAAAAACTTACCCGAAAGGATTTGCAAAGGATCATCCCGATCTAGAATGGATTCAATATACGAGTTATATTGTTGAAAAAAAACTAAAAGACGAAGAATTACTTTCAAAGTCTTTTATCAAAAATTCGATTCAGTCTTATAAAATACTACAGCCGTTTCTTATATATTTGAATAGATCCATTTCTTCTTGAGTTTTTAATGAGATGAATTGGATATTAAAAATTTGTTTTGTATATAGTAATAAGTGAAAATATAAATAAATATTAAGAAAATCGAATAGAGCTGATTATTGTTGTTAGCTCGTTGACTAAGTAATTGTGAGGCGTTTCATCACTGTTATATGTAAGAAGAATCATTCTTTTGCGATTTGCAATCATATATACCATCCAGAACCGATCTTCTTTCATAAATTCGCATGCCATGATCTTGCTGCCTTCTTCGTTATCAAACGAAGCGACTTTATCTTCGTCAAAATCGATTTCGTGAGTTTTTAAATATCTTTCTAGTTCTTCTCTGAGATCGTAATTTCCCGATTTGTTTTCAAATGCGTAAACTTGAAGAGCACCAGTTCCGTTTTCCTCGAAAAATGCTGGAATTCCTTCGATGACCATATGAACCCAATGCGCTGGGATTATCATAGAATACCATCCGTTGGGTGAGTTATAGAGTTTGTATTCTGGCGCTTTAGACATGAAGAATCCTTTACCAGAATCTTTTCCAGGATTTTTCAAGCAAGCAGCTTCTATTTCTTGACATTTCAGAATTTCCAATATTTTTAATTCTGTGATTGCAATACTCAAGAATCGTAGAAGTCCGTTCTACTTGGCGACTACGTTCTTAATTCTATTATTGTTTGCATTGTTTGCTTCTACGCTCGCTTTTATTTTTACGGGCGTTTTGATCTTGATCCTTTTGATCCATCCTCTACTTTTAAATTGGATCGGAAAATTATACGGACAAGAAGACATCGCCGACGAAGTTCATTTTGCTAAAACCAAGGACGGATGGAATTTGGCTCTTCACAGACATGTTCCGATTCAACCGAATCCTCAATTAGCGCCTGTGTTGGTGGTTCATGGGATTGCTACTAATAAGTTCGTGATAGATCTAGATCGAAGACATTCCCTGCCTTATTATTTGAAACTTAGGGGATACGACGTATTTGCGGTTTCTCTTCGAGGTTGTGGAAGGTCTTATCATGAAAGTCCTACGCGTTATGAGGATTTCACGTTCGATGACATCGTAAAATACGATGTTCCGGCTATGATTGAAAAGGTGAAAAAAATTACCGGTTCCGATAGGATTTCGTATGTAGGCCATTCTATGGGGGCGATGATTTTATATTCGCATTTTTGCATATCCGAACATAAAAAAGACGTAGAAGACATTGCCGCCTTTGTATCGTTAGGTGGACCAGGAAACCTAAATCATATTGGAATTACTCTAATAGGAATACTTTCCAGATTTCCGCGTGCGAGAAAAATGTTGGATCTTAAATTCGGGGCTTCCATTCTAGCACCATTGGCCGGGGAACTTTATACGCCGATTGACGAAATTTTATATAACCCTAAGACAACTTCCTCCAAAACAGTTAAGAAAATTATGAAAAACGCAATTGAAAACGTTTCGGACGGAGTTACGGAACAGTTTATGCGTTGGATAGAAACGAAACAGATGCATTCTCTCAATGGGTTTTATGATTACGTTCAACTTCAAAAAAAAATTTCCGTACCTTCTTTGTTTATTGCCGGAGAAAAGGACGTGATTGCAACTCCCGAATCCGTTCGTTCTGTGTATGAAAATTCAAGTTCTAAGAAAAAAGAATTTAGGGTGATTTCAAAGATAAACGGAGCTTCCGACGATTACGGTCACGCTTGTCTTGTAATGGGTGATCGTGCGGAAGACGACGTATTTCAATACGTGGAATCTTTTTTGAAAAAACACGGACTCAGAGATCAACCGGGGATCGGAATCAAGATCAAAGAGGGAATTCTTTCCGCTTTGTTTAGGTTTCGCAATTAGATCTTCACTTAAGAACTGCATATAACTTTAATAAGATTTTTGTCTGTTCTAAAAATGGAAATTTGATAAAAAAGATTTAGGAAATCTAACTGTTTTATTACTACTTGAATTCACTCTTTATTTCAAAAAATACCTTGAAAAGATGTTATACTACTCGGATCTATATAATAAAATTCTAATCTAATAATTTACGTTTTAATTTATAGAAAGAAAATAGGGTGAATCTGGCGTAGTCGGACCACACTTTTTAGCTTCAGTCAATAAATTGTATGAAAAAAACGTAATACGGTGTTTAGTCTTAAGTTACAATTTGTTATAGAACGCGATTCGTGGAGAGTGTTCTGCTGAGTTTTTCTACGCTTCAATCGCTTTCGTATTGGGTTCTATTGAACTTACGTGAAACGACATATCTAGATACTCAATTTGATAGAAATGACTAAAGTCCGGAGCTTTTCTTCGACTGAGTTTAATACTCTTTGAATTTTGACTGTAGGAGCAATTTACTGGGTTTTTAGGTTGTTTTGTTGTACGGCCGTAATTCTGATAAATTGATCTTGCGATCCAAATAAGATGCAGGGTATTTAAGAATCTGTTTCAGAGAAATTTTAGAGTACAGATAATAATGATCGATAAATTGAATTTCGAACGTTCTAAGAATTTTTTGCTAGTCGACTCATTGAAGACCAGACTTGTCTCCAACAAATTTAATAAACCTAGTCCACAAATTTTCTTCATGATTACGATCTATTTGCAAATTTCGTTCCATGTTCGAAGATTGATATTACATGGATTTGATCCTTCTATTGATTTTGGAAGCGTTGGCAAAAGTGTCGAGAAGTAAATTCTATTTCGGGATTTACGTTGACGGATTCCATTTCGGTCACAAATTAGATGTATGAGCCATTTTGCAGGCCGAATTCTTAAGCTCTTTGTTTTTGTAACGATTTTATTACTTTCTAATTGTTTCGACTATGAGGAAACACTCACCATCAATCATGATTTTTCTGGAACATTAGAAGTTGCTTATGTAGTTCCTACTCGTAGAAATTCGGATGAATCTCTCATCAAGTTTCTTCCCACTCAGAAGGATGAAATTTTAGGAAGATTGAATAAAGGTTTTTTCTCTAGAAATGTTTCGTTAAAGGATTATACGTATCAAAAAATCGTAATTCCGGAAACGGACCCGAGTTTATTTCGAGAAAAGGCGAAAGTTTATTATAAGGTGGAATTTCAAGATCTTTCTCAAATTGAAGACGCGATGCTTGGAAAGGTTCAGGTTCGTAAAAAAGGAAATACTCTTTATGTTAAAAGGGAAATTCCTATGATTAGTCGTTCACCTGAAACTCTCAAAAAAGATGGAGAAAAAAAGATTTATTCGGAAACCCTTCGTTTATTGCGTACAAGTTCTATTTTATTTAAGGTAAATTTTCCGATAGCTTCTATCTGTAGATCCAATAGAGGCGACGTAAATTTGGGAAAACTCAGTTATCGTTTACCTCTTACAGAGACGATCGAAAAAACCGGAAATAATTCCTGGGATTATAGGATTACTGTAATTTATTGATTTTTTGTGAGATCATATAATTAAGTATATTTTTATATTATATTTATTTAGCACGAGTTCAATGTAAGAAATTTTTGATTCATTTTTCTGAAAAAGTTGGAAGTTGCAGATCGATTCTTAAATGTGGGAACTACCACAAATCACAATTTTACGAATCAATTCTAAAATTGTAGGAACTCATACTTTTGGAAAAATTCTCCTTATTTTTTACTTCGAGCTCGTGTTATAGAATAGAGTTTTGTTGAAAAATTTCATGTAGAGTTTAGTGAAACTGCTTCAATGTAACGGAAGCTGATTGAGAATTCATTTTTCAATAACCCTGCTTCTGAACGGATTTATCTAAAAATTCGTAACATTCTATTCTATAGGGTCGTGGTTTCACAAAAATGTGGGAACTATTACAATTGTGATTTTACAAATGAGTTTTGGAAATGTAGGAACTCATACGAAAATTTAACTACATTAGAATTGCTCGAAAGTTCGCAAATTACCAAATAAAACCTAATTTGTAGGAACTACTGCATTTTATTAAAAATTATCGCGTAAAATTCTTTGAGGTTTTAAGACAAGTTTTTAGTAATTCAACATAATAATAATCAATGCATCGCTTCTGCAGATCGCGTTTGAAACTCAGCAAAACGCTCTCTACCATAACTAACCCCACAAGTTGAATAGGATTTTAGAATCAAAATAACTCAACACAACGCTCTCTACGGATCGCGTTGTGGGATCAAAAACGCACGTTTTTCAAGTGTTCCGACAAGTATGAGATTTTTTACTTGCAAAAAGTATGTTTTTCTAATAGAGACAAGTCCCCAAGCCTTTTTCTTCTTCCCAAAATTATGAAAAACTCATGCATTGCTCTCTATAAATCACTTGTAGGTGTAAGTTTTACAGAGGATTTGTCGTAAATTTATATTGAGATCCAAATACTTGTGGGGTTTGTTATGGCTCTCTATGGATCGCGTTTGAAACTCAGTAAAACGCTTTCCTACGGGTCGCGTTTTAGGTCGTTTGACGAATCACGTTCTATAACAAATTGAAACTAGAAGCGATACATTATATAGAGTTTCTTGCATACAATTGAACGCGGTTCGGTTGCCTGTGGCAAGCCGGATGCCTGGCTTTTTTACGTCCTGCTCACGTTATTTAAAACAAGTTTCTGCAAAATCGATTCCTCTGAGTCTCGAAATTGATTCTTCAAAAAATTCTAAATCAAGTTTTTATAAAAGATTTAATCGGCTGCATTTTTCTCTAAAAAGTAAAAATCCTTTTTGATCTTCTTCCGTAATTTTATAATGAAGTTCTTTTGTAAGATATTCCCGGACTAAACTCGAAGAAAGTCTGGATTCATGAGAAATGATTTCTTCTATTTGAGAAATTCCATATTCTAAAGATTGAATGAAGATAGAATCGTCTAATTTTAAGGATTTTTTACTCGCCCAAAGAGCAAATATAAAACCGAGTCCTGTGAGTTCGTTCCACCACTGAGCTAGGTCTTTGACCTCGTAAAATTCTGGATTCCATTTTGCCAAAAGAGCATTGTCTCCAAATAACATGTGTGAACCGATTCCATTTGAAATTTTTTTCTGAATCAGTTTTGAATCGGTAGGTTCTACGTAGGGAATCAAACCACTTTCTTCATAAATTAAAACTCGGATAAGGGCTACGCTCGTTTTAGATCCGTTGTCCGTTAGAATTTGTTTAGGAGGAAAGTTTTCTCTTTTATTTTTAAAAAAAAGAATGGATCTTACCTTTTCTCGAGCGCAGACTCCGGTGCCATAATACGTGTTTAGGACTCGATCGTTTCGAATACATTCGATCGAAGAAATCAATCCTAAATCAATGGTTCCGTTTAATAGATAATCTTTTAAAATAGCGGGATTTTCCGGAACAATTTCGTGTTTCTTATTTTTTTCGAATCCCCAGGTTAATGGTCTTGCGTTTAGATGTTTAACGATTCCAATCTTCAACGGTTTTCTCTTTCTAAAAACTCCAATAAAATCGGATAATCTGAGTTTGCCAAATACAGAATTGCACAGTGATTGGCTGCTGGAACAGCGGCTCCTTCTAAAAAAAACAATTCTTCTCCGATTACAAAATAATGAATTTCTCTCGAATCTAAAAACGATTTTACGATGGAAAGTAACATTGGGTCTGCTGTTTCCCAGCGAGCCGAAAAATCGTCTTCATTTTCTTGTTGGTTTTTTTCAAAAGGTTCCATAAAAAGTTTCAAAAAACGCAACGTTTGAATTCCATTTTTTATACCGTCTCATTTTATCAACGGTTTTCAACTAGAAAGTTTTTATCGATTCGAAATGATAGGGTTAAAATTGAGAAAAGTTACAAAACGATTTTTTAATTCATATCTTGAAAATCTAAATTTCTAACTCTTGACAGAGGACTCGGTTTTTTATAAACCATTTCAGAATATGACAGAAAGCCAATTCGGAATAACTACGATTTCGGACGAGGAATTTCAATTCGTCAAATCCCTCATGTACAAAGAAACCGGGATCTTTCTTGCAGATCATAAAAAGATCATGGTTCAATCCAGACTCAACGGAAGAGCAAAACATTTCGGTTTAAAAAACGTTTCTGAATATATAGGAAAACTCAGGGCAGATCACGGATTTTTTAACAGTGAACTTACTGAACTCATCAATCGAATTACTACTAACAAAACGGATTTTTTTCGGGAGAATCATCATTTCGAGTTTTTAAGAGATACTTTTTTTCCTTCTATAGAAGAGAAGGCGGCAAAAAATGGAAAGAAAATTCTCAGAATTTGGTCTAGCGCGTGTTCAACGGGAGAAGAACCCTATACGATTGCAATTACATGTTTAGAATATTTTGCATTTAAACCGGGATGGGACATTAAAATTTATGCATCCGATATAGATACGAATGTGATCAATACCGCCAAGGAAGGAATTTATAAAGAGGATCGTCTCCAACCTGTGGACGATAAACTCAAAAATAAGTACTTTGTCAAACATAAAGACCCAGAAAGAGGAGAATTGACATATCACGCAAAACCACAGCTTAAAAATCTGATCGATTTTAGAAAGGTGAATCTTTTGGAAACTCCTTATCCAATTCCTGAAAAGATGGATTGTGTGTTTTGTAGAAATGTGATCATTTACTTCGATAAACCGACTCAAAAAAAGATATTCGAAAATTTTGAAACCGTTTTAAAGGATCGAGGACTACTTATAATTGGGCATTCGGAGACCTTATTTGGAATTTCGGAGAGTTATAAATTTTTAGGTCATACGGTTTATCAGAAAAAACCTGTGGTCTGATTTTAAAATGAAGAGGACTTGATCTTTTTGTTCGAAAATCTGATCTTTTAAAAGTTCTATTATAAAATTAGATTTGTGTTATTCAGATCTATAACATCGTATCCAATATTTTAAGTAAAAGAAGAAAACAATCCACATCCCGTTTTTATTTCTTTTTATACAATTCAGCTTATCGATGATTGAAACGTTTGCAAAAAATTTCTATGAAAATTCTTTCCAGATTCGGATCCATTCCTTTTGCATTTCATAAGGTTCGTAAATTACAATTCTTGAATTTGCTAATACGTCTAAAAATCCGGCTTCGTTTGGGAATCTAGGAACGATGTGTTCGTGAATATGGGGAATCGAACCTCCCGAATTTTTACCTAGATTATAACCTAAGTTAAAACCCTGAACGTTCCAAAGTTTTTTTAAAATCGAAATTGCTTTTACAGTTCCTTCGTGAATTTCGATTGCTTCTTCCCTGGTTAGTTCTTCGTAGGAAAGTATATGACGTTTTGGAAAAACGATTAGATGTCCGGGATTATAAGGATAAAGATTCACCGAAACGATCGTAAAATCGGTTTCTGCAACGATTAGATTAGGAACTTCCGGATCCTTTCTACAGATTCCACAAAGAATACAATCTACATCCGGTCTTTTTCCTCTCGCATAATCTAGTTTGTGAATGGAAAAAAGATTTTTCCTTGGTTCGTCCCATTGTGTAGAATTTGAATCTTCCATACACACTAAATTATTTGAATCTTCTTTTGTGTCAAAAGATTAGCGAACGTTCGTAAAACTTGAATAGGTTTTTAAAACCTATTCAAGTGTTTTCGTTGTAAATTTGACGTGTAAGTTTACTTTTCCGGAAAAAAATAAAAATGTAGGAACTCATACTTTTTAACTTTCAAAAACGAAAAGATTGAAGTAGAACTCTGAAAATGTGGGAACTCATACTTTTTAACTTTCAAAAACGAAAAGATTGAAGTAGAACTCTGAGAATGTAGGAACTCATACTTTTTAACTTTCAAAAACGAGAAAATTGAAATAGGACTCTGAGAATGTAGGAACTCATACTTTTTAACTTTCAAAAACGAAAAGATTGAAATAGGACTCTGAGAATGTAGGAACTCATACTTTTTAACTTTCAAAAACGAAAAGATTGAAATAGGACTCTGAGAATGTAGGAACTCATACTTTTTAACTTTCAAAAACGAAAAAATTGAAGTAGAACTCTGAAAATGTGGGAACTCATACTTTTTAACTTTCAAAAACGAAAAGATTGAAGTAGAACTCTGAGAATGTAGGAACTCATACAAAGTAAACTGTCAGATTCAATTTTTGAGAATTTGTACAGATTCCCAAAATTTGAATCTGACTACAATTTTCATGAACCAGAGTCATAGAGGAATCTCCTTGCAGGGTCATCACTTTAGAAAAGAATGGAACTAGTTTGGAACCGGTTCATTATTCAGTTCAAGGAAAGGAAATTCTTCAAATTTTTAGGGAGAATTTTCAAAAAGAAGATCCAGTATTATTTTTAGATGGAACCGCAGGAGAAGGCGGGCATAGTTTTTTATTTTTAAAAGAATTTCCCAAGTCCAGAATTATACTTTGTGACAGAGATCCGGTCATGCTTTCGAGGGCGCTTGCAAGACTTTCCGATTTTTCAGAAAGAATTGTTTCGATTCAGACAAACTTTTCCGAGATCGATCAAAATCTTTTAAACTCCTATGGAATCGATCAAACTCCACAGGGAATTTTATTGGATCTTGGAATTTCCACATTTCATCTTTTTCATTCGGGAAGAGGTTTTAGTTTTCGAGAATCAGAACTTTTAGATATGAGACTCAATCCAAACAGTGGAAAGAGTGCGGAAGAAATTCTGAATACATATCCTAAAGACAGATTGATGAATTTATTTTACACGTATGGAGAAGAGAGATGGTCCAAAAAAATTGCAGAAGTGATTGTAGAAACTAGAAAACAAAATTCGATTTCAACTACTTCTGAACTTGCAAATTTGATTTCTAAAATAATTCCTCGAAAATTTTGGCCGCCCGGAAGACATCCAGCGACTCGAATCTTTCAAGCGCTTCGGATTGAAGTCAATCAAGAGTTGGCTCATATCGAAAAGGGACTCAAGCTACTTTTGGATCTTTTAAGTTTTGGAGGTGTAATACAAGTAATTTCGTTTCATTCTCTCGAAGATAGAATCGTTAAAAATTCTTTTAGAGATTATGCAAAACAAAACGGATTTGAACTTCTTACTAAAAAACCGATCCTTCCTTCCGAAGAGGAAATCAATGAGAATCCTGCTTCTCGTTCTGCAAAATTGAGAGTGCTTAGAAAAACAAAATCGGTCGATAAAAAATATAGAAATAAAAGTTTCGAAGAAGAGGAAGAATAAAAATAAATGTCGTCGTTTCTAAAACATTCCGTTTGGAAAGATCTCTGGACTTTATTTTTGAATTTAGGAAAAGTGATTCTTTTTTTAAGTTTATTCTTTCTTTATGTTTGGCAGAACGTTCAAGTCGCCAGGCTCAACAGAGAAATAGGAATTGCTACGAATGAAAAAATCAAACAGATCAAAAAAAACGACGATTTAAAAATTGGAGTCGCCACTTATACTTCTGCAAGAAGAATCGAAACTCTTTATAGAAAAACATACAACTATCTTCCTATCACAGTGGGGGATAGAATTATCACCTTAAATTTGCCTCCCGAAAAAAACGAAGATGAAAATGAAGTTAACCAGTCTTCTCCTTAAATTCCCAGAACTCAAGTTAAGGTCTTATCCTTCCGAAAAAAATCCGAATTCAATTGAAATTGAATATATTCAGTCTGATTCTAGAAAGACGAACGAAAACGATATATTTTGTGTAGCCGATTCTATCGGTTCCAAAAAGAAAGAATTTATTTCCAACACAAAAGCTTCCCTAATTTTACTACGAACCGATTCAAACGTTGTGAATGATTCTTTAGAAGTTATGAATTCTTCCAAAGTTTTTTTGGAATGTGAAACGGATCCCGAACAGCTACAAGGCGAAATCGCTTCTTTTCTTTTAGGAAATCCTTCTAAAGATCTAGAAATTGTAGCCGTAACCGGAACAAACGGTAAAACTTCTTTAACGAATATTCTATTTTCGTTAGCAAAAGACCAAGGAATCAACTGTGGATTGATCGGAACAATTGGAGTTAAGTTCGGAGATAGAGTGATAGACACAGGTTATACGACACCGGATGCTTCTTCTCTCAACTTAATTCTCAAACAGATGAAGGAAGAAGGGATCACTACCGTTTTTATGGAAGCAAGTTCCCACGGTCTCAAACTAGGTAGGATGAACGGAATTTCTATAAGGGCGGGAGTATTCACGAATCTTACCCAGGATCACTTAGATTTTCATTCCGATATGGAAGATTATTTTGAAAGTAAGTTTCGTCTTTTTGAAATTTTGGATTTTTCTAAATCTGCTTTTGCCGTTTTGGATTACTCTGCGCCAAATGGTAGTAAACTTTATCATAAAATTCTAAATCGATTTCCAGACCTACCAATAAATGTATTAGATGGTATTGATAAGAAATGGAAAGTAAACGACATTTCTTTAAACTTACAAGGTACTTACTACACTTTAAATTTACCCGAGAACCGGAAACAAAAGATCTCAACCAATCTGCTTGGTTCGTTTAACGTTCGAAATACGGCTCTCGCGTTTTTGACCGGAGTTGGTATAGGTTTGGATTTAGAAAAGATGTCTAACTCTCTGAAAAAAATTCCTCAGATTCCTGGAAGATTTCAGATCGTTTATAGTAGAGATCGTTCCAGGATGGCGGTGGTGGATTACGCACATACTCCGGACGCGCTCGAAAATATAATCCGAAGTGTAAGAGATTCTCAGCCTAAACGTTTGATTACTTTATTTGGATGTGGAGGAGATCGGGATAGAACCAAACGTCCTAAAATGGCTCGAATCGCTGAAGAACTTTCCGATCAGGTGATCTTGACTTCCGATAATCCTAGAACGGAAAAACCGGAGACGATTTTAGATGAAATTCAAACTGGGTTTTCCTCTGACTTTGTTCCACTTTTACGGGAAGTAGATCGTGCAAAAGCAATTGCAGAAGGGATTTCTTGTTTACCCGAAGGAGGATGTTTACTTGTGGCCGGTAAAGGACACGAGGAATACCAGATCATCGGAAAGGAAAAACGTCATTTCAGCGACGTGGAAGAAGTTCAAAAAGCGTTCGGGCTTTTTTAGAAATTTTCCGATACAAAAAAAGAATACTCCGTTTTTTGAAAACAGGACAGGTAAAATGTTTTATTATCTTTATGATCTTTATTTCAATCATCTAGACTCACTTCGAATTTTCAGTTATGTTACTTTTAGGGCCTTGATGGCCGGTTTGACTTCTATGTTAGTTACGTTTTGGTTCGGACATAAGATCATCGACTTTTTATACGGATTAAAATTTAGAGAGTCCGTTCGAGACGACGGTCCAAAATCTCACGAAGTTAAAAAAGGAACGCCTACGATGGGAGGACTTTTGATCATTGGTTCTCTTTTGATTTCGGTTTTACTCTGGGGAAATTTAAAAAATCCGAATGTGATTTTACTTTCCGTATTTTCCCTTTTTTTTTCCGCGTTGGGTTTTGCGGACGATTACATGAAATCCGTAAAAAAGATCAAAGGTGGAATGAGGGCTAGAACTAAGTTTATCCTTTCGATTTTGATTTCTTTTGTTTTTTGTATATTATTTTTTTATTATACAGGAGCGACTGGTCAAACCGGTAAGATCTCTTTTCAACTTACAGATTTATTTTTTCCTTTTGTCAAAGGGCCCGTAATTGCGTTAGGTATAATTGCGATTCCTTTTTCGATTCTTGTTATCATAGGTTCTTCTCACGCTGTGAATTTGACGGACGGACTTGATGGTCTTGCGACAGGAACCGTTTTGATTTCAGTGATGACTTTAGGAATCATTGCTTATTTTTCCGGAACTCCTATCGTAGCGAACTATTTGAACATTCCTTATCTTCCGGGTGCACACGAATATTCCGTGTTTCTTTCCGCGCTCACGGGTGCACTTTTCGGTTTTTTATGGTTCAACGCGCATCCCGCTCAAGTGTTTATGGGTGATACCGGTTCTTTGTTTTTAGGAGCGACACTCGGGATGATAGTGATTCTTTTGAAGAAGGAGATTTTACTTTTAATCTTGGGAGCGATTTTTGTGAGCGAGGCTCTTTCGGTGATACTTCAAGTAGGTTCGTTTAAACTGACCGGAAAAAGGATTTTTAAGATGGCTCCGCTTCATCATCATTTTGAGTTAGGTGGATTGAAGGAAACTAAGATAGTGATTCGTTTTTGGATCATTGCGGTCATTTTGGCGATAATATCTCTGTCCACTTTGAAAATTCAATGATCGACTTTATCATAAGAAAGTGGAGAGAGTTTTGGCTTCCCGGCAAGAATTCCTTAGACGTTCTTTTGATCGTGACGATTTTTATTCTTTTATTTATCGGACTCTGCGTTATGTATTCTTCTTCGAGTATCACCGCTTGGAGAGAGTTTAAGGATTCCGAATATTTTTTAAAAAAACAAACGATTTGGATCTGTGTGGGATTGGTTTTCTTTTTTTTCTTTTCCCTATTTCCTTATCAAAAACTCGAAAAACTAGCGTTAGTCGGAATTATTTTGGCGATTGGTCTTTTGGTTCTGGTTTTTATTCCTGGAATTGGAAAATCCGTTTCTACGTATTATGGAAGAAACTTTCACAGATGGATTGCCATAGGGCCGTACCAACTACAACCTTCCGAGGTGGCTAAGGTGGCGGTTCTTGTTTACTTAGCTTCTCTCTTTCAAAAATTGAAATTAGAAATTACTCCGAATTATAAAAAACTTCTAATACCTATTTTACTTCTTCTAACGGTGATCGTGTTGATTCTTGTAGAACCGGCGTTTGGAACTACACTCGAAATTCTATTTGTCATTTTAGGTTTTATCTTTTTATTCGGATTTCCATTTCGAAACCTGCTCATTGCAGGAATTGTTTCGCTTCCGTTAATTTACATTTTGATCGATCGTGTAGGTTATCGAAAGAAAAGGGTGGAGGTTTGGTTAGATCCGTATCGGTATCGTTTTGACGAAGGTCATCAGCTTGTGACTTCGTTTCGAGCGTTTTTAGACGGAGGATGGTTCGGAAATAAATTGGCGTCCGGTTATGCACACAGATATTTAACTTATAGTCATACCGACTTCGTACTCGCTACGTTTGTCGAAGATTTTGGTTTTATTGGATTTATAACTTTTATTTTTTTGGTTCTACTTTTATTGTTCCGAAGTTTTTATCTAATCCAGAAAGTTCAAGATCCGTTCGGATTTTATTTAGGAGCGGGAATTTTGATCGTTTTAGGAACCCAGTTTATCATCAATATGTTTGTGGTAACTGGAATTTTTCCGATTACCGGAATCAGTTTGCCGTTTGTGAGTTACGGAGGATCTTCGATTTTGATTGTGTTGATTTCTCTCGGAATTCTTGTCAATATTACTCGAAAGGAAAATCTGGGACTATGAGATCGATTGTAATCGCGGCCGGTGGAACCGGAGGACATATTTCACCTGGAGTTGCACTTGCGGAAGTGTTGACCGAACTGAAAGAAAAAATCGGATATGAAAATTTATATTTATATTCTTTGGTTCGTAATAAAAATAACCCGGATTTAGAACAGTCTCCTTGTCCGGTTTTATGGCATAATCTTCCGCCTCTTTCCAGTAATTTTTTTCTGTTTCCCATCCGATATGCTATCCAGATTATAAAGACTTTTATTATATTCAAAAAACTAAATGTAGATGTGGTTATAGGAATGGGAGGATATTCCACGGTATCTTCTATACTCTACGGAATATTTTTTAGAAAAAAAATTTATCTGTGTGAACAGAATACAATTCCGGGAAACGTAAATCGATTGTTTTTCCGATTTGCGAGCAAAGTGGCGTTTAGTTTACCACCTAAAAATTCTAAAATTCCATGCAATTATCAAGTGTTGGGAAATCCTCTCCGAAAAAAAACGATTCCTAAAATGTCTCTTAAATTTTTTGAAAAATATGATACTAAAAAAAAGAAACAATTTAACGTGCTTGTGATGGGAGGAAGTCAAGGTGCGAGGCAGATTAATAATATTGTAATCGCTTTGATGGGTCATGAGGAAATCAACAAGAAGTTTCGATTTAGGGTGCTGACCGGTTCGGCTCTTTACGAAGAGGTTTCTAAAAAGTCAAAAAAGGACGCGGAGCTTATCTCTTATTCGGATAATATGAAGGAACACTATGAATGGGCGAACTTTGTCATTGCTCGTTCCGGCTCGGGAGTTCTTTCTGAGTGTGCCGCGTTTGCATTGCCAATGATTTTAATACCTTATCCTTATGCAAAAGACGATCACCAAATGGCGAACGCAAAATATTTTGAACTCAATGGGGCGGCGATCGTAATCGATCAAAAAGACGAGGATGAGTCTCATTTATTTCGTGTACTAGATCAAATGGCGAATAATGTCGATTTGTTAAACGACATGTCGATCAGTTCTCTTGAATGTTCTCACGTGGACGCTTCTAAAGACACGGCTAAATACTTTTTTTCTCTCGATTGAAGATGGATCCAAAATCTTTTCAAAAACCGTTCTTTTTGGGAATCGGTGGCTCCGGAATGTCTTCTCTTGCTTTTTTACTTTTGAGCAAAGGTTTTGAGGTAAGTGGGTACGACGGTAAAAATTCCGGAGTTGTAGAAAAATTGATTTCAAATGGAGCAAGAATATTCCATAAATCTGATATTCTAGAAGTGGAAAATTACAGTATGGCTGTCTATTCTTCCGCGATCCGATTAGATAGTCATCCTTTGGTGAAAAAGTTCAGAGAAAAAGGAATTCCTTTGATTCATCGATCGGAGCTACTTCATAAAATTATGTCGGAGAAAAAACAAATTTCAGTTGCGGGTTCACATGGAAAAACGACTACAACTGCGATGACAGCGTTCTTATTAGAAAAGTGTGGAATGTCACCGTCCGTAATGGTGGGAGGAGAAGTTGCGTTTTTAGGCGGTAAAGGCGGCGTATGGGGAAAGGGAGAATGGGGGGTATTTGAATCGGACGAATCGGATGGAACATTTAACAATCATTATGCGGAAATGAGAATTCTTACCAATGTGGACGAAGATCATCTAGATTATTATCAAACTAGAGAAAATTTGTTAAACGCGTTTGCGAGTTATATGCAAGGCGCGTCCAGAAGATTGATTTTAAATTTAGACGATATAGGAATTAGAGATTCCATCAAACTTGTACACGATCATTCTAAAATATTAGGATTTTCTAAATCTAAAAACCCAGACGAATTTATGGACGGTTTGTCTCGACATTTGGAAAAACCAAAAGATGATTCAGAAAAATCGGATATTATTGAAACTGAAAAAAATTCTGAAGTTTTGTACAGCGTCGATTCAGATAAAATTGTATATTACACAATACGATCGGGTTTTTTGCATTTTTATTTTCAAAAAAAAGAATATTCTTTTTCTCTAAAATATCCGGGCGAACACTACTTAAAAAACGCTTTGGCCGCAATTCTTGCCTGTTTGGAAACTGGAATTCCTCTTTCTGACTTGGTTTCTAA
This sequence comes from Leptospira kirschneri serovar Cynopteri str. 3522 CT, assembly GCF_000243695.2. Taxonomy (NCBI): domain Bacteria; kingdom Pseudomonadati; phylum Spirochaetota; class Leptospiria; order Leptospirales; family Leptospiraceae; genus Leptospira; species Leptospira kirschneri. The sequence continues at coordinate 800,959 of NZ_AHMN02000004.1, read as the reverse complement.
AATTTCAGAATATTCAGGCGTAAATAGAAGGCTTGAATATTTAGGAAGTAAAAACGGGATCGAAGTTTATGACGATTATGGCCATCATCCCACTGAAATCAAAGCAGTAATACAGTCTATGGAAGAATTAAAAAAAGAAGGAAGGGCGGTCATATTATTTCAACCACATAGATATACTAGGACACAAAATCTTTATAAAGAGTTTGCGGAAAGTTTAGATTCGGGTGAGATCGTGTTTCTTTTGCCGATTTATTCCGCGGGAGAAGATCCTATCTATGGAGTTAAAGCGGAACTCATCGCAGATTTTATGAAGGTTCCTGCAAAAATTCTTTCTAAAGAAATTTCGGAAGGAGTTCTCGCATTGAAAAGTTTTTTAAAACCTGGGGATAAATTAGTCACCCTAGGAGCGGGTAACGTAAGAGACTGGGGTTTGGCTTTTTTAAAAGATTAAATTGTATTTAATAAATTACTGATTAAAGTAAGAGTTCAGATTCTTCCGATTAAAAAAACTTCTTGTATTTGATTGAATTCTCTCTAAAGTCTCCTATCTATGCGATTAGAACAAAAACTCAAAAGATGGGTAGGTGCGGGACTGATCGCTTCTGAACAATCGGAAGCGATTTTAAATTTCGAAGAAAACCGAAAATCTCCGTATTTATACTATTCGTTTCTCATTTTAGGAGTGGTAATTATCGGCATTGGTGTCATTGCGATTATTACAGCTAACTGGGAAGAAATTCATGATCTTGTAAAATTAGGATTTGGTCTTACCGTTCTTGTTCTTGTAGCAGGACTATGTTTTTGGAAACGGGAAAATCTGAATCTACTTACAGTTTTTATAGTCCTATATTCGATTTTGATGTTAGGAATGATTGGACTGATTTCTCAGGTGTACAACTTAGAAGGAGAGTATTATCAAGCGGCGATGCTTTGGTGTATACTCAGTTGTTTGTTTTTGATTGCGACCGATTCTAAAACTTTTTTACATCTTTGGATTTTAGGGTTTCAAATTTTTATGGTTGGATGGATCCAGGAGGATGATCCGGAACATTTGGGACAAAATCAGAGTTACTGGACTCAATATCTTTATTATTCTCTGATTGGTTTTACGGGACTGTGGTTAGCTTCTGAAAAATTTGTTTTGGAATCTAGAAAAAATACTCTATTTTTTTGGACCGTAATTTTTTGGATTGTTGGAACTTGGTCAATGGGGTTTTTTCAAAATCTTTCTAGTTTTTATGATGGCTCAGGTACAGAAAACGGGATAGTTTATCAGTTTCCGTGGCTGAATATAATTTGTAGGTTGTTGATTCTAATTCCGGTTTTCTATCTTCTAATTACTAATTCTGAAATTGATTCTAATCAAAAAAGATCTTTGGCAATCGGTTTGGTTGTATTTTTCTTACTGTGTTTCCCACATCCATTTCGTTATGTGTATTCTGCAGAGGCAATAGGAGCATATATTTGGAATTATTCTATCCAGTTGCTACCTTCTTTTTTGTTCCTTCTATTTTGGTTGGCAATTGCATCCGCGTTTCGAAACCATAAAAAGATTTTCGATCTTTCTTTAGCAATTATAGGAATTCGATTTCTATTCTTTTATTTTGATTTATTTGGAAGTCTTACCTATACTGGATTTGGACTGATCATTTCTGGATTATTAATTATATTACTTACGATCGGATATTTAAAATATAGATCTAAAGTAAGAATTTTATTAGGAGGAGGAGAATGAAAATTTTCAAATTAATTCTTCCTGTTGCTTTGGTGCTTCCGATCTTGTTTTTTGTTTCGGAGATTATAACTTTAGAATTTACTAAAACTAGGGGAAAAGAACTAATTTTACCAATCACTGGTTATGATCCGAGAGACCTACTTTCGGGACACTATCTTCAATATAATATTGGGTTTCAAACTGAAGAAGTTAGTGGTGTTTGTAAGAGACAAAAAAATGAAATATTGAATCAATCGAATACAGACGGAAAGAATTGTATTTGTTATCCTCACTTGGGTAGGATTTATGAAAACGAAGGGCTTTTTGTAGAAGATTGTAACAAGGAAACTTTAGAGGTTAAAAGTGTTTGTAAAGTATATTTACGTGGAACCTGCAAATACGGGCGTTTTAAAATAGACAACGAGCGTTTTTATGTGAACGAAGAAAAAGCTCTAGAATACGAAAAACGACTTAGAAAAGAAAAAGTACATATCCGTTTAAAAGTGGATCAGGAAGGAAAGGCAATTACAGATTCTCTGATTTGGGAGGACGGATCTTCGCTGTGACTTCGTTTAAACTGCAAAAATCATTTTCCGCATAACCTGCGTTCATTCCCAGATCGTAGATTTCTGGAAGATTTTTACAAAGGGAAAGGTTCGTTTGATTTTCTCTGGCGAGTTCCATTGCATGATAAACGTCCTTTCTCATGTTCTTTAAAGAAAAATGGGTTTCGTAGTTTCCTGAAAATATATAAGGAAATTTGAATTCTGCAATTCCGGATTTAGCAGCGGATTGAAGAAGAATGTCTTTCAGTATCGAAGGATCCAATCCGGAATTTTTTACAAGTTCAAAACCTTCCATATAAACTTGAAAAATCCCTGCCTGAATCATGTTAAGTGCCAGTTTTGCTTTTTGACCTCCTCCTATTTTTTGGCAATAGACTACGTTTTTACCACAAACTTCAAAGAAGAATTGAATGTCTTTTATTTCTTCTTGTTTGGCACCTATCATAAAAAGGATCTGTCCGTCCCTTGCTGCGTTTTTAGAGCCCGTCATAGGAGAATCGTAAAAACGAATTTTTTTTGCTGAACATAACTCAGAAAGTTTCAAGGTCAAAAAAATTGAGGTGGTTCCACAGTCGATTAAGATGGGAGGTTTTGTATCTAAAAGTCCTGAGGCAATCGTTTCCTTTTCTACGATCTGATCTTCGGTCAGACAAAGAACTACTAAATCGGAGTTTTTAGCGGCTTCCGCGGAAGAATCGAAAATTTGCACGTTATCTTTTTTTAAATCCTGGATTTTAGAAACGTTTCTTGCATAGAGCCTGAGATTATGTCCGGCCTTTGTGAGATTTGCCGCCATTCCTCGACCCATAATTCCAGTGCCTATAATAGATATTGTATATTTGTTAATCATAATATAGAATTAAAATAATTTACAGCGTGTTCAAAACCTTAATTAAATTTGTAAGAGAAATCAAGCTGAAGATCTGTTCCAGCCTTGAGACAATCCTATCATATTAAAAAGCACTTAAGGCGGCTCGGATGAAGCTTGTAACCGGAGTCTGTTCTCTTGTATCTTCTAACCCTTCTCTAAGTTCTCTTAGTACGATTTGAGCATCTGTCAGAACCGTGTTCACATTTTTATGAACATCGTCGTTGTTAATCAATCTTCCTAAACTCCCGTCTCCGGTATTGATTTTAGTGGTAATATCTGCAATGTTAGAAAATGTTTTTCGAATATCACCTCTGTTTTCTGAAATCAGTTCTGATAAACTTACCAAAGGATCTTGTAATACACGACCTTTCAGAGAACCAGTGGTTTTATAGTCTATCATAGTTGTTTTTGGTTTAAGTTGTTTGGGTTCCAGATCTGCGGTGCCCGGATCAATTGCGATTACACGTCCGGTCAAAAGACTTTCATTTTTAATGATGATATCGTAGTTGTCATAGAGACTGATTTTTTCTCTTAATAACATAGTAATTTCTACTCTGGTTCCAATTCCCATTTCGCCGGACTGAACCTCGGTTCCATTTTCATCGATTTGAATCAATCTGATCGCGGAAACGTAACCAAAAGGCACCCCCTGAACCGTTACCTTATTGCCCACTTTGATTCCTTCCGCGTTTCTAAAGGTGACTTTCATAAACTCTCCCTTTTTTTTAATAGGTCCACCTTCCGTGATAATTGTAAAATAACCGACTACGGTAATTGCAGCTGTAAAAATGATTCCTACAAGTAAATAACGTAACGAATTCATATTAGATTCTCCTTATGTATTAAGCAGTTTTACGATTTGGTTTCTAAGATCATAGGTCCTGTGGTTTTTCCGTGAATAAATTGTTGAATCAGTTCATTGTTTGAATTTTGAATTTCTTTGGGAGTTCCAGTAAATACAATTTGTCCTTTGTAAACAAAACTGATTCGATCCGCGATCATGTAAGCACTGGACATATCGTGCGTGACTACAACTTGTGCGGCCCCGGTTTCTTTTTGGATTTTTAATACAAGTTCATTGATCACGTTAGACATCACAGGATCCAAACCGGAAGTAGGTTCGTCATAGAGAATAATTTCCGGATTGGTAGTAATCGCTCTTGCGATTCCCGCCCTTTTTTTCATACCCCCGGATATATCGTTCGGAAAATTATCTTTTGCGATTACCATATCCACTAATTTTAATTTTTCCATTACGATTTCTTGGATTTTTTCTTCCGAAGCCAATTTGTGTTCTCTTAAAGGAAGGGCTACGTTATCAAAGACTGTCAGCCAGTTGATTAAAGCTCCGGACTGAAATAAAACTCCCATTCTTGCACGTAGCTTCTTTTTTACTTTGGAGTTTACTCTGGAAATACTTTCCCCAAAGATAAAACAATCCCCCGCGTCTGGTTCTAAAAGCCCAGTGATATGTTTGAGAGTGACCGACTTACCTGTTCCGGAAGGACCTAAAATTACTAAGGTTTCTCCTTTTTTTACATGAAGGTCCATTCCAGATAGGATCTTTCTTTTTCCGAAAGTTTTATGTACGTTTTTAAGTTCGATTGCGAAAGGTTCCATGTCAATCTCTATAGAATAATGCGGTGATCATATAACCTGTAAAGATCACCATTAAAAATGAAGCGACTACGGATTCTCTTGTGGCTCGACCGACTCCGATTGCTCCACCGGATGTTCTAAGTCCGTGCGAACAAGAAATCGCAGATACGATGATTCCAAATATAAAACCTTTTAGAATTCCTACATATAAATCTTTTAAACCTGGAATTGAAGCGATTCGATCAAACACGTCTCTAAAATAAGTAAAGTAGTCGATTCCAAGTTGAAAATAACCTACGATCGCTCCTCCTAAAATTCCAAGCGCGGTAGAATAAACGCATAACACCGGTACCATGACCGAAAATCCTAAAATCCTAGGAAAGATCAAATAACGCACTGGATCGATAGACATCACTTCGAGTGCATCCACTTCTTCGGAAACTTTCATCGTTCCTATTTCCGCGGCCATGGCGGAACCGATCGAAGCGGCGAGAATCAACGCGGTCATAAAAGGAGACATTTCTCTGGTAAGGGTGATCGTCATCAAAAGACCGATCTGACCTTCTGCACCAAAGTCTTTGAGTCCCAGTCCGGTGTTAAGCGACATGATCATTCCGGTAAAAACGGCGACTATCGAAACCACAGAGATACTTCCGACTCCTGTGATATACATCTGATCTAAAATTTCCTTTCTTTTGAAAAAGCTATAAGGAAGGTTTAGAATACTCTCATATACTAAAAGAATCGTAAAACCACTTGCATAGAAAAATTCAGTGAGTTTTTCTTTGATAGGTTCTGTCATATTTTGATAAACCAAAGTAGTTGAAGATTCCGGTTGGTTTCGATTCTTTCATAACCGATAAGACCGTAAAGGAATTTCCAGGAAGTTTTTTCGGGAGTGATTGAAAGTTCTAGAATAAAAGGAATACTCGCGTGAAATTCCGTTTCAGTCCATCTTTGTGTATAAGCTCTCATCAAAATAGAAATCCTTTTTTCTCCGTTGGAAAGTTTTTGATATTCTACTAAAGACCAAAGAGGATCCCAGATTCTATCTACTACTTCGGATTTGACCGGGAATAAGGACAATACATTCCAAACTAGATTTCCTTCCCTGTCTTTTTGATATTTAAAAATTGGCCAGAGTTTTAGATAACTTTCGTCCCGATCCCATTGAACGTATTTTCTTTTAGAATAAAAGTAAAATGGAATTAGAAATGTATCGTCCGATTGGATATGATATGTGTCCGTCTGTAAGTGAAAGTAAAGAGGTGTGATAAATGTGGTTTGTTTAGACGCGAATCTATAATGTCCGAAAAAAGGGAATAGTATAAATTTATGATAATCTTCGTCCTGATTGGTTCCGTATTGAAACAAAAAAAATAACGCGTTATAATCTTTCTCTCCCGTTCGTTTATCATATCCGTAACCGAATAGAGAACCTAAAAGTGGAAGGATCAAAAATCCTCTAGACTTCATGTTTCCGGTTTCCGAATCTTTGAATCCAAAAAATGGAAAGAAAAGTTTATAATGAACCGGTTCTTTTTTATCCTGAAACGTGCTTCCCCATTGAAAAAAGGGCCACAAGATAGAATAACGTTCATACTTACCTCGATGAACTTTTTTAGAATACAAAGGAAAAATTCTAAGTTCTTCTCTGGTTTCGGAAGAAGCGTATAAAAAGAAAGGCCATAGAATCGAGGTAGCCTCATAGTCTTTGTATTTCCAATTTGTATAAATAGGAAAAAGAAAAAAACTCAGTTCGGAATAACCGATTTTGTTTCTTAATTTTCCAGCTAAAGGAAAAAAGCCGAAGTATTTTTCTCTCGCAGTATCTCCCCAGCCCCAGAATAAAAGAGGAGTTAAAACGTCTGAGTCTTCTCCTACGTCTTCGTGTAACGCAGAAGTTCCTGTAAAAAAAAATAGAAAAGTCCAGACCTTCCAGTATTTTGTTTCCTCGCTATAATAGATCGGATAAAGAACCGTTTGAAAACGATACGCTGACTTTTCTTCTCTATAACTGGAGTAAAGCGGACGAAAGATCACTTCCGATTCTCCGGCTCTGATTTCCTTTTGATACAAAAACCAAAATTGATCATACTCCGATTTGAATTCTCCCACGGGTTTAGAAGGATATTCTGAAAATATGTTTTCAGAGTAGAAAAGAATAATTACGATGCAAAAGATTCTAAAGATTATATAGAAATCGTAGGAGAATTTTTTTTGGCAAAGGTTGCAGTCTTTTTTGGTGGAAGTTCTAGGGAACACAGTATTTCGATTCGAACCGGATGTTTTATTTGTAAGACACTGAATACAATGGGACATTCGGTCAAACCCATTCTTTTAACAAAGGACGGTGGTTGGATCGTTCCTTCCGAATATCGGATGTCGATTCCGTTTGAGGCGGCCAATTCTCCGGATTTGTTTCAGGAAGAATTTCAAAAAAGATACGGAGTATCTAGAACGGATCAGGTTTTATCTTTGGATGCGAATATCGTTTTTTTAGGTCTTCACGGAGGTCAGGGAGAAGACGGAACGATCCAAGGGTTTTTAGAAATTTTAGGAATTCCTTATACCGGTTCCGGAGTTCTCGCTTCTGCGATCGCAATGGATAAGACCAGGGCCAATCAGATATTTTTACAATCTGGTCAGAAGGTAGCACCTTTTTTTGAAATTGATAAATTAGAATATTTAAATTCTACCGAGGCAGCGATTACAAAACTAGAAACCCTAGGTTTTCCACAGTTTTTAAAACCGGTGGAAGGTGGTTCTAGCGTTTCTACGTATAAAATTACAAATAAAGAACAGTTGAAAGAAAGACTTACACTTTTGTTTGAATCCGATTCTAAAGTAATGAGTCAGTCATTTTTGGCAGGGATCGAAGTTTCTTGCGGAGTTTTAGAAAGATACAGAGACGGAAAATTCGAAAGGGTCGCGTTACCCGCAACTGAAATCGTTCCTGGAGGAGAATTTTTTGACTTCGAATCTAAATACGAACAAGGAGGTTCTCATGAAATCACACCTGCAAGAATTTCGGAACAAGAAATGAAACGTGTTCAAGAACTTGCTATAGCCGCGCATAAATCTTTAGGATGTAACGGATATTCTAGAACCGATTTTATCATCGTAAACAAAGAACCTCATATTTTAGAAACCAACACGTTACCGGGAATGACGGAAACGAGTTTAATTCCTCAACAGGCCAAAGCGGCTGGGATTTCTATGGAAGAAGTTTTTTCCGATCTGATAGAAATTGGATTAAAACGTTCTCTTTATTAGAAAATTAGGATATTACAAAAAGAGCAAGTTTAGAAAAGAAGTTGGGGCGAAAACGAACTCGGGATAAGTCTCTGAAGTAGGCCCTGTCTTCGATCTTAAATTTTTGGATTTCGCAAAATTCTATAAAATCCAGAACCGAAAGAAAATGAAGGTTAGGAGTATTGAACCAGCGATAGGGAAGCAAATCCGTTACAGGGGTTTTACCCGTGGTCAAAATTTTCCAGCGAACGTTCCAGTGCCCGAAGTTTGGAAACGCTACGATTACTTTTTTACCGATCCGCAACGATTCTTTTAAAATTTCTCCTGGGTTTCTAGTTTCTTGAATCGTTTGGTTGAGAACCACGTAATCAAAACGTTTATCTTGATGATGTTCTAAACCTTCGTCAATATCTCCATGATGAACGTAGACTCCTCGTTGGATACATTCTACGATACAGTCTTCGTCTTTTTCGATTCCCTGACCTCGAATTCCTTTTTCTTTTAAAAGATAGAGTAACGTTCCGTTTCCACATCCTAAATCTAAAACTCTCGAGCCAGAAGGAATCAAGTTGAGAATGTAGGCGAAGTCCGGTCTTTCTTTCAAAGCCAGATCGATGGATGTTTTTTTTTCAAGAGGAGTCATGAATTAATTTGGATTTTCTAAAAATCCTTTTAGAATTTCGATTTGTTTTGGGTTTTTTAAAAGAAAAGAATCGTGACCTTCTCCGGATTGAAGTTCTACGTAGAACACACGTTTATCGGCGGCTTCTAAAGACTTTACAATTTCTCTGGACTGGGCCGGAGGATATAACCAGTCGGAACTGTAAGATACAACTAAAAATCTACAAGTTGCATTAGAAAGAGCAGCGGTCAATTCCTTCCCTTTTCCAAGACTGTAATGATCCAAGGCTTTCGTTACGTAGATATAAGAGTTCGCATCGAAACGATCCACGAAACTTTCTCCTTGATAGATGAGATAACTTCCAACTGCAAAGTCAGTGGAAAGTATGTTTCCTCTAGGAGGGTTTCTGCCAAATTTTTCTCTCATTTTATCGTCCGAAAGATAAGTGATATGTCCTACCATTCTGGCAAGAGCCAAACCTTTACGAGGTGAGTTTTCATCATAGAGACCGTTTTTCCAATTTGGATCGGATAAGATTGCTTGTCTTCCTACTTCATTAAAAGCTATCTGCATTGCAGAATGTTCTGCAGTAGAAGCCATTACGATACAATTGAAAAGTGAATTGGGATAAGCAATGCTCCATTCTAAGGCTTGCATTCCACCCATAGAGCCGCCGGCGACACAGAAAAGTTTTTCAATTCCTAAAAATTCAACTAAAAGTTTTTGTGCCTTCACCATATCTTGAATAGAAACGAAAGGAAAACGAGAACCGTAAGGAGTACCAGTTTCTGGATGAATAGAAAGAGGACCAGAAGAACCTTTACAACCTCCGATTACATTGGAGCAGATAATAAAATATTGATTGGTATCGAAGGATTTTCCGGGTCCGATATAGTCGTCCCACCAACCCGGTTTTTTATCTGACTCGGAGTGATAACCTGCTGCGTGAGCATCTCCAGACAGAGCGTGGCAGATTAAGATCGCGTTATTTTTAGAAGGAGAAAGGGTACCATAAGTTTCATAGGCAATTACAACCGGAGATAAAACGGACCCGTTGTTCAAAGTAAGTTCTTTAAACTCTGCGTATTTCGTTTCAATGATTCCGATGGATCCAGTTTCATTCATAAAATTTAGTGATAACCTTTTTCTCTGAAAAAATTTTTTTAATTAAAACTTCAAAAGAAACTGGTTTTCAAACATAGAGTAAGAATAAGTTTCCACAGATTAAATTTCATTTAAATCGATTAAAATTTTGGACGATCCAGTTCGTGATTAAACTTCATTTAAGTTATTCCTCTATTGCTAAAAACTTACTTTCTATAGATAAATAAAAGAAACTACTTTGAAATATAAGAAAATTAGAATCTTTTTCTATCAAACTTTCTTCAGAGCTTCCTCTATATCAAATAGAATGTCTTCTATATTTTCTAAACCGACGGAAAGACGAACAAAGTCAGGGGTGACTCCGGCTGAAAGTTGTTCTTCTGGAGTCAACTGTTGATGAGTTGTAGATGCTGGATGGATCGCCAAAGATTTTGCATCTCCGACGTTTGCCAAAAGAGAAAATAATTCTAGTCCATCTATGAATTTTTTCGCTTCTACGGCTCCACCCTTAACCCCAAAACCTAGAATAGCACCGTAAAGATCTTTTTTATGATATTTCTTTGCAATAGAATAGTTCTTATCCGTTTTTAAACCTGGGTAGTTTACCCAAGAAACTTTAGGATGTTTGGCGAGATATTCTGCGACTGCAAGAGCGTTTTCAGAATGTTTGCGCATTCTAAGAGGAAGAGTCTCCACACCTTGTAAAATTTGCCAGGCGTTAAAAGGGGAAATAGAGGCACCCGTATCACGAAGTCCTTGTACTTTTGCCTTGAGGATGTAAGCGATATTTACTCCTCCGAAGGGTTCGAACTTACCAAAAACTTCCCAGAACTTTAAACCGTGATAACTAGGATCTGGTTCTGTAAAATTTTTAAACTTTCCGTTTCCCCAATTGAACTTACCGGAATCGACTATAATACCTCCAATTGAAGTCCCATGTCCTCCTAAAAATTTAGTTAGAGAATGAACTACAATATCTGCACCGTGTTCGATCGGATTCACTAAATAGGGAGAGGGTAAAGTATTATCTATTACCAAAGGAACCTCTGAATCGTGTGCAACTTTTGCAATTGTTTCTATATTTAAAGTATCTAATTTAGGATTTCCTAATGTTTCTGCGTAAAATGCTCTGGTTTTATCATTGACCGCTTTGCGAAAATTTTCAGGATCGGAAGGATCTACAAAGTGTACTTTGATTCCTAATTTAGGAAACGTATAATGAAGAAGGTTATAAGTTCCGCCGTAAAGGGAAGAGGAAGCAACAATTTCTTGACCAGCTTCTACTATGTTCAATAGTGCGAGAGTTTCCGCAGCTTGACCGGAAGCGGTAGCAAGCGCTGCGACCCCACCTTCTAAAGCGGCGATTCTTTGTTCAAGAACGTCGGTGGTAGGGTTCATGATTCTTGTATAGATATTTCCGAATTCTTGTAAGCCGAAAAGTTTAGCTGCATGTTCAGTGTTCTTGAGCACATAGGATGTAGTTTGATAAATTGGAACCGCCCTAGATAAAGTAGAAGGGTCTGGAGATTGACCTCCGTGAAGCGCAATTGTCTCTGGCTTATAATTTCTAGGCATTTGATTTTAGTTCTCCTTTTTCGTATTCTGAGAATTTTTGTCTAGAAGTCAAACTAAAATCCGTTATATTGAAATTGAATTCTGTTTGTGCGAATGAGATTCAAAAAAATTTCCTTTGCAATTCTAATCCTTTTTGATTCTATTTAACACTAAGACTGTAAAGTCGCTGAATGAGGTTGAAATGGGTTGAATTTTTAGAAATTGATCTTCATTTCTTTCCGAAAATTAAGTAAGACTTTATTTGTAAGGAGAGTGTAGCGGGATTTTCTAAGGAATTTTCGGTTTAAATCAATCTGACATGACCAAACGTTCTAAATACCTTTTCCTATTTTTATTTCTTTTCTTTGGAATCCAAACTGGAATTCAAGCACAACTTTGGATTCCACCGGGTAGACAGTATATGCATCCCACAGAGCCGTTTACTTATGACCTTGGGATCAATAAATATCAGAAAGATTATTATCTCTATGTGGCGCCTACCGTCAATTTGAACTTCGGAGGCGATTTCGGAGCCTCTCTGACTTTACCTTTAAATTTTTTGATCTACGATACGGAGCCGAAACAAGAAAATTCTAGGATCGGAAAACTTAGGTCTTTCGATTACAATGAAAAAAGCGATTATCTTAGATTGATCAATAATATTTGGTTTGGTCAGTATGGAAAATACACTCCCGGAGAAATTACATATTCTGCATATTTAGGAAAACTATTCGATGGTTATATAGGTCACGGAACGATCGTAAACCGGTACGTAAACAATCAACGTTTGGATGTGTATAACGTAGGTCTTCAAGCAGATATAAACAGTGACTTTGGAGGAGTGCAGGTATTTTCTAATTCGATCTATACGAGAGAAGTCAGTTCAGCAAGGATTTATATCCGGCCCTTTGCCGTTGGATATAAACTTTTTGATATTGTTACCGGCCGGTCCAAATTTTTGACGATGATGACAATCGCACAAGGAAACGTAGCGGACGAGGCTGGAAGAAGAAAAGTTTATGAAGAAGTAGGGGCGGAAGAAAAGGAATCTTATCGCGCTTTGATCGAGGATCAGAAGACGCAGCAAAAAAAAGAAGAGATGATTCCTGTGGATAAAAAACCGGAAAAACCTCAAAATTTAAAAGAAATATTTAATCAAGATAATTGGGTTAACCGGTTTGCAATTGGTTATACGACTGCGTTTGATACCAAAGCCCCTTCGGAACTTAAGTTTGATACGACTGGAAAATTGAGAGTGGATGAAAACGACAATCCACTCGTCAAGTCTACGGAAAGACTTTCGATCACTGGTTTCGATTTCGAATATAAATTACTCAGTGCGAAATATATAGAACTGACTCCCTATTACGACGTAAATAAAATCAAACAGATAGAAAACGCAAAAGGTACACATTACGGAGCGATTCTTCGATTGGGTGGAAAGGACATTTATGTACAAATAAAACCTGAATATAGAAATATGACTGCAACGTATATTCCTATGTATTTTGATAGTTTTTACGAATTGGAAAGGTTTCAGAGTAATTTACAAAGTCATATTCCGCAGACTAAATTAGAAGCCGCAAAATTAGCCGATCCGGATGGATCTAAGATAAAAGGACATTTTACAACTGTATTATTCAACTTTTATAGATTTGCGATTGAATCGAATTACGAGAATTATTCCGGGCCGAATAACTCTAGAGTATTTTTAGGAGTTTATATTCCGCTTGGAAGTATGTTCCTAATTAATGGATATTATATGAAAAAAGCTTTTGATCAAAATAAAGAAGCTTTTAAATTAGACGATCGATCTCAAGGGGCCTTAGAATTGGCGATCAATTTGGGGCTTGTAACAGTTAGGCTTCAGAATATACGTAAATGGGTTTATGATACGGCTTCTAGTCAATACGAAGCCCAAGACGAACAGAAGATATTATTTTCCGGTGGTTTATCTTTTTAAAAAAGTATTTTTTCTTCAAGTCTTGCGAGTAAAAATGCAAAAGCTGTTTCTGTACGAAGAACTCGATCGGAAAGATTTAATTTTTTGAAACCGAAACGTTTCCAAAAATCGATTTCGTTTGGAACAAATCCACTTTCCGGACCGATCGCGGCTAAAATACGAGGTATTTTAGAATACATTCCAAAATTTGAATCTAATTTTTTTTCTTTAAACATCTGGGTAAAAGTAAAACCTTTTCGATCTAAAACAAAACGAAACGTAAAGTCTAATTCTTTCAATTTTTTTGTAAGAATATTTTCGATTTGATTTTGAAAGTCGAAACACACCTTAGGAAGAAATATATTTTTTCCTTGTTCCATACCTTCTAAAAGTTCGGATTCGATTTCGTCTTGGTTCCAAATGGGGGAGGTTAGATAATCTTTTCTAGAATTTTTACTGATAAAAAAATGGATCGATGTAATTCCCCAAGTTCCTGCTAACTGAAGAATTTTTCGAACCGTAGGAGGTCGATTGATCGCCATTAGAATATGTACTTCCGGAAAACGGGAGCATGGAACTAAGATTGGTTTATAGGTCCCTACGATTTGATTCTTATTTATTTCTTCAAGAAGGAATTGCCCCAAATTTGTATCTATCAGTCCCGCTTTTAAACGATTTCCCTCTCGTTTATTCAAAATACTGCATATATGATTGATCTTTTTAGGATCTTGGATGGAAAATCGATTTGATTTTTCAATTCTCCATTCTTCTTTACAAATGAGCAGATTCAAAAGGAAGTCGTATTAAATTTCAAACTTGGGAGTAGGTTGTTCTTCTGGTTGAATTTCTTGAGGCTGAGTTTCCGGGGGATCTGGAAACGGGTTTGAGTTTTGTAAATTCTCAAACGGAGAAAAAAAACAGGTGCGAACGATTCCAATTGCTAAAAGTAATAATAAAAAATTTCTAGCAAGTCTTTTACCCGGAGTTTGATAAAGTAGATGCGAATTTTTGAATTTAGATTTAAAATTCAAAAGTGTTTGATTTAGATTTTCCCAAAATAAACGAATCGAACTTTTGAGATAAGGATTGTCTTCTTTAGAATCTTTTTCAAAACCCTGTAAACGGGCTATTTCTGGATCGAATAAAAACGATTCATAACACCGCGGACACCGAACGGTCAGTTTTCCCAAATCATTTGGGATTCTGAGTTCCGTCCGGCATCGGGGACAAGGGAGAATGGTTCGCACTTTTTAATAGCGGAGGGAATCCTTTAAGGCGTCCACGTTCTCTTTGTAGTTTTCGTTTCCTAACTGGTCGTTGTAGTCGAAAATTTTAGTAAAGAGTCTGTCAAACTGATCTAGGTGTTTGATATAGAATTCTTTTTTGAAAGAGTTCCGAATCGGATGGGTTTTTGTATTTTCTACACCTGCAAGAATGTATTTACCAACACCTTTTTCGGATGGAGTTTCAGGACGACCGTATTCTGGGTAATTGTCTTTTTGAAAGAATACTTCCACCTTATCGTTGTGAGACGGTTGAGTGTTTGGTCCTCTGTCCATCACTTCGGATATGATCTTATCTTCCAATACCATATTATTCTTATAGATCTTAGATTTCAGTTTGTTGATGTTTCTAGGAGGTTCTGTTCTAGGTTCTGGATCATTGCTATTTTGACCTTCAAAGTAGATCTCCATATATTTCGCAAGAGCCCCTTGAACATTTTTGTTCAAACCTCTTTCTTCGTCTCGAATAAAGTCGTAGACCTCGACACGAATGCAATTATTTGCTGGGTCTTCTTGGTTGATTGCGGGTGTACACTCGTCATTATTTGCTTTTCCTTTAAACAGAACCGTTCTGAAAGGAAGAACTCTGACTTTCATTTTCATAAGAACCGTATGACGCGTTAGTCTTTGATTCAGTTCGAAAATTTTTTCATCTAGTTTTTTCTCAGTTTCCAGAATGGATTGGCCTAACTGAGCACTGGATGGTTGTGATTTTTGATCGGATCCGGAATTTTGCTGAGAAAATACCGCGGTCGAAATTGCAATTAAAACTGCTAAAAATAGCTTTTGAAGTTTCATTCCCCTTGTCCTTCTTAGTAAGCGGATATTTGAATCCTATAACACGGAGGTTATAAAATCCTATGTGTATTATCGGAATAATAGACTCCAGATTGAATGAGCACATCATTTTTTATTCAAAAATCCAAGATTATTTCTCAGATTTGGAGGTATTTTCCAGATACAGCTCATAGGGTGGCGGGACGGGTTTCAATCCTTTTTCGATTAGATAAGAAGCCCATTTTCTTTCTATTAAATCACAAAAATCTCGAATCGTTCTTCCGGAATGTCCGATTAGACTCTCAGAGATCCGCATCCTTTCGGTTTTAGAAAGATGGATTGCGTAAGTCTCTAAAATTTTAGATCTTTCCTCTAAATCGGGTAAAGGGAAATAAATGGTTCGATCAAATCGGGAAAGAAGTGCGTGGTCTAGATCCTGTTTTCGATTTGTAGCTCCGATTGTGACCGAGTTTCTCTGACTAGTAAAACCGTCTATTTTTCGTAGAAGAACCGAAAGAATTTTTCTAGTAGCCTCGAACATACCTTCTTCTCTGTTCCCGGCCAGGGAATCAATTTCATCTAAAAAAATAAGACAGCCCGGAAAAAGAGCGGCTGCATCAAATACATAGGCCATGTTTTGGGCACTTTCTCCGTAGTATTTACTCATAATCGATTCTACTGGGACGTAAATGAGAGGAAGCCCGGTCATATAAGAAACTACCCGAGCCATTGTAGTTTTTCCGACACCTGGATCTCCTTCAAAAAGAACGGCTCTGGGTCTTGTATCGCTTGGAAATTTTCGAGTCAGTTTAGAAAGTTCGGTGAGAATTTCCGGGTTTTTTAAAGGAAGAATGATGGATTCTAAGATTTGTTGTTTGACCCCTTCGTATCCTGCTATTTGGTCAAAGGAAATGGATTTTCCGTTTTTTTCCGCGTTTGCCGGATGAAAGACTTCTACTCCTAAAGAAGCCAATAGTTCTTCCGGTTTTGCGGTTTCGATGTTTTTTTCCGATTTTAAGAATTGGAAAAGTCCTAGTATGGCAAATAATTCTTCTCTTGTAAAATCTCCTTTTTTAGTGATTTCGACTCGATTTTTAGTTCTTCCGGAATAGAATCGAAATCGAATTGTGTCCAAAAGGTTTTTTGTTTCGAACAGATTTTCATTCAATGCTTGAATACAATAATAACCTGGTTCGAAGGTATGGATTCTTAGATTTTCAATATGGTTTTTGAGAATCTGAAAACAGTCTAGTAGGGCCGCTTTGGAGATGGAAGTGACAGTAAATTCGATCTTAAGATCTTTTTTTTCAGAAGTAATTACTGGAAGGTCTACATTGGAAAAACCAAGCGAGCTCAATTCTCCATGAAGAAAACTTTTTGTTTTTGTAAAATCTACTTCGGAAAGGGTTGTTTCTTTAGAAGTGGAAGGGGAACTCAAAATGGAAATTACCTCGTTTCAATCTGAAAATACTCTTGTAGAAATCTATGATTCTGTCGATTTATTTACCATCGGTTTTGTGAAGGAGAGAAAAAAATGGGAGAAGGGTCACTCTCACAAGAGGATATAGACGCACTTTTAACTGGCGGCGGTGGGGAAGCTGCGGCTCCTTCTTCAGGAGGCGGCGGCGGGTCCGATTTCAATCTGAGTGGGGAGTTAGATTCACTCCTGGGAAGTGAAGGAGGAGCTGCGACTGATAGTTCTGGAACCGACTCTCCTTCTTTTGCAGATATTTCCGCGGCTTTGGGGCCTTCTCCAACTCCTGCGCCCGCAGCGCCTAGGCCGACTTCTCGTCAGTCTTCTCCGTCTCAGTCCACAAATCTAAACTTACTCATGGATGTAAATCTGGCTCTTACTGTAGAGTTGGGTAGGACAAATATGTTTATCAAAGACGTCAACGGTTTGAATGAAGGTATTGTCGTAGAATTAGATAAAAATGTGGGAGAAGATTTAGATATTCTTGCGAATGGTCGTTTGGTAGGAAGAGGGAAACTAGTTGCAATGGATGACTTTTACGGGATTCAAATTACGGAGATTGTAGATCAAAGTAGAAGGCTTTAGAATCCATCCAAACTTCATTATACTCTTTTAATCGTTTCCATATAGATGTGGTAATTTCCACAGAAATCTATGATTTATAGTTTTTTAGCATTCTCTGTTATTATAATTTTTGTATGAGTTCCTACATTTTTGCAGAAAAATGAAGAGAGCGTCCATAAAAATAACTTGTGTTTTTATGTGGTAGTTCCCACAAAATTCCAATTTTTCCATAAAAATGTGGGGACTCACAAAATCACGATTTTACGAATCAATTTTAAAATTGTAGGAACTCATACTTTTAGAAAATTACTTTTTAGCCGAACTCACCTTCAGTAAATACTACTACAGATTTAATTTTTCTGATCTGTATTTCCTAAAACGGATTTTAAAATCGAGCGGAAGTTCGCTAGATTTAAAGGAAGTACTACTTCCGTTTTTTTACCGGAGATTTTTTCAAATTCTTTGATAAACTTTTGACCGATCCGTAATTTGACCGCATCTTTTCCTCCTTGAGAGTGAATGGATTGAGCGATGAGTTCAATACCTTTTGCGGTCGCGATCGCGATTGATTCTACTTCTTTGGCAACCCCTTCTGCTTCATTGATTCTTTTTTGTTTTTCTCCTTCGGATTTATTGATCGCTTCTTCCTTAAAGCCCAGAGATCGATTGATCTTTGCATCTCTATCCCCTTCCGAAAGTGAAATTTGCGCTTTCTTAGAAATCTGCGCTTTTTTCTCCTTTTCCATCGCTTCTAAGATGGACTTAGGAGGAGTGATGTTTACGATTTCATAACGGTTGACCTTGATTCCCCAAGGTTCTGCAGCTTGGTCTAATACTTCTAAAATTTTATTATTGATCGCGTCTCTTGTTTCGAAGGTCACATCTAAATCCATCGTTCCGATAATGGCGCGCATCGTAGTTTGTGCAAGTTGAGAAGCTGCAAACTGATAATCGTTGATTCCGTAACTCGCTTTATAAGGATCTAATACTTTTAAATAAAGAATTCCGTCCATCTCTACTTTTACGTTGTCCTTTGTAATACAGGTTTGAGGAGGAACATCCGTTGCTTGTTCTTTCAAAGTATGATGATACGAATCTTTTTCGATAAATGGCCAAAGAAGATGAAGTCCAGCGTGTAAGGTTCTACTGTATCTTCCAAATTTTTCAACTACGATACAATCTTGAGCGGAGACGATTCGAATGGAACGATAGAGTTTGTATGTAAAATAAATTCCGAATAAAGTCCAGAATATGATTACAAATGTGGTTTGAAACGTTTCCATTTTATTGACCTTCCTTCTCTTTTTGTGTTTTGATTTCAGGTAATTTTCCGGTGACTTTGGAAAGTCCTTCAAATACACTTGCTATATTAGCAAGTTCCGCGGGTAGAATTGTAGTTTTAGACGTACTTAGAATTTCTCCGAGCCCAGTTAAATAGTCTTCCGTAATTTGTAGATTGACCGCTTCTTCCCCACCTTCTTTGGAAATTGATTCTGCGATCATACGGATCCCTTTTGCTTTCGCCGCGGCGATCAATTCGATTTCTAAAGCCTTACCTTCTGCTTCGTTGATCTTTTTCATCTTTTCCCCTTCGGAGATGTTGATCGCTTCTTCTCTTTCTCCCACAGAACGATTGATCCTAGAAAGTTTTTCTCCTTCCGAGATGGTAATCTCCGCTCGTTTTACTCGTTCCGCTTTTACCTGTTCTTCCATTTCATGAAGAATTTCCTTTGGCGGGGATATGTTTTTGATTTCATATCTTGTGACCTTAATTCCCCAAGGATCCGTAGCCTCGTCCAAAGCACGCACAACGTGTGAATTAATATCATCTCTTTCTGAAAAGGTCTGATCTAAAATGAGTTTACCAATTTCGGAACGAAGAGTCGTTTGGGCGAGTTGTTGAGTTGCTAACATAAAGTTTTCGATCGCATAAGAGGCCTTATACGCGTCTACTACTTTCAAATAGAGAATTCCATCCACAGAGATAGAAACGTTGTCTTTTGTAATACACATCTGAGGTGGAATATCGATCGCTATTTCTTTTAGGTTTTGTCTGTATTTCACAACTTCTATGACTGGCCAGAGAAAATGAAATCCTGCTTTTAAAGCGCCTTTGAAAACTCCTAGACGTTCTACTACGTAACAATACCGCTCTGGAACCACGATAAAAGTCTTACGAATCAAATAAATCAACGCTATAAAAAATAACGTGAACATAAATCCTGCAGACATAAAATCTCCTTTTTTTGTTTTAAATTTTTGTGTTATTCTTCCGGAAGTTCTAAAGGTTCCACGAGAAATGTAAGATTGTCTCGGCTCAAAATTCTTGCTTTGTTTCCTTTGGGAATTCTGGACTTTTTAGAAATAGCATCCCATTCCACTCCTTGAAAAAGGACTCTTCCACCTTTTCTTTCCACAAGAACATCTTTAACTACAGGAACCAATTTTCCTACCTCATCATTTTTCGGAATGGAATGTTCAATTTGAGCCGGAAAAATCTTTCGAATTGCAGTACTTCCTACATAGATCAATAGTGCGGAAAGAAAGATCCAAAGTCCAAATTGCCAGCCGATAGAAATATCAAAAAAATAAACAACAATTCCAGTAATAATACCAGAGGTTCCTAAAAATGCTACGAAGGTTCCCGGAATAAAAAATTCGGTTAGAATCAGTAAAACGCCTCCTCCGATCCAAAGCGTTGTAGGTAGGTTGGAAGTAAAATCAAACATGAAAGATCATTTTCCAGAGTAAGAAAGATCCGTAAATTTTTTTCAAAGTTCAATCTGTTTTTTCTATTTAAAAAAAATAGAAAAGAAAGGTACTATCCAGAAAAAAGATATGAAAAAGAAATTTCTTTTCTCCATTACGATTGTGATAACGATCTTACTTCTACAATTTTTACCTTTAGATCCTCCTCAAGGAAAGAATCAAAATGAAATCCAAATTTCGGATGAAGTCAAAAAGATATTGGATCAATCTTGTTATGATTGTCATTCTGATCTGACCCGCTGGCCTTGGTATTCTAAAGTTTTTCCGATCAACCTTTACTTATATCATCACGTAGAAGAAGGTAAAGCGGAACTCAATTTTTCAGAATGGGAACTTTTGAGTAAAAAAGAAAAATCTACAAAAGGGGATTCTATTTTAGAAGTTCTTGAAGAAGGAGAAATGCCTCCCTCTGACTATATTCTTCTACATCCTTCCGCAAAAATCACCGAAGAAGAATTGGAAGTTTTGAAAAACTGGATTCAAGGTTTGGAAGAAGAGTATCAGAAAGAGTAATCAAAAATAATCTGGTAAAGATCATCATGACTGAAAAAGAAAAAAAACTTTGGGGTGGAAGATTTCAAGAGAACGCCTCTTCGATTTTAGAAAGGATCGGACAATCTATATCCTTCGATCATAAACTTTATAAAGAAGATATTCAAGGAAGTATCGCACATGCTAGAATGTTAAAACAGATCGGAATCTTAAATTCAGAAGAATTGTCTAAAATAGAAACCGCTCTTGCTCAGATTAAAATTGAATTGGAAGAAGGAAGATTCGAATTTAAATCGGAGCTAGAAGACATTCATATGCACATAGAGTTTCGTCTAACGGAACTAATCGGTGAAACCGGAAAAAAATTACATACTGCGCGATCCAGAAATGATCAAGTTACTCAAGACGTAAGACTTTATATTTTAAATCAAGGAAAAGAAATTCTAAAGTCCATCATAAATCTTAGATCCTCTCTTTATCAAAAGGCAAAACAGAGTTTGGACATAATTATACCCGGTTATACCCATTTACAAGTTGCTCAGCCCATTCGCGCGTCCCAATATTTTCTTTCTTGGTTTTGGTCTTTAGAAAGAGATCAGGAGTTTTTTCGTTTTGCGTTTAGGGCTTCGGAGGAATTGGCTCTAGGTTCCGGAGCAATGGCGGGTGTGAACTATCCTACGGACAGAGAATTTTTGAAAAAAGAATTAGGACTTTCTAAAGTATCTCCGAATTCAATGGACGGAGTTTCCAGTAGGGATCATATTCTAGAATTCTTATTTGCGTGTACTCAGTTGATGATCCATGTTTCTAGGATTTGTGAGGATATTATTCTTTATTCTTCCCAAGAATTTGGAATTTTAAAACTACCAGATTCCCTTACGACCGGCTCTTCCATCATGCCTCAGAAAAAAAATCCAGATATTGCAGAACTCATTCGTGGAAAGTCGGGAAGGGTGATCGGAAATCTAAATCATCTTTTAGTAATGCTCAAAGGTTTACCTTCCACATACAACCGGGATTTGCAAGAAGATAAATTAGCTCTGTTTGATTCTATCGAAACAGTTCAAATTAGTTTAGAGGGAATTCGAGAAATGATTGAAGGTTGGATCTGGGTTCCTGAAAGGGCGGAAGTTTCCTTAAAAAATGGATTTGCGACCGCGACGGATCTCGCCGACTTTCTAGTAAACGAGAAGAAAATTCCTTTTCGAACGGCTCATGAACTTGTAGGAACTCTTGTTGGAGTTTGTGTAAAACAAAAAAAGACATTGTTCGATTTACCAGAATCGGATCGAGTTTCAATTTCGAAACATTTTGTAGGAAAGGAGTATGAGGATGCGGTTTCTCTCTCTCTTTCTGCGGATAAAAAAATTTCTTATGGAGGTACTTCTAAAAAAAGACAGGAAGAGCAGTTAAAAATTGCGCTGGATTCTTTGAAGGAAGCAGAAAGATTGTTTTTATGAGAATTATTTTTGGAATATTAACGCTTGTTTGTTGTTTAACGTGTAATCGAAATCAGTTTACTCAAACCAAATACCAACCGGAAGTTTATACCACTTCTTCCGTAGTGGTTCCAAAACCGGACACTGCAATTGTTCCTCTACCGGACAAACCTGCGATTTACGCGATATTTTTGACTACTCAAGGAACGATGGTGCTTGAGTTATTCGATAAGGACGCTCCTAAAACGGTTCAGAATTTCATTGATCTCGCTCAGGGTGAAAAAGAATTTTTATCTAGAAACGGACAAAAAGTAAAAAAACCTTTTTATGACGGTTTGACTTTTCATAGAGTGATTGAAAATTTTATGATTCAAGGAGGTTGTCCGAACGGAGACGGAACAGGAGGCCCTGGTTATCGTTTTGAAGATGAAATCAACGGGAAATCGCTTGGACTTGATCAAATGAAAGCGGGTGAGTCTCCTTACTATCAATATCAATTGCAGAGAGTAGTAGCAAACGAACTTCAAATTAAAAATAGGGAAGAGGCGGAAGCCAAAAGAGAATTGATCGAAAAGGCATTTGAAGACGCTAAAAAATTATCCGTTTTAGAAATTCTTTTTAGAACTGGATACAAATATAATGAAATTTTAAAGTCTCATAAAGCAGTCAAAGGATCTCTGGCAATGGCAAATGCCGGACCTAATACAAACGGTTCTCAATTTTTTATCAACCAAGTGGATACACCTCATTTAAATGGACTTCATACCGTTTTTGGACAACTTATAACCGGAGAAGATGTAGTGGATAAAATTGTAAAAACTGGTAACTCCAAAACTACGATTAAAAAAGTGCTTATCGTAGATAAAAGAAACGTAACTACAACAACCCCACAATGACTTTTACAAAGGATAAAACCCAGGCAAAAAATTACTTAGCAGTGATTCATGAACTGGCGAGTTATTCGCCCGGTTCTAGTACTGGTCGTATTTTAGAATGCCTGTCTGTACTTCCTGCTCACGATGAGGAATCTAGAACTTCGATTTTAGAGACGAACGAAGGAAAAAATTTCCCGAACCGTTTGGTCGGAATCATCAAGATTTTTCGAATCATTCATTCTAAACGACAGGAAGTAAATTCTTTTTACGAAACCGCAATGTCGAAATACGCAACAATTAATTCTTTAACGGCAAAAAGAAAACCTACCGACGACGAGGCTAGAATCAAACAGGTTCTTACGGATTATATTCTAAAAATTGAATCCTTTTTCGAAAAAAACGATATAGGAGACGAGGCACTCATTAAAGAAATTAATCGTTTTCTAAACGAATTAGAATCTTTGAATTTGTTAAACGAAGACAATTTACCCGCCTTGATGCTTTCTTCGAAAGCGATTTCTCTCATTCAACCCCCTATGGAAAAACTCGTTTCTTGTTACGAAGACTACGATAAGGTGGAGGCAATTCTCAAAAGATTGATTCGAATCGCAGAGATGATTATAGAAGACGCAAAGGGATAATTCTAAGAGTTAGTTATAGGATTGTAAAAGGATAGTTGAGTCTAGGCTCTTTTAGACCGATATTAATAACGTGATTAGGTTCGTTTTATAAAAGTTTTTTGATCTCAAAAAATAAAAACGAATATCGGAACCGAAATGATGATCGAGCTACTATAAAATGAGTTTTAAAGTGGTATCGTTAAACACTTTTTTTACGCGGAAATTCTTTGAATTTTTGAGAGCTTTTGTAGTCTTTAAAAAATCAGAAAATGAATCTATAAAATCATTATCGTAAAATGTGGGAACTCTTACATTTTAAGAATCGATCTGCAAAATTTAAATCCCAACTTTTTCAAAAAAATGAATCACTGGAACTGAGCCAATACTTTAATCAAATGCTGTAGTTCCCACAAAAACCGTCACATCGTATATTTGCGAACTTTGACGAGACGTAATCTGTTTTATGCCGAAAAAACATACTCATCTGTGGGAGCTACCACACTTTTACTTCGAGCTTTTGAAAGTCTTATTACTTTGAGTATTTTTTCGCGGGTTTTAGGAGAATTTGCCGAAAATAAAGCAGAATGATCCGTGTTCTATTTGTAATCTTATATTTAATTTCTTCGATTCTATTTTCATTTCCAAAACGGGATGCAAGAGGTTCTGTATCCGAAAATTATCTCAAACAACAGGGAATCATTACCCTGGATTTGAAAAAAATCCACTATCGGGAAAACGATAGAATTCCGGTAAAAATGTCTATTACAAATACAGGGGAAGAGGTGGTTCGAATTTTCCCATCTGGAAGAGATTTAGAATCTTATCGAATTGTGGTTCGGGACGAGGATGGAAATCAAATTCCGGAAAAGGATGAAGAAAAAAGAACAGAATCAAAACGAAGAAATACGATCCAGTCTCTGGAAGGAAAAGAAGTCAAAGAAATTATACTTCATAAGGACGAGGTGTTTTCTAAAGAAATCGATTTGAATTCTAAATTCGATTTGGATCCTGGAAAAAAATACTTTGTGACTGCTTATTTTCATCCAAACGTTCACGAAATGCCGGCGCTTTTTATTCGTTCTCGCAATCAGCCCTATTTTTTTTATGAAGAAAAACATAACGAACCGGTTCTTTCTTCTATTCCGGAAAAAGATCCTTCCGTGGACGGTTTAGAGCCGGAAGAAGTGATTCATTTGTTCTTAGGTTCTGAAAAGAAAAAAAATTGGGTTCATCATTTTAAATGGATTTATTTTCCAGAATATATACAAAGTTACGATCAGTATGCGGAAGAATACAACCGTGCCGAAGAATCCGAAAGAGATTTTCTTTTGGAGAATTTCAAACGTTATCTTACCGAATCTAGAGCCGGAATTTTAAATTCCTATAGAATTTTAAATACAGAATCCGTTTCACCTGGTTTGGCAAAGGTGACCGTTTTTGTAGAAAGAAGACTGAATCGTCTTCGTGCCAAATATGAATATACTTATACTCTTAGAAGAGTTCCCGATGAACAGGGAGGTTTTTGGAAAGTGTCTAACTTAGTAGCAAAGGTGAAAAAATGACAGAAATTTTATCCCAAGATGAAATTGACGCGTTACTAAGCGCTATCAGTTCCGGTGAAGTCAGCGAATCGGATTACGCTTCCGTTTCTGAACAAAAAAAGGTAAAGATCTACGATTTTAAACGTCCGGATAAATTTTCAAAAGACCAAATCCGTACTTTACAAATGATGCATGAAACCTTTGCGCGTCTTGCAACCACGGGACTCTCGGCTCAGCTAAGAGCGCTTGTTTCGGTTCACGTTGCTTCTGTGGATCAGTTGACCTACGAAGAATTCATTCGTTCCATTCCGAATCCTACCACGCTTGCAGTAATCAACATGGATCCTCTTAGAGGTTCTGCGATCTTAGAAATTGATCCGTCGATTTCTTTTACGATCATCGATCGTCTGTTTGGTGGTAAAGGAGAACAGGCAAAAATTTCCAGAGAACTTTCTGAAATAGAAATGAGCGTAATGGAAGGGATTATCGTAAGAATTTTAGGAAACATGAGAGAATCATGGTCCACGGTGATAGACTTAAGACCTAGGCTTGGAAACATTGAAACGAACCCTCAATTTGCACAGGTGGTTCCTCCAAACGATATGGTGGTTTTGATCACTCTGGAAACTAAAATCGGAGAAGTAGAAGGGATGACGAACCTTTGTATCCCTTATATCACGATCGAACCGATCATCAATAAACTGTCTGCACAATATTGGTATTCTTCCATTCGTAAGGGAGAATTGGATGAGAACCGCGCCGTGATTCAAGAAAGATTAGATCAGGTAGCCATTCCTTTGATTGCGGAAGTTGGATCTGTGGATGTTTCGATTAACGACTTTATGAATCTTTCTATTGGAGATGTAGTGAAGCTTGAAAACACTTCTACAAGATCAGAGATGATCGTAAAAGTAGGAGAAAGAAAAAAGTTCAAATGTCTTCCTGGAAGAGTGGGGAGCAGACTTGCGATTCAAATCGGCGAAAGAGTAGAAGATATTCCAGATGAACTTTTGGGTTCTACACGTTCCGAGCAAGAATATTAGAATTTTTTAAAGTGTGATTATACGTCTTAATTTTATTTTGAAATTTTCAAAAAACCTTAGTTTATGTAAAATTTGAATGATTCATCTTAAAAGTTTGTATTCAGTGGACGGAATTTTTCTTCACAAATGTTGTATCTCAAGATTAGTGTTTAGGATTTTGACAAGCTCTTAATAAAAAAGGCGGTCTTGAACCGCCTTCGAATTTTATGAACTTTCAATCCGATTTAAGAATTTGAATTTAGAGAATTGTTTTGCTAAAGTTCTATTTGGAAAATTATTTTTTCCACTGAATACATTCGCCTGGGCATTCATCCATTTCTTTTTGAACAATTTTCCAATCTTCTTCAGGAATCGGAGCTTGGTTGACCATTTCTCCTCCGATATGGGTTTCCGAAGTATCATTATCGTCCATTTGAAAATATTTCGGAAGATTGTCTGCACATTGATTGCAGGAAGTGCAGTTATCCTTGTCTACATACGCAATTTTAGTCGCCATAGGCTTCGATTCTCCTGGGTCAATTAGTCCCGGTCGCTTAAAAAACAGGTTTCAAGTTCAATTTTCCAATCATCCTTTAGACGGCAAGTCCTTTTCTGGAGTTAATTAGATCTTATAAAATTTGAATTTACTTTGTGAATGGTAAAAACAGGTAAAACTGTGGACTTGCGATGAATTTTATGTTACCTTGCCCGGAAAGAATTTATAGATAGGAGAATTGAAATGATTCAGAAAAGTTTTTGTTTTGTATTGATCGTATTGTTTTTAGCCAGTTGTACAAAATCTAAAAAGGAAGATCTGCAAGGTGGGGTTTTTACTTTTATAAAAGGTAACGTTAAACTTTATGATAAAGTTGGAAAAATAAAAAAAACAGGACTTTCTGAATTTATTTTACCGGAAGATAAAATTGAAACCACTAAGGATTCTTATACGGACATTCAGTTGATGGACGGTGTTATCATTCGCGTAAAAGAAAATACAATACTTACTTTGAACAAGATTTATGTGGATTCTAAAAATTCTGAAATTTATTCTGATATTAGCCTCAATAAAGGAAAGATATTTTCTAAAGTTGGTACTAAGTTAAGTAAATCCTCTGGATTTAGAATTACAACTCCTACTTCTACTGCGGCAGTTCGTGGTACTGATTTTCAAGTGGAAGTGGACGGAGCACAAACAGAAACCCTTGTTTCTGAAGGATCTGTGGAGGTGACGGATAACGATAGTCCTGATCAAAGTAACGTTGCAGATGCGGGTGAAAAAATAATTTCAGACGGTAAAAGTCAGAAAGAAGAAAAACTTTCTGAAGACGAACTAAAAGAATTACAAGAAGATTCCGCTACAGTTCAGTCTGTAACAGAAGAACAAAGACAAAAAATAGAAGAAATTTTAAAAGACTTTAAAGAAAATAAAGAAAGAATTCTTCAAGGTTTGGAAGAACAAAAACAAAGAAACCAAGAACTCATCAACGCTACTAAAGAAGAAAATCGTAGAATGATAGACGAGGTCAAAGAATCTGGTAAGGCTGAAAAAGAAGCCATTAAAAACGCCGCTGATGAAGAAAGAAAAAATATCAAATCAGGTATTGATAAAGAAAAAGAAGCTCTGGAAAATTCTAGAAAATCTCTGAAAGATCAAGTTAAACCTCAGTAAGTTTAGAGTTCTAGTTTTTTTGCGAAAAAAACTAGAACTTTTCCATTTCAATTTTATAAAATTAAATTAGAGCTCAATTAGCAAAACTGCTTCGACCGTTTCCATCAAATAGAAACAGATGAAGAATTAATTTTTCAACAATTCTATTATGATACTCTTGCACAAAACCGCCATTTTGTGGGATCATATTCAAATTAATTTATTTGATCGAAATCAAATTTCCTTTCGTTTTTTTTAAAGATTATAAAAAATATTCGTTTAAATTACTGGTCCTTGGTTTTTAACACCGTTTGAGATTAGAAGGCAAAGTTTGCCCATCATCTCTATTTTTTTCGCTACTGATCTCTAGAAAATTGAATCCCATTAATTTTTACTGCAAGGCTTGTTTTCGTGTAAATGTTGGGGACTTTATTTTAACGTGAGTTCGACGTAAAAAAATTGGGGCCAATAATAAACTCAGGTGCTGCTCTCTACCATAACCAACCCCACAAGTATTTAGATTTCAATATTAAATCTTGTGGGAATTACGACAAATCCTCTGTAAAACTGAGTTCCCACCCCACAACGCGATCCATAGAGAGCGTTGTGCTTTAGTTTTCCCTATTTTTGGGTGGGGGTAACTCAATGAATTGCTTCCCATGGGTCGCAATTCAGGTGGAGAAATTCGGAAAACTTTTCTCTATCAGAAAAACATGTTTTTTGCAAGTAAAAAGACTCATTCTTGTCGGAACACTTGAAAAATGTGCGTTTTTGAGCCCACAACGCGATCCGTAGAGAGCGTTGTGTTGACTTTCCAACGCTTTCGCATTTGTTATGCTGAACTCACGTTATTTTATAGTTCTGAGTAATACAAAATTAGGATTCTGTTCTATACATCTGAGTAAGAATTAGGATTTTAAAAATAAATTCGAAGATTCTAAAATTCTTTTTTAATGTAATCGTTTTAATATTTGCAAAAACTCACTTTTCATTCGATTTATTTTTTAATTTTACTTTAAAATCACTCTTTAGCTTGAAATAAAGTATAGTCGCAGCAAAAAGAAATGTAAATGCGTTTGCCAGAATGATCGGAAAATCCTGTTTTAAACATCCGTAGATAAACCAAAGTAAAACGCCGGTGACAAGTACGATATACATGTTTCTAGAAATGTCTTTTGTGCTACCTCCCATTAAGATCCGGATTAATTGGGGTAAAAATGAGATTGTTGTTAGTAAGGACGCAATATATCCTAAAAATGTAATGGAGTCCATGTCGCTTTAAATTCCGATTAGGGTCTTATGTATTCTCTGGTTACGATCGTTTTGATTCCTCCGCGTGCGTTGTAATCTCCGATCACTTTTAAATATTTGGGATCAACCGATTTGATTAAGTCTTCCAATATCTTGTTCACTAAAAATTCGTGAAAGATACCTACGTTTCTGTAGCTTAAGATATATTCTTTAAAGGATTTAAGTTCGATACAACGTTTGTTGGGAATGTAGGAAACTAAAATCACACCAAAGTCAGGAAGACCTGTTTTGGGGCAAACTGCAGTAAATTCAGGAACCGTAAAATCGATTGTGTAATCTTTTCCCTCGTAAACATTGGTGAAAGATTCGATCTCGGGCGTTTGTAAAGAAGGGATATGATCCTGTCTTCCGTCGTAGATTTCTGGATGATTCGTTTTCATGGATAATTCCTTGATAACCAGATTTTTCGATCTTGTAATTGCGAAAATTCTTTTTCCCGAATCGATAGCAAAGTCCAGAAGAGGCTTAGAATGGTTATCCATAAAAAAATTGCCGTGGTTGATTTTGGCGGACAATACGCTCATTTAATCGCGTCTAGAATTAGAAGACTTGGGGCATATACGGAAATTCTTTCTAACGAAGAACCTATTTCTAATTATCAAAAATATTCAGGTATCATTCTTTCTGGCGGTCCAGAAAGCGTTTATGAGCCAAATTCTCCCGTTATTACATCTAGGATTTTTGATTTAGGAATTCCTATACTTGGGATTTGTTACGGTCATCAACTCATTATGAAATTATTAGGCGGAGTTGTAGAACGTTCTGGAACGGGAGAATACGGTCCTGCTTCTCTACAACTTCATGGAACCAATGGAAATTCTATTTTAAAAAATTTCGTAGGCGGAGAGCAGGTTTGGATGAATCACGCGGATGAAGTTGTAAAACTTCCAGAAGGTTTTTCTAAAATTGCTTCTTCTAAAGATTGTGGTTATGCGGTCGTTGAAAATTCATCTAAGAAAATTTTTGGAATTCAGTTTCATGCAGAAGTTAGTCATAGCGAAAAAGGTTCAGTTCTTTTAGATAACTTCATTCAGATTTGTGGGGTTTCTAAAACTTGGGGAATCGATCAGTTTTTAAAGGAAAAAATCAAAGAGATTCAAGAAGCAGTTCAACAGGAACAGAAAATTTTTATGCTCGTTTCCGGAGGTGTGGATTCCACGGTCTCGTATCTTCTTTTGTGTAAAGCTCTTGGTGCTGAAAGAGTTTTAGGTTTTTTGATCGATACTGGTTTTATGAGAAAGGAAGAAGTTGTTTCTCTTCAAAAAAAACTAACTAGTCAAAATATTCACCTAACAGTGAGAGACGAATCCTCTCTTTTTTATAAAAGTTTAAAAGATAAATCCGATCCGGAAGAAAAAAGAAAAATTGTAGGTAATCTATTTTTAGAAGCGAGAGATCGTGCTGTAAAGGATTTAGATCTGGAACAAGGAGATTGGCTTTTGGGTCAAGGTACGATTTATCCGGATACGATCGAATCTGGTGGAACCAAACATTCCCATACCATTAAAACGCATCACAATCGGGTAGAAGCGATTCAAAAACTGATTGAACAAGGAAAAGTAATAGAACCGATTCGAGATCTTTATAAAGACGAGGTAAGGGATTTGGGTGTGCTTCTGGGTTTGAATTCGGAATGGGTAGGGCGTCATCCATTTCCAGGACCGGGACTTGTGGTTCGTATGCTTGCAGTGGAAAAAAAAGGAACCGAAAAAGATCAATTGGAAATTGATTCTTATCTTGCAACTCAAGGTGGCTTGTCCGGAAAAATTCTTCCGGTTGCAAGCGTGGGTGTCAAAGGAGACAGAAGGTCTTACGCCAACTGTGTTGTGTTAAACGACATCGAAACGGATTGGAACACTTTAGATCGTGTAGCAACTTATCTTTCAAACCGATTTTACTTTATCAATCGAGTGGTTTTTTTACCTTTTGAATCGGATCTTAAAAAACTGAATTTTCAATTTACTGGAATGCAGTTGGATAAAAAATGTTCCGACTTACTTCGTGAAGCTGATTTTACAGTTGAATCCGTGATTCGTAAATCGGGGCTTTATAATAAAATCTGGCAGATGCCAGTAGTTTTACTTCCGATTGGAGAAAAGGAGAATGAGAAAAGTATTGTGCTTCGTCCTGTCGAATCTCAAGAAGCGATGACTGCTAACTTCTTTCGGATGGAACGTTCTATTTTACAGGAAATTAAAATAGAAGTTCTAAAAATTCCTGAAATTCGTTATCTGTTTTTTGATCTTACGAACAAACCTCCCGGAACGATTGAATGGGAATGACAGAATTTCGAAAAATGCAGGATTAGGAAAACAACCGTCGCCTAACTACGGCTTGATTTAAAATCCCTTCGTGCACAGGCGCTCGGATTCATTTCTGCTTTACACATTGTTTTGCCACTTCGGTTCGAGGGCGGCTCACTAAGGTTCGCTCAAACTTCGCGCCCTTGTGCTTCAGGGCTGCAATCTCGAAGAGACTCTTTCGTTAAACGCCAGTTTTTTATCGATCAAAAACCAAATATAATTATGTTTACCACGAGAAGTTAAATATGGAAAAATTAATTAAATTTAAAGAACTATTAGAAAATAACGGAAATTTAGAAATTGAAAATTCTGACAGAGTTGTTTTGTTAAAAAGCAAAGAATTATATCATTTAGAATTTTATGGAAATCCAGCCGAAGATAACTACTACAAACTCTTAGAGATAATTTGTGACAAAGAAATATCTGAAAAATTAAAATCTATAGATTTCAAAGGACTTGATAAAGGAGCCAATGGAACTCGAAATTGGGATCTTAATGCACTTGTCAACGGCTCTGCATTCTTTAAAAATTTAGAATATTTTGCAATAGAAAAAACAAAATCCGATCATCATAATCGTACTATTATTGGAGAATCTTACCAAGAAGATGGAGTCCTTGCAAAATTAGTAATAAAATGCCCAAAACTGCGAGTATTAATTTCTCCATCAGCCCCGAATTCCGATTTCTTTAGAAATCAACACAATACATTAGAATTATTAAATGTATCAGCAGGATATGCTCATGAGAATTTCATTGAAAATTTATCTATATATAATTGTTTTCCAATGTTAACAAATTTACAATTTGGAGAATACAATGAAACTTATATGAATAATTATTTAGATCTTACTACTCCCTTCGATCATTATAAAAAGCTTTTCTCTTCAGGAATCTTGAAAAATTTACGAATATTTATTTTAGAAAATCCTGTTTGTTCAGAAGAAGAATTATCGGAAATCAAAACCTTACTTAAGGATTGTCAATTCCGAGTAATTCGATGGTCTTCTGAATAGATTAGAAAGTAGATTCGATTTATTATTTTTAAATATATTTGTACAACAACCGTCGCCTAATTACGGCTTGATTTAAAATCCCTTCGTACACAGACGTTTGGAAACGTAACGTCGGCAAACATAATCGTTCAATGATTTAATTTAGAAATGAATTTAGTTCTAAGTTTACGTTATTTCTATTTCAAAATAAAAACTTTACTCAAAAACTATACGAGCATATTACCAAGCGTTTTTCACATATTGACCGTTTTACTATAAAATTCACAATACTTCCTTTTGTGAAATTTTTACTTTTCTTTCGAAATCGAAAATTCTTTTCCTAAATATTCAAATACGAGAATATCTTCCCTTTGAATAATTTGCTTTGAAAAGTCTAACAATAGTTCGCTGGAAAAAGAGCCCCATTCTCCTAAAAGCGGGGCGGGATGTGCTATCGATTCTTGAAAAACTTTTAAATTCTCCGGTTGAAAGGAAACGGATAGACCGGGAGAGTAAAACAATCTTCCGTTTTCCAATTTTCGAAAAACAAAAATCGTAGTTGTCGGTTGAATAAAATTCCATTCTCCATTACAAATAGAAAGATAGGGAAATTCTAAATATTCCCCAGTGTCGTTCTTGCGAATTCTAGAAATAAAAAAATCCAAGAACTCCGGATCTTTCAGCTCGGAAGAATCGTGATAAAGTTTTCCTCTTCCATCTAATCGATAAAAATAGATTCTTCTTTGTTTCATAAAGACTTTTCTATTGACACTGATCTTTCTCTTAAAATCATACCTTATAACGGCGTCGTGGCCAAGTGGTAAGGCATGGCTCTGCAAAAGCTTGATCCCCGGTTCGAATCCGGGCGACGCCTGACACACACGTCGTATCCTGCCTGGATGGTGGAATGGTAGACACCCAGGACTTAAAATCCTGTGAGAGCAATCTCGTGCGAGTTCGAGTCTCGCTCCAGGTACCAATTTTAAAATTCATTTAGATTTTTATTTCTACAAAAATTACGGCTAAAATATTCATTTTCTGATAAATGATACGTTTTTTATTTTAAGAAGAATTATCAAAAGAAGAATGCCTAAAGTTAGTGATTTTTGTAAATATCGGATGCAAGAAATTTTTTAAGATTAGAGTTGTTGAAAAATTCCATAGTGAAGATTCGTAAAATTGCTTCAATTGTCCATTCAATCCAATACAAACAGATCAAGAATTAATTTTTCAACAACTCTATTGATTTAGATCTAAAAATTTTTCTAAAAGTAAATTCCCAGAAAATGATTCGTTTGGCAGATTTTATGATCTTTTTCTATCTTTAAAAATTTGTAAGAGTTCCTACATTTTAAGTTTTGAAACAGATTCAGAATCGTATTGTTTTCATACGTCCTACTAATCTCTATAAAATTAATTACCGTTAATTTTTATCACAAAACACTGTTTCAGTGCAAAATATTAGGGATTTTAATTTGTGTTTGGTGAAAAACTACCTGTAAGAGTTCCTACATATTTCCGTTTATCTGTAAATGGATCGACTCATACGAAAGATATAGCGCGGATTCGATTTAAGGAATCGGCGATTTGTTTTTATCTTCTAATTGTGGAACTATTACAAAAATCAGAATTCTCTGATACAAAATAAGAAATAAATGACGTGAGTCGGCGTAGGGATTGTTTTATAAAAACCGGATTTTTCCATAAAAAATAAAATGTAGGAACTCTCACAAATCTGAATTTTACGACAAAACTTTGAAATGTGGGAACTCCACTGTTTTTAGCCTTTAAGGACTAAGATCTATCATTTCCATAAATGAATGTAGGAATTTTTATTTTT
The DNA here is from genome assembly GCF_000243695.2 of Leptospira kirschneri serovar Cynopteri str. 3522 CT. Lineage (NCBI taxonomy): Bacteria > Pseudomonadati > Spirochaetota > Leptospiria > Leptospirales > Leptospiraceae > Leptospira > Leptospira kirschneri. The sequence goes on along the minus strand of NZ_AHMN02000004.1, from coordinate 766,782 downwards.
AGAAAAATTTTCCTATTTTTTCTTCCGCGAACTCACGTTATATTAGATCGAGCTTATATTCTTCTATTTCATTTTTCTATAGGAATTAGAATATCGCAGATTCTACCAAAATACAATTTTGGAAGATCCGGTTTCAGTTCCATTTCAAAACCGGAATAACTGATTCTAAAATCACGAAAAAAAACTCCCTCCGGAAATTCTTTCGGAGTTGTATCCATTAGAAAATTAGGAATTAGGATTTCATTTTTTCCTTTTTGTAAATCCACAGAAATGGTTCCTAAATCTCCCTCTCCATGTGCCCAATAAAGTTGATCTTGGTCAAAAGAATCTCTAGTAACGACCGTAATCTTTGCGGATTTTGGAGGGTTGATCGAATTTTCGGGAATGTAAATCGCAAAACTAAATGGAGTTTTTCTAGGTTGGGGAGGATTTGGATAACGATGAGTTAGACAACCTTCTACTTGAAAAGGTAAGGATGCTTGAGATACGTTTAAACGGGAAGATTGAGTTTTGAAAAGTGGTGATTTTGAATTTTGTTTAGTGTTGATCCAAGAAAAAACATTCGAGATTTTTTTTTCCGAATCCAATTCGTATTTTAGAATATTCTTTTGTACTTCATGAGTCAGAGTAAGATCAGAAGATCTTACTCTTCTATTATATACCTCTAGAGGTTCTAAATTTAAACGTGGAATCCAAAAAATCCAATAAAAAATCATTGGGATGAAAATCGCACAAATTGTTTTTAAAAAAAGATTCCAATTTTTTATAAAATATAAAATTACTTTTTCGAATGCAAATTTTTTTGAAAAATTTATTTTGTTTTGCGAAAACTTTTTCTTTAACTTATAGAAAAAAATAGAAAAATTAAAAGTTGAAACTGAAGAATCGGTTTGACTCTGTCCTAAATTAAAAATTCTATCTGTTTTACCTGAGTTTAAAGATTGAGAATCATTATGCGAAATGTTTTGATTTTCTTTTTCCTCATCCTGCATGTCTATTTTAGAAATTATAAATTTGTCTAAAATTAAATTCAATTTTCTGAATATATAACTATATCGTAAATTGTTTAAAGTTTTAGTGGTTGGTTGTAAATTATTTTCCGTGGTTTTGTCAAAAGAAACTTTTAGAAGTGATAAACTACTTCCTAAAAAAATTCCGCAAAACGCGAAAAATGGTAAAACCACTTCGTCGTCTAACAGATAACACTGAAAAAAACCAGCTGGAAATAAACTTAAAACTCCGATTGTAAGTATCGAAATTCCATTCTGAATGTTATAATCATTTTGAAAAAACGAACTGAACAATCTCCCCCAAAAAAGTAAAAATAAGATTCCGGCAAAAATTCCTCCTGTGATCATAAAATGTAAAAGGTCGTTATGTGCGTGTCCTCTTGGGGTGATATAAAGTTCATACCAGAGTTGTTCTTCCTTTTGGATCATATTCGAAGATTCTTTCCAATGGAAGTCTTTGTAGTTTCCTCCTCCTATTCCTATAAGCCAGTGTTTACTTAGTAAAGGAATTGTATTTTTATATATATAATATCTTTGGTTCTCTGTATTATGGATTTGGAATATTTGAGAAACTGATCTTTGAATTAGCCAATTGTTCCTAAAAAAATATACCGTGGACAGAAAAACGGAGATCAAAACCAGACCAGAAAAAATTTTTGTTTTTAGAGAAATTTTAGGTAAATGTTTTCTCAAGGAGAATATAAGTAAAAGTAAAACATATACTACTCCTAACCAAACGGATCTACTTTGATTGAAAAAGAGTATTATAAATCCTGTAAATACTAAAACGGTTTTGAATCCAAAAGCAAAAGTTCTTTTTTGTTGAAACGATTGAATCCAATCTATAAAAAGTCCGGGTAAAAAAAGTCCTAAAAGCCCTCCAAACGTTAGGTGTGTATTCATCATCCCGATCGGAAGATAGAGTTTGATTGGTCCTATACTTCCGGAAAAATGTTGTAGCCTATCACCCGGTGCGTATTTAAATCCGTTTGCTACAAACTTTCCAATACGAACTTCTGAAAATAAACTGATACAACCCAATAGGATCGCGATCGTCGCCGATATGAATAAAAATTCTCTTAAGTTTTTTTGATTTTTTTCTACGGATGCGATTTGATAAGAAGCTGGAAAAATAAGTAACATCCAAAAATCACCGAACTCGGATTGTTTTAAGAATTTTTTAAAAAAAGGGGAGTAATCTTCTGCCTGAAAAATAGAAGATAAGAAAAGTAGAATATAAATTCCTAAAAAGATCCAAAATGGAATTTGAACTTTATTCCAAACGTGTTTGGATTCTTTTTCTAAAAAAAATAAAGGATAAGTACAGAGGATCGTAATCGCTCCAAATATCTGAGATACACTTACCGAAACTGGAAAGCTGAATAAAAACAATCCGAAAGAAATTAAAGAAACTTTTTGTAGTTTGTTTGCGATTTTATATTTCACCTTAAGTCCCTAAAAATTCTCTTAAAAAACCAATGACAGAGAAGGAATTCATTCTACCATTAGAAAAAAGAACCGATTCCAGGAATCAATCAAACCGATGGCAAAATCAATTCCAGCCAAGAAAAAAATACAAACTCAAAAAAAAGAAATTCTACAAAAATCGATCGGAAAAAAACTTTCGGTCGCTATCATTACCTACAACGAAGAAAAAAACATAAAAGAGTGTATCGAATCCTGTTTAGAAATTGCGGATGAAATTGTGGTCTTAGATTCGATCAGTACGGACAAAACCGAAAGGATCTCTAAGTCTTTTTCTTCCGTGAGATTTTATAAACAGAGATTCAAAGGTCATATCGAACAAAAAAACGATGCGATCGCACTTTGTAAGTACGACTGGATTTTTTCCTTAGACGCAGACGAAAGAGTTTCTACGGAATTGAAAAACTCAATTCTTACTTTTAAACAAAAACAAGACGACGAAACTTTAAACGGCCTTCAAGTTTCCCGTCTGACTTATCATATGGGAAAGTTTATCCGTCATTCCGGTTGGTATCCTCAATATCGTTACCGTATTTTTAAAAAAGGAAAAGCGATTTGGGTAGGTGAAAATCCACACGATTATATTAGCATTCAAGGAAAAGGAGGTAAAATTTACGGAGATATTATTCATTATAGTTTTCGGGATCTTTCTCATCAAGTAAATACGATCAATCAGTTTTCTTCGATCGTCGCGTTTACGAGACAAAAAAAAGGAAAAAAATTTTCTATTTTGAGAACGATCTACAAGCCGTTTTCTAAATTTATAGAAACGTATTTTTTTAAGTTCGGATTTTTAGATGGTTTTCCGGGTTGGGTGATTGCGGTTTCTTCTGCATATTCTACTTTTTTAAAAGACGCCAAACAATACGAACTGCAAAAAGAAATTTTAGAACGTCCGTCTAACGTGAAAGAGGACTATGGGCGTCGTTAAGTCGTTCTTTAGCAAGTTCTTCTCCATTTTTCGAAGAAGAAATAAAAAAAGACGTCCCGAAGAAAAAACTCCTCCAGTACGTGAAAGTTTTGGTTACAAAAGGGAATTGGCCGAACTGAGGGAAAAAGCAGATCGTTTTTTTGTTACTCGAAAGAAAAATGGCGGATTGATTCACGAAACAAAATATTATAAAATTCTAAAGAATGCTCCTAAACTTTTTAGACTCGAGGGAAAGGAAAAATCGGGAAGAGAATATTCTATCGTGATCAGCACCGGAAATTTTTTAAGTGTTCAAGCAGATAAAATCAGTGGAGTGGTTTTTATTCCGGAAGCGGAACTCAATCGGATTCTTTCTTACGAACATTCCGATTTGAAAAGTATGTTTTCTAGATTTCAACCAGAAGGAATCGAAGAAGACATCAAGATTTTATATGAAAAATCCGATTCTTCTCAAGAAACTTGGAAAGACTTTTATAACTGGGAACCTTTTTGGAAACAACAGATTTTTATTCGTTTGAAACCAAGTATTCTTTGTATTCTACTTGTGTATATGGGAGCTGAGTTCGAACAATTCTTTCAATCTAATTCTACAAAAAGACTTAAAAGTATCGTTTCGAACGAATTGTATTTTTTAAACGTGAGTGGTAATCAAAAAGAAAATTCTCCGTATACGGAAAATCTTTCTCTTCAGGATTTTGAAAAAGCAAAGAAGGAATTTTTTCAAGTGCTCGAACAGATTCGAAAAAAAAGAGGAAACAACTAAGATGGATATTAAAGAAATCGCTCTCGGTCAGATTCGGGATTCCATTGCCACCAAACAAAAATGTATTGATTCAATTTTAGAAGACATTATAAAAGCTGGTGAAATCGTTTCCAAGATTCTACAAGCCGGAAACACGGTTTTTCTCTGTGGAAACGGAGGGTCTTCTTGTGACGCTTCTCATATCGCTGCGGAATTGGTCGTTCGATATAAGTCCGGAAACGAAAGAAAGGCGCTACCCGCACTTTCTCTTTCTGCTGATTCCGCCGTTTTGACTGCTTGTTCTAACGACTACGGCTACGAAGAAATTTTTTCAAGACAGATAGAAGCTTTTGGTAGAAAGGGAGATTTATTGATTGGGCTTTCTACAAGTGGAAATTCTAAAAATGTTTTGCTAGCGCTGGAAAAAGCAAAAACGAGAGGTGTAAAAACCATATCGTTGTTAGGTGGTGACGGCGGAAAAATGAAGAATCTTTCTGACTTGGACGTTATCGTTCCGAGTAACGTGACCGCCAGAATTCAGGAATCTCATATTTTAATCGGGCATATCATTTGTAGTATCGTGGAATATAACCTTTTCAAAATGGAATGACTTTTTTGTGAATTCTACCGCTATAGAAATCTCGAATCTTAAAGTTTCTACACCCGGTCGTCACATTCTTAAAGGAATCGATTTTACACTCGATATAGGAGATGTACATTGTATCTTAGGAGAATCTGGAAGCGGTAAATCCACGTTTGCGTCTTGTCTTTTGGGAACGATTGAAAAAGAACTCTTTCTAAGATCCGATCGTTTTTTTCTGTTAGGTCAAGACGTTCGGTATTTTACCGAAAAAGAATGGCAGAATGTTCGCGGGAAAAAAATCGCCTTGGTTCCGCAAAATCCCATTTGGGGTTTTCATCCGTATCGAAAAACTGGATCTCAGATTTTAGAAGCGTTTTCACTTTACAACAGAGAACTCGCATACAAAAAGAAAATTCTATCTTTGTTGGAATCCATTTTTATTTTAGAACCCGAAAAAGTTTTCGATTCTCTTCCGAGTCATCTTTCCGGAGGGGAAAGGCAGAGGATTTTGATTCTTTTAGCGGTTTATTCTGGGGCGGAGATTGTGGTTGCGGACGAACCAACTGCAGCCTTGGATTCGATCAGTGAAGCAGAAGTTCTCAAACTTTTGATGAAATTCAGAAAAGAAAAAAAACTTTCTCTCATTTTTATTACTCATGAAATCTCTATCGCCAAATCTTTGGCCGATACTATAAGTATCCTTTATCAGGGAGATTGGGCTGAAATTCTCAAAAGACCAATTCGGGGAGAATGGATTGTTAAATCTGAGTATGGAAAAAAACTTTTTGAAAGTTGATCTCAGATAGTAGAGTGCGAACGATGAGGTATGCAGTTTTACTAACGTTGATTTTATTTTTTTCTCCGCTTTGGGCGCAGAAGTCTCCTTTTATCGTGGAAGATAAGGATTCTTCTTCTTATCCTTGTGTTCAACTTTTTATTAGAGATAAAAAACAATTTCCTTTGGAAAGGGAAAATTTTCTAATTCGGGAATCCAGAGGATCAGAAACCAGAACCGTTCTCAGGCCCAAGGTTCTTCGTAAAGAAGGAAACCGTCCAGTACATTCCGTTTTTTTAATTCAATCCGGAACTTCTCTGGAAGAAAATAATTTCAATACTCGATTTTTACAAAAAGTGATTCAATCTTCCGGAGAAGAAGATCATTTCAGTTTTATCTTTTTTTCGGACGATCTTCTTGTTGTAGAAAAGGATTTAGATAGACAAAATGCTCTTTCCAAAGCTAGAGTTCCCGGTTCTCTCGGTAACTACAATACAGGAGCGAATCTGGATCTAGTATTCCAAAAATTGAATTCGATTTTAACCAGAGAATCTTATTTGAGTTTGTTGGTAGCTGATTCGGAATACAAATTACCTTCGGGGCTTAGGCAGGGATTATCTACTTCCGGTCTTCCGATCCAAGTGATCGGCAAACGTAATTTCTCCAACTTAGAACTCGTTCGGATTTATGGAGGAGAATTTTACGACATTGATTCTACCGATTTGATTTCTAAGTTCTTAACGGATTTTGAATACTTTCATAAATATGCTGCGGAAATTCGATACGATTCCCCCTTTCAAAACGATTTTTGGAAAGGGATGTAGATTTTATCCGAGTAGATTGGGAATCTTCCAGAGGTGGAAAGTTTACTTACACATACAAACCCGGAATTATAAAACAACTTCGTTTTGTTTTACTCAGTCCGGAAGTGTTTCTTCCTACAATCAGTTTTTTACTCGTTCTCACTTTGATTGGACTTCTTCTTTTATTTCGAAAAGAAAATGTGGATTTTGACGAACCTGGAGAAGAGCAAAGAAAATTTCAAGCAAGAGGCGAAGAAAGAGAAGTGTATCAGAGAATGTACGGGGATCAGTTCCATTCCTCTCCGTATGCAAATCCGGAAGGTGTACACGTTTCTCGTTCTTTGCCCGTGAATGAACTTGAATTTGAAGCTGCGGAAGCCTATGATCTTGCTACTCTGATTCAAAAAGAAGGCAGGTCTCCTGGAAAACAAGTTCCGATTCGTAAGGCAGAGACAACTTTGGGAAATGGAGAACTTTCCGATGTAGTCGTTTCCGATCCTAGTGTTAATAAACAACACGCAAGAATTCGTAAGATCAAAAACCGTTTCGTATTATACGATTTGATTTCCGATGGTGGAACCTATCTCAACGGAAAAAAAATTTTAAGGCCTAGAATTCTTTACGATTTTGACGAGATCAGTCTTGGAAAAACTGTCTACGTTTTTAGAGCCCGTTAGAATTTTCAATCTTCCAAATTCGTACTTTTCACTTACAATAGATCAGGGTAGACGAAAAGACCCGATTTCCCAACGATGGAATTTAGATGGATTCTATTTCGAGAAACCAATCATAAAAATTCCGAAAGAAATTCTTTCGGGGAGTATTAAAATTCGATGAAGACAATGTTCGAAAAAATTTGGGAAGATCATCTGGTCGGAGAACTAGATGCTGGATCCTATTTAATTTATATAGATCGCCATCTCATTCATGAAGTTACAAGTCCTCAGGCTTTCGAAGGGCTCAAACTTGCAGGCAGAAAGGTTCGTCGTCCGGAAGCCACTTTTGCCACAATGGATCATAACGTGTCTACTCGAACACGTGATTTAAGTCTGGCCGATCCTATTTCCGCAATTCAAATGCAAACTTTAAAAAAGAACTGCGACGAAAACGGAATCCGCGTTTATGATTTTCAAAACCCGGACCAAGGAATCATTCACGTAATCGCTCCTGAAATGGGACTGACTCATCCTGGAATGACGATCGTATGTGGAGATTCTCATACTTCTACACACGGTGCGTTTGGTGCTCTCGCTTTCGGAATCGGAACCAGCGAAGTAGAACACGTTCTTGCGACCCAAACCTTAGTTCAGAAAAAAGCCAAGACGATGGAGATTAGAGTTGATGGAAAACTCTCCGATAAGGTCACGGCAAAAGACATCATTCTGGCGATTATCGGAAAAATTGGAACCGCGGGTGCAACCGGTTATGTAATCGAATATAGAGGTTCTGCAATTCAAGCTCTCAGTATGGAAGCTAGAATGACTATTTGTAATATGTCCATCGAAGCCGGAGCTAGGGCAGGTTTAATCGCACCGGATGAAATTACGTTTAGCTATATCCAAGGAAAAGATTTTTCTCCGAAAGGAGCCGAATGGGATCTTGCGGTCAAAAAATGGAAACACTATGTAACGGACGAAGGAGCCAAGTTCGATAGAACTGTAATTCTTCATGCAGATGAAATCGCTCCTATGGTAACTTGGGGAACTTCTCCCAGTCAGGTTATTTCTATCAAAGGAGTGGTTCCAGATCCAAAAGATGCAAATGATCCGGTGGAAAAAATTGGAATTGAGTCTGCACTTAAATATATGGATCTCAAATCGGGCCAGAAGATAGAAGACATTTCAATTAATAAAGTGTTTATCGGTTCTTGTACTAATTCTAGAATCGAAGATTTAAGAGCGGCTGCTGCGACCGTAAAAGGAAAGAAAGTTTCCTCTAAGGTTCAGGCGATTGTGGTTCCTGGTTCTGGCAGAGTCAAACGTCAGGCGGAACAAGAAGGTCTGGATAAAATTTTTACTGCGGCCGGTTTTGAATGGAGAAATCCAGGTTGTTCTATGTGTCTTGCGATGAACGACGACGTTTTAGAACCGGGAGATCGTTGTGCTTCTACTTCTAACCGAAACTTTGAAGGCCGTCAAGGGAAAGGTGGAAGGACCCATCTAGTAGGACCAGAAATGGCAGCAGCAGCGGCTATCGAAGGTCATTTTGTGGATATTCGAAACTGGAAATAAAAAGGTAAATTAGAATATTATGAAACCATTTACTGTATTAAACGGAATCGTCGCTTTGTTGGACAGACCAAACGTGGACACGGATCAGATTATTCCAAAACAATTTCTACGAAAGATAGAAAGAACCGGTTTCGGAGTTCATCTGTTTCACGATTGGAGATACTTAGACGACGCGGTTACTAAACTCAATCCTGATTTTTCCCTCAATCAGGAAAGATATAAGGGAGCTTCTATTCTTATCACCAGAGATAACTTTGGTTGTGGTTCTTCCAGAGAACACGCTCCTTGGGCTTTAGAAGACTACGGTTTTAGGGCGATTGTTGCTCCTTCTTACGCGGATATTTTTTTCAACAACTGCTTTAAAAACGGAATGCTTCCAGTCGTTTTAAAATCGGAAGAAGTAGAAGAGTTATTTCAATCAATTGCGACTAACGTAGGAGCGAAGATGGTAGTAGATTTGGACAAACAAACCGTAACTGGTCCAACGGGCAAACTGTATCATTTCGAGGTGGATTCTTTCCGTAAATACTGTCTTTATAACGGATTAGACGACATAGGTCTAACTCTAAAACAAGAAAGTAAAATCGGAGAGTTTGAAAAAAAGCAGAAAGAAGTTGAACCTTGGTTGTACGCCATATAATTCTACCAAAAAATATATGTTTGATGAAATATCCCGTTCGATAGATGAATTTGGAAATAGTTTTCTTGGCGCGCTGAATAACATTCAGAAATCTTTTGGACGGGAGTTGAGCGTAGCAAAACCGGTTAAAGAAACGATTTTGCAGATGATCGGAAATACTCCTCTCATCCGTCTGAATCAAATTGGTTCTCATATTCCCAATGTAGAATTTTATCTAAAAGCAGAATTCTGCAATCCTACCGGTTCGGTAAAAGATAGGACGGCCCTGTCTATGCTTCTTTCTTCCGAAAGAAGAGGGGAATTAAAACCGGCAGGACAGGTCATTCAGCCCGGTTATAATACAACCGCGATCAGTTTGGCTTGGATCTGTACAATTCGACAATATAAGTTTCGTTGTCTTGTTGCGGGTGATACGGATCCTCAAAAGATCAAGGACTTACAAACTTTTGGAGCGCATGTAGAAATAGTTCCCGAAGCAAAAGGAAATTGGGACGATGCACTTTTAAAAAGAGCCAAGGACATCAAAGAAAAAGAAAAGAATACTATCATCTTAAATGAGTACAAAGATATGGCGAATACAAATGCTCATTATCTTTTTACAGGTCCTGAAATTTGGAGAGATCTTTCCGGAAACGTAGATGCGTTTGTCGCGGGCGGTGGGTCTGGAGGAACTCTTTCTGGTGTAGGAAGATTTTTAAAGTCTAAAAAATCTTCCGTTCGGGTGATTATGGGAGTCAGTCAAAAATCTAGATTCATACGTAAGATGGTTCAAAATGAAAATTCGATTTATCTTCCGGAGTCCTTTGATCCTAAAATTGTAGATGAATACGTAGGCGTGGATCGGGAACAAGCTCTTTTATATCAATCCGATCTCTATCAAAAAGAGGGAATTTTTGCAGGTCAAACTACAGGCACAACTCTTGCTAGTGCGATTCGATTTGCAGAAGGTCTTTCTATCAAAGAAGATTCAAAATCACAGGTCTACAGAATTGTAGTCCTATCCCCTGATCGGTTTTGAAGGATAGAAATTTTCCTGATTCTATTTCTGAGTTAGAGTTTGTTAGAACCGAACTCGAAAGGGAAAAGAAAGAAGAAGATTCTATCTTTTCAAAAGACTGGTTGTCACGTCCGATTCCCGATAGAATTCGACAAGGAATCACTTTATATCCTATTGTTTACGAAGAACAAACTTTGGGAAGAGAAGGAAGTTGGACTTTAACCTTTCGATTTTCTAATCAAGAAGAATACCCTATCAAATTTCAAACCGGCGCTCCGGTTCAACTTGGTAAAAACGAGGATCGGATCAGAGCTATATTAGTTTCTCTTCATAAAGAAAAAATTAAAATTTCGATCGAAGAAGTTCCGGAATGGGCAGAAGAAGGAAAATGTTTTTTGGATCTTTTACCAGATGAAACTTCTTACAAAGAGATGTTTCACGCGTTAGACGTACTTGGGTCGGCGACCAAAGGAACAAGATTGTATGTAAATCGGGAACTTCTTTTGGGTTATGTAAAACCGGATTTGATTTCAATTCGAGATTCTGATCGTTCTCGTATCTTGGGAAGAATTAGTATGTTTCTGAACGAATCTCAAAAAAATGCAGTTGTACATTCAGTTTTATCTGAGGACGTAATGATTATTCACGGGCCGCCGGGGACCGGTAAAACAACTACGTTAACCGAAATTGTAAGTCAACTCGTTGCGGAAGAAAAAAAGATATTAGTATCTGCTCCTACAAATTCTGCTTGTGATCTTCTTGTTGAATCAATTTCGGCAAGAGGAATTTCAGTTTTAAGACTTGGTCATCCTGCCCGTGTCAACGAAATCGCAATCCATTCTACCTTGGATTATAAACTATTTCACCATCCGGACGGAAAATTATTAAACGAATATAGAAAAGACGTAATCGAAATTTCAAAACAGGCCAAAAAATTTAAACGAAACTTTGGTGAAAAAGAAAGAGAAGAACGAAAGAACCTTTTTATGGAAGTGAAGGAACTTAAAAAAACAATTCGTTCTATGGAAATAGGACTGATAGATAGTTTGGTTTCTTCCCATCCTGTAATTGTTTCTACTCCGGTTGCATCTGCCCGAGATATTTTAGAAAATAGAACGTTTGACTTTTGTGTATTAGACGAATCTTCACAGGCTTTGGAACCAGCTTTTTGGATCCCGATTTTGAAATCGGATCGTGTGATTCTCGCAGGAGATCACAAACAATTACCTCCTACTTTATTTTCCGAAAAAAATTCTCTTGAAACTACACTTTTTGAAAAGGCCGCCCAGAGATTAGAATCTCACGGACGCGTTTTTTTACTCGATACACAATACAGAATGAAAGAAGAGATCGTTTCTTTTCCTTCGAAGGAATTTTATTCGGATATTTTAAAATCGGGGCGTCCAGAAAAAGAAAAAATTCCAGAAACATTCCCTTTTTTGAATGCGTTTCAATGGATCGATACCGCTGGAACCGATAGTGAAGAAGTTATTATAAACGATAGTATTTCCAATCCGTTTGAAGCGGATTTGCAGGTACGTCTTTGTTTTCTTTTAAAAGAAAACGACTGGCCAGAGGAAGAGATTACGATTCTTTCTCCTTATCGCGCCCAAGTGCGATTAATTTCCGAAAAACTAAAAGATGTCGGGCTTACAAAGATCAACGTTTCTACAATCGATTCTTTTCAGGGAAGGGAGAATCGTTGTATTTTACTTGGTTTCGTACGTTCTAATCCGGAAGGTCGTTCTGGTTTTTTAAAAGAATCAAGAAGGATCAATGTAGGTATGACCAGGGCCAGGGATCTTTTACTTTGTATCGGAGATAGTTCTACACTTTCACAAGATCCTTTTTTATGTAAACTCATTCGATTTGCGGAAGAAAAGGAAGTATTTAGGACTGCTTGGGAATTTTAAACATGTATTCTGAAAATTAAATTTATTTTAATATAAATTTTATATAGAAAATTTGTTTTATAAATTTGATTTTTTTGTAAAAACAAAAATGTAGGAACTCATACTTTCAGAATGCATCCCTAAAATTGAGAATTGTGGCAGTTTATCTTACAGAAAAATTCAATTTTTACGCCGAACTCACGTTAGTTTAACGAGAAATTCAGTCAATTTAACAAAAAAACGTAATTTGTAAAAATTCTTACGGACTGTAATTTGATAAACAAATTCTGAAAGAGATATTTTTAGAAAATTTCTTCACGAACTTACTTAAAATTTATAAATACTTTACCATTTTAAAATATTCTTAAATGTAAAAAAACTAAAAAGAAATAAAGTTAAACTTGCACAAACGTGAGAAAACAAAATGTGAAACGAAGACTGGTCGATACAAAAGAATTTAAGAAAGAAATTTGCAAATGCCAGACTAAAAATAGAAAGAATTGCCGCAGCCAAAATAGGGTTTCCTGGTTTACCCGTTCTTAAAATCAAAATTCCGTATCCTGCAAAAAGTGGGTTTAGAATCGATAGAACGATCCAACATTTTCCGATATGGGTTTGAATTTTTTCCTCTAGGATTGAGTCCCATCCAAATATACATACGGAATATAAAATCCAAAAAGAAGCAAATATTAGTGGAAAACGAACCGATTTAGAAAAGGATTCTTCCGGAAAACGCAATTTAGACAATACCCAAAAAGAATAGAATGAGACACAAGAAATCCATAAGAAATCCGGAAGCAAACTCGGAATATGAATCCAACGATTTGTAAAAGGATGAAAAGTAATTAAATAAAGGAATATTACGATTACAAAAATAGGAGCTAAAATTAGAAATCGATTCCATTCGTGTTTTAGAATGGGAGGTTCTTCCGCCATTTTTCGAATTAAGGATTCAGTTGTTTGTTCTTTACGAGACATCGGTGTGAGTAACTTCGGAAATTTTTCAATTTTCAAGAATGGTTGGACAATAATTTCTTCCTGGTCCAAACTGGAAGAGATCGGTTTTAGCTTTTTCTAAACTTTGTCCAAGTACAGTTTCTTATCTTTTCGAAGGTTCTAAGTAATTAGTTACATGTCAGCTAAAAAAGAAATCTGGGAAGAATGTTCCACTTTGATCCGTAAAACACGTGAAGGAGATCAAGTTTCCTTTGAAAAGTTTCTTAGGCTCGTAACCGGAATTCTCAGATCGTATCTCGGTCCACGTATCAGCAACGAAGAAGATCGAGAAGATTTAATTCAAGAAATTCTAATCGGACTTTATAAGGCCTGGGATTCTTATCGAGAAGATCGTCATCCCGCGCCTTGGGTTTTTGCAATTGCTAGATACAAGACGATCGATTATCTACGAAAAAAGAAAAGTGGAGATCGTGTGTTTGCTACGGATAATTTGGAATTTTTTGCTTCTCCTGAACCGGTTGAAGAAGAACCGGAAAAGGCCAGAGAAATTTTAAAAAAATGGCTGAACGTTTTAGACGGACGGCAAAAACAAATTCTCACTCATCTCAAACTAGACGGAATGAGTGTTCGAGAAGTTTCTGAAAAAACCGGACTTTCCGAATCCAACGTCAAGGTAATTACTCATAGAGCAGTTCAAAAGATTCGAAAGCATTTTTCACTCGATCTCTAACAAAAGAGCTGCGATCATCGTCCAAAGATTACTATGGATTCTGATTCTTTGAACGGTGTAGAATTTTTAGATTCTATTTCTTCGATTTCTAAGGAAGAGTGGAACCGCATTTCTGATCCTAAAAGTCCTTTTTTAGAATATGATTTTTTACGTTCTTTAGAAGTTTCTGGTTGTATTGGGCCATCCACTTCTTGGATTCAAAAATACTGCGTTCTTTGGAAAGAAAATCGTTTTTCGGCGATGATTCCTTTGTTTTTAAAATTCGATTCTTATGGTGAATACATTTTCGATTTTCAGTGGGCTCATTTTTTTGCACAAGCGGGACTTTCTTATTATCCAAAGGGCCTGGTCGCAGTTCCTTTTACTCCTGCAAACGGAAAAAGGATTTTACACGATGAGAGTCTAACGTTGAAAGAAGTTTGTTCTTATCTGATTCCCGAACTAATTCGTTTTTGTGAGAAACAAAAATTATCCGGAGTTCATTTTTTATTTTTGGATCGGGAAGAGTCTGAAATACTTTCTGAATATGGATTTGCAACCAGACTTTCTCATCAGTATCACTGGATCAATCCTGGATATTCTAATTTTGAAGATTATCTACAAGCGATGAAATCTAAAAAAAGGATGCAGATCAAAAGAGAAAGAGAAATCGTTAAAAGTTACGGCTTTGAAATTAAAGTTTTAGAAGGAAATGAAATTTCAAAATCCGACATGAACGCAATCTGGAGTTTTTATTCGGACACACATTCTCGCAAGTGGGGCTCTGCGTATTTAAACCGTAAATTTTTTGATTCTTCTTTTGAAACATTTTTAGATAGAATTGTACTCGTTCTTGCTTATAGAGATGGTAAAGCGATTGCTGGAACTTTCAATCTACGAAAAGGAGAATTTCTCTACGGAAGATATTGGGGTTGTCTGGAGTATCATCCTCATCTTCATTTTGAATGTTGTTTTTATCGATTGATTGAATATGCAATTCGCGAGAAGATCAAAGTTTTTGAAGCAGGTGCACAAGGCGAACATAAATTTGTTCGAGGTTTTCCGGCGATTCCTACTTATAGTTCTCATTTGATTTTTCATAGTGGCGCTAGAAATGCGATTGAACGTTTCTTAAAAGAAGAAAGATTTCATATGCAGGAAATGATCCAAGAGACAAATGAACATTCCCCCTTAAAAAAAGTTCATACGGATAACTTGTTTGTAAATGAAGTTCTGAATCTTGGACTTGCGGATCAGGAGAACTGTGAATCATGAGCGATATCTTTCGATTTGATACGGAAGAACAAACTCTTACCAAAGAGAAGATAAAATTAAAGAAACCTTCTAAATATAGAGTCATTATACTGAACGACGATTTTACTCCTATGGAGTTTGTTGTTTGGATCCTACAAATGGTATTTCATAGAAGCCGAGCGGAAAGTCAACAGATCATGTTGAAAGCTCATATTACGGGTAAGGCGTTATGCGGAGTTTATTCCCACGACGTGGCTAGAACTAAAGTGGCGCAAGTGCAACAATTGGCGGAACAACATGGATACCCGCTTCACTGTACGATGGAAGTGGAGGAAGGAGAGGAGTTATGATTCTTACGGAAGAAATGGAACGTACTTTAAGAAAGGCTTGGGAAGAAGCCAAAAAAAGAAGAAACGAATTTATCACGTTGGAACATATACTTCTGGCTTTGACCTATGATTCTGTTGCCAAAGAGGTTCTAGAAGCCTGCGGAGCGGATCTAGAAAGATTAAGAAAGGATTTAATCGGTTATTTGGAAAGTGAACTGGAATCTTTTCCGGAATCTTCCGGAGAGGTCGATCCTATTTATACGATTGGTGTACAACACGTTCTTCAACTTGCTGAGTTTCACGTTCAATCTACTCGAAATAAAAAGATGGATGGAGGAGACGTTCTTGCCGCTTTGTTTCGAGAGGATCAATCTAACGCGGTTTATTTTTTAGGTTCTCAGGATATTTCCAGGTTAGACATCATTCGTTATATTTCTCACGGGATTCGTAAAGATTCTAAAAAAATCCCAGGCAAAGAAATTGCGGGCGAAGAAGGAGAAAAAATCTCCAATCCTTTACAAGCGTTTTGTGTGGATTTAACCGCAAAAGCAAAAGAAGGAAAACTAGATCCTATGGTGGGAAGAGAAGATGAACTTGATCGGACCATTCATATTCTATGTAGAAGAAGAAAAAACAACCCTATCTTTGTGGGAGAAGCGGGAGTCGGTAAAACTTCCATCGTGGAAGGACTTGCGCAAAGAGTGGTGGACGGAAAGGTTCCGGAACCATTAAAGAATTTGAAAGTATATTCTTTGGATATGGGGCTTTTACTCGCCGGAACTAAGTTTAGAGGAGAATTTGAAGAAAGACTGAAAAACGTTGTCGTTCAAATCACCGCACAAGATGATCACGTTCTTTTTATAGACGAGATTCATACGATCATAGGAGCCGGAGCGGTTTCCGGTGGTTCTTTAGACGCTTCTAATCTTTTAAAACCAGCTCTTTCCAGTGGAGAACTTCGTTGTATCGGAACCACCACCTATAAAGAGTTCAAAACTATATTCGAAAAAGATCATGCACTTTCCAGAAGGTTTCAAAAAGTAGAAGTAGGAGAACCTTCTATTTCGGAAACGATAGAAATTTTAAAAGGCCTTTTAGAAAAATACGAAAGTTTTCATAAGGTTAAATATTCGTCTTCTGCAGTGGAACAAGCCGCTGAGTTATCGGCGAGGTATATTTTAGATCGTAAACTTCCAGATAAGGCGATCGATCTTTTGGACGAGGCTGGCGCCAGGGTTCGTCTTAGAGAAAGTGGTAAAAAAACGGTTACGGTTCGAGAAATTGAAGATTTAGTTTCTAAAATTGCAAAGGTTCCTTCGGTCACTGTTAAAGCGGATGATCGGGAAAAACTTAAAAATTTAGATGAAGAATTAAAAGCCAAGATTTACGGACAAGACTCGGCGATTGACCAACTCGTTCAGTCAATTCGACTTTCTAGAAGCGGACTTTCCGAACCTGGAAAACCGGTTGGTTCTTTTTTATTTGCTGGTCCGACTGGTGTAGGTAAAACGGAACTGACTCGTAAACTCGCCGAAATCTTAGGAGTGGAACTAATTCGTTTTGATATGAGCGAGTATATGGAGAAACATACGGTTTCCCGTTTGATCGGTTCTCCTCCCGGTTATGTCGGTTTTGAACAAGGAGGACAACTTACAGACGCAGTTTATAGAAATCCTCATTGTGTTTTGCTTCTAGACGAAATCGAAAAAGCTCATGAAGATATTTATAATATACTGTTACAGATTATGGATCATGCGACTCTAACGGATAATAACGGAAGAAAGTCCGATTTTCGTCAGGTGATTTTAGTAATGACCACAAATACGGGAGCAAGAGAACGTTCTACAAATCCTGTGGGTTTTGCAAACGATCTTTTAGAAGATAGAAGTCTTAAAGCGATCGAAAAACAATTTTCTCCAGAGTTCAGAAATCGTCTTACGGCGGTTATAGAGTTCTCTTCTTTAAATCAAGAAAATGTAACTAAAGTAGTTGCAAAACAGCTTGCTCTTTTACAGGAAAGATTGAATTCTAAACAAATTGAACTTGAGTTTAACGAAGATGTACTCGTTTACATCGCAGATAAAGCTTATACTCCGGAGTTTGGTGCAAGACCCGTTCAAAGATGGATCGATACTTATATTTCAAAACGGATCTCCGAAGAAATTCTTTTTGGCGTTTTAAAATCCGGTGGAAAAGCGAAATTGATTTCCGGTAAAGAAGGAATTGAAATGGAATTCTCTTCCGGAAAAAAGAATTAAATCTAATGAAACAAATTACAATTCGTATCTTTTTGATACTTCTATTTATCTCTTGTAGGGAAAATTCTCTTCTAATCGAAGGGAAAACAATTTCCACGGACCTACTAGTTGTTCCTTCCCATCAAAAAAAACATACAGAGTATTTTAGCGAAAGTAAAAATTTAATGATCGCTTCCGATTCTCCTGAGGCGACACAAGCAGGGATCGAAGTAGGCGCGTTAGGTGGAAACGTAGTGGATGTAGTTGCCGCGACTTCTTTCGCCATTTCCGTAACAAGACCCCATTCTACTGGTCTGGGCGGAGGGGGCTTTCTAATTCTTTATCTAAAAGAATTTTCGAAACCGATCGCTTTCGATTTTAGGGAAAGAGCACCTAACGCTTCTTCTAGGGATATGTATAAATTAAAACCGAAAGAGGATTCTCTTTTTGGATTTAGGGCAGTAGGTGTTCCGGGATTTGTTGCGGGGCTCGTGCAGATTCAAAAACGTTTTGGAAAACTTCCGCTCAAAACGGTAATCTCTCCCGCGATCCGACTCGCTGAGAATGGATTTCCTGTTTATCCAGATCTTCAGTCCGCAATTCAAAAATCTTCTAAAGATATGGACGAAGAAATGAAGAAAATTTTTCTTCCAGGAGGAAAGGTTCCGGAGTTAAGAAGCATTCTCATACAGAAGGATCTTGCAAATTCTCTCAAACTCATTTCCGAAACCGGTGATAAAGAATTTTATCACGGTAAAATTGCGAACTCGATTGTAAACGCGATGAAAAAAAACGGAGGTCTTGTCACTCTACAAGATCTGAGTGGTTACAAAGTAATCGAAAAGAAAACGGTACATACGACTTATCATGATTATACGATTTATACGATGCCTCCTCCTTCTTCCGGAGTTCATCTACTGACTATGTTGTCTATGGTGGAAACAAAACCTCTGAAAGAAACGTATGAAAAAGATCCGGTATTATATTATCATTTTATTGTAGAAGCGATGAGAAGAGGTTATGCGGATAGAGCGATGTTAGGTGGAGATCCTGTCTTTACAAAAATCCCGATCGAACGTCTTCTGTCTAAAAAATATGCGGAAGAAAAAATTTCAGATTTTGATCTTAAAACCGCTTCTAGTAGTTCTTCTTTTTTAAAAACTTTGAATTTTGGAGTAGAATCTCCACAAACCACGCATATTTCCGTCATGGATCGGGAGGGAAACTCTGTTTCTACAACTCAGTCCATCAATTTTAGATTTGGGGCTTCTGTAGTTGCTCCTGGAACTGGAATTGTGTTAAACGATACAATGGATGATTTTAGTAGAGCTCCGGGAGAACCAAATGTATACGGTCTAATCGGTGCGGAAGCGAATTCGATACTTCCTAAAAAAACTCCTTTGAGCAGTATGTCTCCTACGATCGTATTTAAAAATAAAGAACCTTTTTTAGTTACCGGCGCGCCTGGAGGTTCTTATATCGTAAACGCTGTTTTACAGTCTCTGATCTATAATTTAGATTTTAATCTGACTTTGTATGAATCCGTAGCCAGAGGAAGAGTACATCATCAATTTTTTCCGGATGCGGTATTTATAGAAAAATCGGTGAATGAAAGAAACGTATTCGATGGTCTTTCTTCTAAAAAACACGATCTTAGAATCGCTCCGAACTTTGCGAAACTATTTTCTGTCAAAAGAGAGAATGGCATGCTCTATGGAGCTTGCGATCCACGTGGAGAAGGGGCCACAGGCGGACTTTGAAAACAAAAGAACTCACTCAAACAAAAATAGAAGAGGTTTCTTTAGAAATTCTTCTCAGACACGCGGTAAAAGCGAAACACGGTCTAGAAAAAGAAAGTATGAGAGTCAATCCAGATGGAACTCTTGCAGGAACAATTCATCCAACTCATTTGGGTTCTAGTTTAACCAATCATTATATCAAGACCGATTTTGCAGAACCACAACTAGAATACGCGACTCATCCCCGTCCTAAAATAGAAGCAAATATTAGAGAATTACAAGATTTGCATATATTTACGATTCGCAAGCTGCAAAACGAGCTCATCTGGCCCTTTAGTATGCCACCTGTTTTACCTGAAGAGGAAAACAAAATTCCACTCGGACAATATGGAACCTCTCATTCTGGAAGATGGAAAACGATCTATCGTCATGGATTGGGTCTTCGTTATGGAAGAAGGATGCAGACTATTTCCGGAGTTCATTATAACTTTTCTTTTTCGAAGATTTTCCTCAGACAATTTTTGGGAAAAGAAATTTCTAATTTTACAAAGGAGGAGATTTCCTCTTTATATTTACACGTGATTCGAAATTTTTTAAGAAGGGTTCATTTTCTGACCTATCTTACCGGGTCTTCTACAGTTTTTGATTCTACGTTTTTGCCAAATCCTGGAAATTTGAAGTTCGAAAAACATAAGAGTTTTACGTTATATTCGACTTATGCCACGTCTCTTAGAATGAGCGAGATAGGATATACGAGTAAGGTTCAAGATACATTAGGAATTCATTATAATTCATTGGAAGAATACGTGGATCGTATGTGTTACGCGGTCCATACTCCTTATCCTAAATACGTTTCTTTTTCTGAAAATAAGGACGCTCAACTCAACCCAAATTATCTTCAAATAGAAAACGAATTTTATTCTCCGATTCGTCCGAAACAAATTCCAAAAGGAGATGAAAGACCCTTAGACGCTCTTCTTCAAAGAGGAATTGAATATATAGAAATTCGCTCTTTGGATATAGATCCTTATTCTCCCCTAGGAGTCTGCAGATCCAATCTTGCGTTTACTCAATTGATTCTTTTAGATTCTTTGTTAAAGGACTCTCCTTCTATTTCCGAAGAAGAAAACTTTGTCTTAAAAGAAAATTTGAATTCAGTGATTTGGGAAGGAAGGAATCCAGAATTAAAAATTAGCGTAAACGGATCCAAGAGAAATTTCCAAGAAGCAGGTGCAGAATACTCTGAATCTCTTCGCCACTACGCTAAAATTTTAGATCTTCATACCGGAAGACGTACGTATCAGGAAGCGATCGATTTCCAAATTAAAAAGTGGAAAAATCCGGATAAAACCCCTTCTGGAAAATTACTTTCGGAAATTCTAAAACGTAATATAGAATTTAGAGAAAAAGGAATTGAGCTTGCTCGTGAAAATAAGAGGGCGCTTTCCTATTTAGAATATTCACCTGGAACCTTGATGAAAATGGAAAAAGAAACGATTCGTTCTTTTCAGGAAAAAGAAGAATTAGAAAAACAGGAAATTCAAACTCAGTATCCTACTGTCAAACTATGCAATCATTGAAGTTGAAACCGGGGGAATTTCTTTCTCCGGAAAAATTCGTTCTAGAAGGATTTGAAGATCTGGAAATTTCTACCCAGATCGTACTTAGAGATGCTCTCAATCGAGGGTTAGAAGTAGAAATTTTAGATCGTAAAAATCATTTTTTAAGACTTAAAAATCAAAACGGGCTTGTTCAATATGTAAAAGAAGCTTCTAAAACTGCACTGGATTCTTACATAACCTTTCTTGTAATGGAAAATAAAACGATTTCAAAAATTATAATGTACGAATACGGCCTTCAAGTTCCAGAAGGAGATAGTTTTGTAGATTCAGAGTCGGCTTTATTTTTTTGGCAAAAGAATTTTGATCGAAAGATGGTAGTAAAACCTGTAACCACGAATTTTGGAATCGGAATATCGATTTTACCTCCTTATACCTCTGAAGAAGATGCAAAAAAAGCGATCAAAATAGCGTTCAATCATTCCGAATCTATCATCGTGGAAGAGTTCGCGGAAGGAAGCGAATATCGTTTTTTAGTGATCGGAGAAAAAACCGTAGCGGTTTGTAATAGAATTCCGGCTAACGTTACGGGAGACGGAGTTCATACTATCCAAGATCTTGTATCTTTTAAAAATGAAGATCCTAGAAGAGGAGTAGGACACGTGACTCCTTTAGAAAAAATTCAGTTAGGCGACACTGAGTTAGACGTTTTACAACAATCCGGTTTTACTAAAGATTCTATTCCAGCAAAGGATCAAAAAGTATTTTTAAGAAAGAATTCGAACATTAGCACAGGAGGAGATTCTATGGATGTGACGGATCTCGCGCATCCTTATTATAAAGAACTTGCAGTAAAGGCCGCGCAGTCGGTGGGTGCAAAGATATGTGGAGTAGATATTATCCTACAAGAATTGGAAAAAAAAGGTGATTATAGAATTTTAGAGTTAAATTTCAATCCTGTTTTATATATTCATAATTATCCGTATGAAGGTAAGAACAGAGACGTAGGAAATAGAATTTTAGACTTACTTGGTTTTTAAGGATTTTTCTTAAGTTTTACGTATTTTACAATATCTCTGGATTCATACATACGTGTATCTCCATCTACTAAAAAAGGAACTTGGCTTTTTCCTCCTAGTTGAATTACTTCTTCTCTTCCGGAAGTTCCACGACTGGCTTCTATTAGTTCATAATCTTTTCCGAGGACGAGTCCCATTTTTTGAAACTCGTCTCTTACGTAAGAACAGTAAGGACAGGATTGAAAATGATATAATTTCATCCTGCGTTTAAAATCCCCGCTTTTTTCTGAAGATCTCCTGTCTTAGCCATCTCTACTACAATATCATGACCGCCTATAAATTCTCCGTTGATGTAGAGTTGTGGTATGGTAGGCCAGTTCGCATATTCCTTGATTCCTTGGCGTATCGTCTCGTCTGAAAGAACATTAAAAGATCCAAATTGAATTCCTAAACTTCTCAATACGTTAGACACACCGGCAGAAAAGCCACACATAGGAGCCTCCGGGGTTCCTTTCATAAATAAAAAGACCTTATTCGATCCAATCAAACCGCCTATTTTTTGTTTTAATTCGTCGTTCATTCTTGTATCCTCGTTTCTAACGCTAAAGCGTGCACTTCTTGTTTTAGTTCTTCTTTTAAAGTTTCGTAAACCATTCTATGTTGTTCTAAAATGGATTTACCTTCAAATCCTTTGTAGATTACAATTGCTTTGATATGTACTCCGTCTCTATAAGGGTCTAAGATCGTTACCTTAGAATCGGGAAGACCGGATTCTATTTTATTTTTAATTTCATCTATTGTCATCGTTCTTTCTTTGTTAGACTTAAGATCCAGTGGATTTTTTCTCGGAGATTTAAGTTTTAGAATTTAGAAAGCCATTTTTGTTACAATCCCAAATTGAAATGTTTTTTACAGTATTTTAGTCAAGATTTCTTTACTACAAAGATAAAATTGATCCGATTTGAAAGTTTATGAGTTTGTTCGAGTTGATTTCAAAAATGATTTAAGTTTTATTTTAAAAAGTTTGTTTTTTTTCAGACAATTTATAAAGGTTTTTTGTACTAAAGTATGCTTCAAAATTGCAAAGAATACAAATCGTCAAAGATACTTTCAGAAGACAGACGAATTTTGTTTTGTATGTTCTATACTGAAGGTAAGTTGATATTTTCTAGAAATATCAATCAATCATATCGTAATTCTCTAAAATATTGATTTGTGATCACCTTTCAAAGAAAGGCAAGGCGGTTTTATATTTAGTCTTTTGTTATCCTATGCACGTAAGATTGCTGATCTCTATCAAATTGAGTACATAAATGTTTATCACAAAGTGTAGTTTCACGTGAGCAGGGCGTAAGAAAATGAGAAAGAATTTTTTAAAAGTATGAGTTCCTACAATTTAAGAATTATTGTAAAACCAGTGTTTGTGGTAGTTCCTACATTTTAAGAATTGATCTGTAAAGTCCAGATCTCAACTTTTTTCAGAAAAATAAATTTTTGGATCTCTCTACGAATTCACATTAAAATATAAGTTTGTAGGAGTTCTCACAGATTAAGTCGCGTTACAGATTTGTAAACATTCAATTTTTTTGATTCGAATCCACATTTATTTTTTATGGAAAAATCAGGTTTTTATAAAACAATCTATTACGTCGAACTCAAGTTTCTTTTATACAATCATTAACTGGAGCTGAAAGAGCGGTTCGGCAACGCCAGGTTCACAGGGTTTTTTACGCCTGAATTCATAGGATTGAAGTGTAGATTTTCTTTATTATATGTAGCTTTTGATTAGAAATCAAAAATCTGTCTTCGTTTGGAAGAACTTGAGTTATAGATAGAGTACGCACTTTTAAGAACTAGTTTCTAAAATAATTGCGTGTAAACCTCTATCGATCCAAGGTTTAAGAATGGAATATACCATTCTATGTTGTTCTAATTTAGATTTTCCTAAAAAACTAGAAGAGACTAATACAATTTTGATATGAGTGCCTTCCGGTTTATTTTCCGGATTTCCGGTGTGACCTGAGTGTTGTGCGCTAAAATCCTCCACTTCTATAAAAGTAGGATTCAAATGAGAAATTAATTGGGAACGGATTTCTTCTTTAAAACTCATAGACTAGTTTCGGATTCCAATTCCCTTTTTTAATAGATATACGGAAAGAATATAAAAGGATAAGGTTGCCGCTCCGATCATAGAAAGTGCAAACCAAGGATGAATGTCGCTGATTCCTAAAAAACCGTAACGAAACGAATTTACCATATATAAAATTGGATTTAATTTGGAAACGTTCTGCCAAAAAGGGGGAAGCATCTGAATGGAATAAAACACTCCACCTAAATAAGTCAAAGGAGTTAAAATGAAAGTGGGAATGATCGTCACGTCGTCGAATTTCTTAGCGTAGAGAGCGTTTAAAAATCCTCCAATTGAAAATAAAAGAGAACTTAAGAATACGGTTGCGATTAACATAGGAAAATTATGAACTTCTAATTTTGTAAAAAATAAAGAAATCGCAATCACTAAAATTCCTACTAAAATCCCTCGGATCACTCCGCCGATCGTATATCCCAAAACGATTAAGGATGGAGGAGTAGGAGACACTAAAATTTCCTCTACGTTTTTTTGAAACTTGGCTCCGAAAAAGGAAGATACTACGTTGTTATACGAATTGATAATCACAGACATCATCACAAGGCCAGGGACGATAAATTGTATATAAGTGTGATTTCCTATATTTCCTATTTGAGAACCGACTAACTTTCCGAAAATAATAAAGTAAAGTGAGATCGTGATTCCAGGAGGAATGATCGTCTGAATCCAGATTCGTAGAATTCGAACCGTTTCTTTAATGACTATGGTCTTAAATGCGTTGTATTTTTCGAATAGGTTCATAGTTTTTTCTCTACCAATTTTAAGAACAACTCTTCTAAACGGTTGGATTTGTTTCTCATACTACTAATTTTAATTTCGTTCTGATCTAAAATTTTAAATAAATCATTTAAAGAAGCGTCTCCGTAAATGGAGACTTCTAAAGTGGAGTTATCTGTTTGTTTGATTTCTACTCCCGGAATCGTTTTATAAGAGTTGAGATGCCCGGTAAAATCTAAGATAAAGGTTTCGTGATCTAATTTTTGAAGTAGTTCTTTCATGGAAGTATTTTCTACGATCTTTCCCTGATCTATGATGGCTATATTTCTACAAAGACTTTCCGCTTCTTCTAAATAATGAGTAGTGAGGATCACGGTGATACCGGAAGAATTCAACCTTTGTAGAAATTCCCAAAGAGACCTTCTGAGTTCAATATCCACTCCCGCTGTTGGTTCGTCTAAAATTAAAATTTTAGGATTGTGAATGAGAGCCCTTGCGATCATCAACCTTCGTTTCATTCCTCCGGAAAGTCTGCCGGCGGCTTCTTTTCTTTTTTCATATAGTCCGAGTTGTTGTAGATATTCTTCGGCTCGTTCCATTGCTATTTTACGATCCATTCCGTAATAACCACCTTGGTTGACTACGATTTGACTCACTCTTTCAAAGATATTAAAATTAAATTCTTGAGGAACAACTCCTATATACGATTTCGCTTTAGAAAGATTACTATCTAAATCCGCGTCAAAAATTTGAACCTTGCCGGAAGTTTTATTTACGAGCGAACTTAAAATGCCGATCGTAGTGGACTTTCCGGCTCCGTTTGGACCAAGTAGGGCGAAAAAATCTCCCTTTTCTACGTTTAGGCTGATCCCTTTGAGAGCCGTGATTCCACCTGAGTATGTTTTGACTAAATTTTCAATTTGCAGTGCAAACTTCATAAATTTTGAATATTCCTATTATTCTTTGGATTGTAAAAGTTCTTTTGCTTTTCTGGCGGCATTTCTTGCAATTTCGGGTAACGCAGGATGTACATAGATCATTTTTAAAAGATCGTCTAAGGTACCTTTCATCGTCATTAGAAGAATAAAAAGATGGATCAAGTTTGAAGCCTCGTCTCCGATCACATGAGCTCCTAAAACCTTTTTGGATTTTTTATCTATTAGGATTTTTACGAATCCGGAGTCGGATAATCTGGCCATTCCAGTAGCACTAGCACTGTATGAATTTTTTGCGGCTACGTAGTCGATTCCTTCTTGGATCAGTTCTTCTTCCGTTTTTCCTACTTTGGCGATCTGAGGATGTGTAAACACTGCATGTGGGACCGGAGGATATTCGATAGGAGCTCTTTTTTTTTCCTGATATAAGGTGCGGAATAAAAATTCTCCTTCAAAGTTTACGGAATGTCTGTAAAAGTATTTTCCTGTAATATCGCCTAACGCATACACGCCGGGAGAAGTAGTTTCTAGATATTCGTTTACGATTATATACCCGTGTGGATCCGTCCGAATATTCGTATTTTGTAGATTTAGAAGATCCGTATTGGGTCTGATTCCGGTGGCTACTAAAAGAGCTTCTGATTGAAGCAAGATCGTTTTCCCCTGTGAAGTCGCTTCTAAATAAAATAAATTTTTATTATATTCTATTTTTTGAATGTTTGTGTGTAATAATACATTATGTTCTTTTGTGAAAATTCTTTCGAATTCGTCAACTACGTCTTTGTCCTCGTTTTTGAGCATTCTATTTCGGACTAAAAAAGTGACTTCGCTGCCGAAAGAGGAATAAGCGAAACCTAGTTCTAACGCAATAAAACCGCCTCCGATTACGATCATAGATTTGGGCAGATCGGTTCTTCTAAGTGTTTCTCTACTCGTCATAAAAGGAGTGCCCGCAAGTCCAGGAATATCCGGGATCGCTGGTCTTGCACCGGAAGCGATAAAAATTCTTTCCGCGGTCAGTTGTTCTCCGTTCACTGTGATAACCTTATCCGAGACAAAACTAGCGGTTCCGGAAATATAAGTAATGTTCGGATTTTTATCATAAGCGGGAAGGATAGAAGCGGATTCATCGTCTACGGTTTTAGAGATTCTTTCTATAAGAGTTTTAAAATCCACTTTAGGTTTTTCAGGAAATGAAATCTGAAACTTTTCTGAATGTTTTGTAAGAGAAAGAATCTCTGCGGGATAGATCAACATCTTAGAAGGGATACATCCTCGATTGAGACAGGTACCACCCGGATTTTCTTTTTCAATTACGGCGACCTTATAACCGATTTTAGAAGGGGGAGTGACTAGTTTTGTTCCTCCTCCAGTTCCAATTACTATCATATCATATTCTTTCATAAAAAAGAACCGCCTTGGTTACAGATTTTAAACCGGTGCTGGAGAGGCAAACGATTTCTAAAATTAGATCTTAAACTAAAATTTCTCAAAGATAAAATTTAGAAATAAAACGATATTTCAATTTACCATTTGTCTCTCAACGAACGAATCGAAATAAAAAGTTCTGTAGGAGTTTGATCTAAAAGACGTTTCGGAGAAATTTTTATAGAAACGTTTTTTAGAAGTTCGGAAGAAGGATAATCACATTGAAGAAATGTATTGATTCTTCTTTCTTTACCAAGATTGGTCGTGATAAATTCTATGTTTTTAGGCAATCGTGAATATTCTTTTAAAGTATCAATTGCTTCTTGATTGGAAGGGTTCAGAGATAATGTGAACTTTAAATTTGTTTCTAAATAGTCATGGCCAGGATACAGAAGGATTTCTTCTTCTAAAGAATAAAACTGTTCTAAAATTGTTTTTGCAAGAACCGCAGGGTCTCCTCCTCGAAGACAATTTCCAACACCTGCGTTAAAAAGAGTATCTCCCGTAAAAATTGCTTTCGGTTTTTGATTTTCGACAAGAAGAATACAAACGTGACAAAAGGTGTGACCTGGAGTATCTAAAATTTCTAAATATTCTTTTGCAGAAGATAGAATTTTATCTCCCTTTTGGATAGGATGAGTCGCGTGTGGAATTTTTCCGATTCCTCCCGGATGAGAATAGACTATACAGCCATATCTACGGACCAGTCCTTGATTTCCAGAAGTATGATCGGAATGTTCGTGTGTATTGAGAATAAAGTCAAGCTTCCAACCTTTTTGATCTAAAAAGGACTCGATTTGATCAGAATCGTAAGGATCGATCGAAATCGTTTGGGAAGTTTCTGAATTTTTAAGAATATAGGTGAAGTTTCGAAGAGGACTATTTGTATAGATTCGATGGATTTCCAGAAGAGCGCCTAACGAATAATATCCAGATGTTTGTCTAAATTTGCGATTTTTAAAATAGTCATAACGTCTCTACTGATATTTTTGAGTTTGAGAGAACCGTTTCTTTCCGTTACATATTTTTGGGAATTAAAAATGGCTCCAATTCCGGAGGAATCCAAATATGCGTCTCCCGAAAAATCCAGAATGATTTCCGTAAAACCCTCTCCATGTTTTTTGATAATCAATTCCTTGAGGGCAAAAGCGTTTTTGAGGCTGATACTGCCTTGGATTTTGATGGTGCAAGTTGTGTCTTGGGTAAGAATTTCTGTATTAAAATTTTCCACGTCTATTTTACTCGGAATCAGTTTAAATCGTATTCGATTGATTTACTAGGTAAACAAAATTTTTTAGGAACTACTTACCTATAAGAAATTTTTTATAAATAAAAAAGAATTCGCTGGAAATCCTAATGGAATCGGTAAATTTAGACAACATTTTCCTGAAAAATCCTCTACAGATCGGAACTGTTTTTTAATTTATGCGCATAAAATTTTGGGGTGTACGCGGTTCGATTTCTTCCTCGGTTCGCGGAGAATCGATTCGCAGTAAGGTGCAAAAAATTCTCAGCCTTGCAACTCCAGCAGACCTACAAAGCCCTGATGCGATCGACTCCTTTTTAGATTCACTTTCTCTTTCTTATTGGAGTACTTATGGGGGAAATACGACTTGTATCGAAATCCGAGATAAGAAAGACAATTTAGTCATCATAGACGGTGGCACCGGTATTAGAGAATTGGGAAATTCTATTTTGCACGAAGGTTTCCTGGAGGGGAAAGGAAAGGCAAAATGGATTTTTACTCATACTCATTGGGATCATATCCAAGGTGTTCCTTTTTTTGTTCCTCTTTATTCTCCCGGAAACGTATTTGAGTTTTTAAGTTCTGTGGATAACTTGGAGGAACGACTTAAGTATCAACATAGTTTTACACATTTTCCGGTTCCTTATGAAGGATTTAGAGCCACTAAAAATTTTAAATTCATTCCGGAGGGAAAGGCATTTCCCGTAACTGAATCTATCTCGGCGATTTCTAAATCGGTTCGTCATCCAGGTGGAAGTTTTTCCTATCGTTTTGAAGAAGAGGGCAAGTCTCTTATATTTGCTTCGGACGCGGAATTTAATCTGGACGAGATGGAAAATATTCAAGATTATCTAAACTATTTTCGGGGAGCAGACGTACTCGTTTTCGATACTCAGTATACGTTCGAAGAATCACTTCAAAAAATCGATTGGGGCCATAGTTCGGCTTCTATGGCTACGGACATAGCCTTACGGGCAAATGTGAAAAAGTTGGTGATGTTCCATCACGATCCTTCCTACGACGACGAAAAGTTAGACGCGGTTTATTTAAGGGCGTTAAAATATAAAGAGATGTTTGATCCCAACAATCGTCTTGAAATTATTATGGCGCACGAAGGTCTAGAGCTAGAAGTATAACTTGCGGTTTTTCTAATATTATAAATTAAGTTTCATCTTTTGTTCTAAACTTTTTGGAGAGGGTCTTTTATGAGTGATTATATCATCGGTATAGACGCCGGAACTACCGGGATTCGAATTTTTTGTTTTAATAAATCAGGAAACATAATTTCCAGCGCTTATTCCGAATTTAAACAACATTATCCAAAACCTGGTTGGGTGGAACACGATGCGGAAGAGATATGGGCCAAAACCGAAAAGCTTATCTTAAAAGCGATTCGAAATGGAAAGTTAAGTCCTTCTAAAGCGGTCGCGATCGGAATTACAAATCAAAGAGAAACCACAGTATTGTTTGATAGAGATACCGGAAAACCTGTTTACAACGCGATTGTATGGCAATGTAGAAGAACTTCCGAAACCTGTATGGATCTTAAATCCAAAGGATTAGAATCTCTTTTTCGTAAAAAAACAGGATTGGTTTTAGATGCATACTTTAGCGGAACCAAAATTCAATGGATTTTGGAAAATGTAAAAGGTGTAAAAGCAAGAGCGGAAAAAGGAAAGGTACTTTTTGGAACCATAGATACGTATTTACTCTATCGATTGACCGACGGAAAATCGCATAAGACCGATCATACGAATGCAAGTAGAACTTTGATCTACAATATCGAAAAGAAAGAATGGGATAAAGAATTAACTCAAATATTAGGAATTCCTGATTCTATTCTACCAGAAACGCATAACTCTAGTTCATTGTTCGGAAGAACGGAAAAGGTAAAAGGACTTCCGGATGGAATTCCAATTTCCTCTCTTGTAGGAGATCAACAAGGAGCTTTATTCGGTCAACTCTGTACCGAACCTGGGGAAGCTAAGAACACGTATGGAACCGGATGTTTTCTTCTTTTTAATACCGGAAATAATTTTCAGATTTCTAAGAACAATTTACTTACTACCCTGGGATGTGGACCGGAGGGAAAAACTGTTTATTGTTTGGAAGGATCGGTTTTTATAGGAGGTGCTGTAGTTCAATTTTTAAGAGATAATTTGAAATTTTTCAAAGAATCTAAGATTTCTGAAAAGTATGCGTCTTCCATAAAAAAAGAAGACGACGTGGTTTTTATTCCTGCCTTTGCAGGGTTAGGCGCTCCTTATTGGGATATGAACGCGAGAGGTGCAATTTTAGGTCTGACAAGAGGCACTACTGCGGAACAGATCACAAGAGCTGCGCTCAAATCGATCGCTCTCCAATCTTATGAACTCGTAGAGGCAATGGAAAACGATACCGGTTCTAAATTAAAAGTTTTGAAAGTGGACGGAGGTGCAACTGGAAACTCTTGGTTGATGCAGTATCAATCTGATATATTAGGAAAACGTGTAGTTCGTCCTTCTAATGTAGATACAACGGTACTAGGAGCGGCATTTTTGGCTGGATTAGAAAGAGGTTTTTTTCCTTCCGTAGCGGATCTGAAAAAGAAATTGAAAACCAGTAAGGAGTTTTCTCCGCAGATGAAGCAGTCTCAGAGGGAAAAAGAAATCCAAATTTGGAAGGACTCAGTTCAAAGGATTCGAACTAATCAATAATCAAAACCTAATAAACAAAATTCGAATGTCTTTTTAGAGGATGTAATTCCGCCACCGCATAAAACCCTGAATTCAGGAAAAAAAAGAATTTCTAAAATTCTTCCGGGAGGGATTTTTAAAAAGAACTGTTCGTTTCTTTCTCGTTTAGAAATCAGAGTATCCATTCGAATGATTTCTACCCACTCTAAGACTTGAAAAAGAATCGTTTTTTCGGTTACGGAGTAAAGCCGGATAGAACGAGCCCCGAAAATTTGAAAATTGAATTTGGAGGTTTTCAAAAGACTTTGAAACGCCACTTCCATTTTTTGATTTGGATCTGTTTTAGGATTTTCTATAAGTTCTTGATAAATCGAGAATATTCCATTTTCGTAATAAATTTTTCTTGAAAAATTTTTAAAAATTTCTTTTTCGATTATTTCTTCCAAAGATTCACCCACTTCCGGTTTTTTAGTCGGAGAATTTAAGATTGATTTTAATTTGTTTTTGGAAATGTTTTTTTCGATCATCATTTTGACCGGAGGAGAAAGTTTAGGATAGGAAAATCGAATGATTCTTTCATCCATTGAAGTCAAAATCCGATTTAAAAAAGGACCGTGTATCAAAGGAAGGATTTCAATCTGGAAAATTTGATCCCGTAGAAATACGGCGAACTCAGGTTCGTGACTGAATAGATTGGAAACGATCGTCTGTTCTTCTGCGGGAGTTCCTGCAAAAAGAATTTTCACCAAACGAAATAAATATGATTTTTGTTTTGCGTTGAAGTAGAGGGATTCGATTTTTTCCTCTACTTCCGATTCGGATAATTCCGGGTTTATTATATCTTTTAAAGACAAATAACGTGTGGAAATCATCTTGTTTCTTCTTTGTTTAAATAGAATAAAACTTCCGGTTCTTACAACCCCTATGGTAGTGAGTTCTGATTCTTGTCTAGAAATTTGAAAAGGAATAGAACCAACTGGAAGATACGGATTTTGTAAAATTGGAAATTTAACGTTATCCGAAATTTCAAAGGATTCTTCTGGAAAACGTTCGTTTTTGGAATAAATTTTTCCTTCTTCAAAACTCAAGTAAGCTTTGAAATCGACAGATTTTGAGGAAAATGAAATCCGATTCCATTCTAAGGAATATAAAAATCTAGGTATGAGTGTAGGAAATGCAAATAAAAACGGTAATTCTTCGATTTCTGTTGGTTTAAAATCGTAAAATGGGTCTATTGTAGATTTTAGTCGAACGGCAGAGTCAAAATCGGCTTTGATGAAAAAATAGTTTAACCCTTCTTCGAAAGACATTGTATTTTATTAATTTTAAAATAACAGATAAGTTTGGAAATGTGGGAACTCATACTTTTAGAAAACTCTTATTTGACCGAATTCATGGTTATTTAAAAAGTTGGGCGAATCGTCTCGGGAATCGGAGAGGAAAGTCCCGGAGGAGAATAACTTTTTTTAGTGAGTTTGGAAACAAGAGCTTTTTTAAAAGTATTAAAATTATATTCAACTTTTAGAATGTGAATTTCATCTTCCAATCCGAAAGGAATAAAATCTATGATTTCGTCTTCGGTCATTCCGGTAATCAGAGAAACGTCCTGAAGGATTCTACCCAGCTTACGAACGTCTCTTTCTTCTAGAGGAATTAGATTTAGGATTTTAAGTTCAAGTTCGCTCAGTTCTAACATAATCATTTTTTGCGAATCATCAGAATCGTCATATCGTCCTGAATTTTTCCACCCGTATGTTTTAGAATTTCGGTGAAAAGTGCGTCAGCAATTTTAGTAAGATTGTTTTTCGAAATCTCATCTAAAAATTGAAATAAACTTTCACCAAAATACAGATTTCCATTATTTTTTTGTTCGTAGAGCCCGTCTGTAAAGCAAAATACTATATCTCCTGATTCCAATCGAAACTTACTTTTGCCCTCAACGTTTTTTAGAGTGGAATTCATAGTGACTGATATGAACTTTCCGTCTGTTTCTATGATTTTGTTTTTTCCCGTCTTTTTTTGATGGACCACAAAACTAGGATGAAGACCCGAATGTTCCAAGTTTCCTTCCTGATCTATCTTGATCAAAAGAAAAGTTGCATATAGATTTGGATTAATCTTAGGATTTTGTTCCGTTCTTTTTAGAAGATCCTCGTTGATTTGTTCTATAACTTCGTAAGGACTTAAATCGTGTCTAGCGAGTAAGGACATATTTTGAAAAATCATCATACTGAAAATCCCAGCGAGATAACCGTGTCCCACGGAGTCTCCTATACCGATCCAATAATTTCCTTGAAGATCCGTTAAAAAATTATAAAAGTCCCCTCCGATTGGATTGTAAGTGAGAGTTCTTCCATAGATTTCGTAGTTTTGGTCATCTAGAGGTAAGGGAAACAGATAACTCTGCATCCTGTCATCGCCCTTACGATAACGTTTTCTCATTTTTGAACGTATTTCTTCTTCCGGAAGAATTTTTTTTGTGAGAAAGAATATAAAAGAAATATAATTTATTAAATAAATAAAACCGATTATACTTATATAGAGTAGAATTTTTTCTTTTTCCGAAAACGAAGAGTTTTGTAGAAATGCAATCGGAGCGAAAAAACAGACCAAATTTATAATAGGTGGAATCCAGCCCACTCTTTGGAAGTAGCTTTTGATGTAATCTCTCAAATTCATGGTTGATAAAAATAGGCGTGAAACTGAAATTCTTTCTTAAGAAAATTTTTTCTCGAGATTTGAAAATATCGATCTTCCAAATATGGTTCGTGGATTCCGTCTAACAATCCGTATTTTTTTTCCTGATAACCAGATTCATACAATAATGGGACGAGGGTTTTTGTAGAAGGATCGTGGTGGTACAACAATTTATGATCAAACGGAAGATATTCGATTTGGAACGTTTCGCTATTTCCCTGAAAAAAAACTTCTCCCTTTTCGTATGTCTCTAATAAAACCCAGTTTCCTGAAACAGAGTATTTGCCTCTTCCACTTACGATATGAGTTGTATATTCGTTTTTATCTTTCACTTCCCGTTTCATGGATTTTTCAAACGTTAAACTTTCGGGATTCAATAGAATTTTTTCCTGAACTACGTTTTTGTAAAAGAGAGTATTGATGTGAGATCTTTCCGGTCGATTTCGTACAAACGTTCCTCCGGGGATTTTTTCCGGATTCGTTTCTAAAATGGAATTAGGAGGAAGGGCTCGAATCCATGAAGTAGAACATTCGAGAAGAATCAAAAAAATAAAAGGAACAAATTTAAATTCAATGTTGTTTTTTGAACTCAACGTCTCACTCCCTGAACTCAACAACACTGCGTAGTGTTAGGTCGTTCGCATTGGTTATATTGAATTCGCGTAATTTTAAATTCGAAAGAAGAGATTTTCTTTTACGATTCAAATAAACCTCCCTTCAAATTTTTATCCTTTTTTTAACAAAGGGTTTTAAAATTGAAAATAAATAAATTCCCCGCCGCCGTCTCCAAATACTCCTAAGAGTAAAAGTAGAATGACACTTAAGACAGGAATTAAGACTCTAGAACGTTTTTCTATTTTTTCCATCGATTTAGAAAAATACTGAAGAGAGTTAAAGCCTATGGTGAGTAGTATGAATAGTAAAAGTTCTTCCCAACGAGGAAGGATTTTTCCAGAAAAAAGATTTTGAAAACCTTTCATCAAATCAAATAAAAAAGAAACTGAATTTTTTCCGGCAGAACCCGCTCTAAAAAACAGACCTGAAATTAAGAATAGGTTTAGAGTGATTGTGTTTCTTAAAAAACGAATCGTCTTTGACGGAATTATATTTGTGTTTTGTGTTTGTTTTGGTTCTAAGATTCTTTCTATGGCAAGTACAAAACCTAAATAAGCTCCCCAAAGAACAAACGCAATATTGGCTCCGTGCCAAAGACCACCCAAACACATCGTAAGAAACATATTCCACTGAGACCTAAATTCTCCTTTTCTACTTCCACCAAGAGGAATGTAGATATAATCTCTGAGCCAGGAGGAAAGCGTTATGTGCCATCTCCCCCAAAATTCTCGAAACGAAGTAGATAAAAAAGGTCCTTTAAAATTTTCAGGGATTTCGTATCCAAGTAAGAATGCACAACCTCTGGCCATATCTGTGTAACCTGAAAAATCACAATAAACCTGGCAGGTAAAACCGAGCGCTCCGATATAAACAGAAGCAGAATGATATTGGTCAGGTTCCAAATAAAGAGGGGAAATGATTCCGGCGATAGAATCCGCTAAAACAGACTTTTTAAATAACCCGAAGATTAATAGAAAAATCCCTTGTTTCATTCTGTGTATATCGATTTCAGGATAGTTGAGTTTTGGTAGAAAGTCGGTCGATCTCATGATCGGTCCTGCGATCAGCTGAGGAAAAAAAAGAATAAATAGAAAGTAATCCAGAGAGCCGATTTTTTCCGGAACCAAACCTCTATGAATATCAACTTGAAGCGCAATCAGTTGGAAAGTATAAAAACTAATTGCAAGAGGTAAAAGAATTTCTACGGAAGTGCCTAACCTTTGCCAAAGTTCCATGCCGGTAAATGCACTTAGGGAATCCATTAGGAAATAATAATATTTGAAAAATGCCAGGTTGATCGTATTGAGTATGATCGCCCATTTCAGAAGACCTTTTGTGGATTCTCCTTTTTTTTTCTTTTCCCAGAGTTTAACGGAAAGATAATAGTTGATTCCGATTACCAGAAGAAAATGAATTAAAAACGTTATGTGGGAATAGCCGTAAAATACGATAGAAGAAACGAGTAGGACCTTTTTTTTTGTTGGTACGTCTACGTTCCAATAGATCAAATACGTAATCAGAAATAAAAATAGAAAGGGGAGAGAATT
Source organism: Leptospira kirschneri serovar Cynopteri str. 3522 CT (assembly GCF_000243695.2). Taxonomy (NCBI): domain Bacteria; kingdom Pseudomonadati; phylum Spirochaetota; class Leptospiria; order Leptospirales; family Leptospiraceae; genus Leptospira; species Leptospira kirschneri. The sequence goes on along the minus strand of NZ_AHMN02000004.1, from coordinate 730,884 downwards.
AAATAACATTGATATTACTAGATTCTAAATTTCTAATGGTTGGCCTAGTAAGACCAAAGATATAAAAAACGAACTTGTCTATTCGTTCCTAAAATTTTAGAAATAGTGGAATCCGGTTTAAGTTCAGTGGATTGTATTTGGTAAAAGTTTGTTCTTTGCTCGGTGTTACGAGAATAATAAATGATTCTAGGATTTGTATTTCCGGAAGTTTTTTTGTAATTTGAAAGTGCCATCGTCTCTTGCACCGCGTTATCAAAGTAACCTATTTTGTCGATTAAGCCGTGTTGAAGTGCTTGGGATGCTGTGAAAATTCTTCCGTCTGCAATTTTACGAAGTTCCGACGGATTTTTTCCGGGTCTTCCTTTTTTGACAATATCGAAGAATTTTTCAAAAAGATCGTCTACTATGGATTGAAGTAATTTTCTTTGTTCCGGGGAAAGTTCTTCCAATGGAGAACCAATCGTTTTATTTCCGCCGGAACGAATCGACTGGTCTTTAACACCTAGTTTATCTAAACCTTCTTTGACGTTGATTCCAGAAAGAATTACGCCGATAGAACCGGTCACGGAAGTAGGGTGAGCAATTAAAAGATCGGTAGCCATAGAAATGTAATAGGCTCCGCTGGCCGCGGTATCCATAAAAAGAGAAACTACAGGAATTTTCTTTTTGGCTTTAAACTGAAGAATTTCTCTGTAAATGATGTCGCTTGCGGTAACGGAACCTCCCGGAGAATTGATTTTCAAAATGATTGCTTTGATTTCCGGATCTAGTTCTGCGAGTTCCAGTTGTTTTTTGACTTCGACTAAGATAGAATCTTCTTGGCCTCCGAAAAAGTTTTTTTCACCTTCGTCACTAATCACTCCATCTATAGGTATGATTAAAATTTTATCTTCGTTTTGACCGGAAATCAGTTTCTCCCTTAGTTCCGCTGTTTTGGAGGGAAGTAGTCCACTTAAGTTCGTGTTGATTGGGATATAACAATTAGAAAAAAAAAGGTTTAGAAAAAAAATTTGTGTCCAAATTAGAATCGAGTGCTTCAAAAGAAATTCTCCTGTGGAATCGTCAGTTTCCCCGAATCAAATAAGTTTTCAATTCCTTTCCAGTTCTTAAATTTTGTGTACAGAGGAGCCGTTTCTACAAAATGAATGGAAAGGATTTTGAATTTCTGAAAAGTTTGCCGATGTGTTTGAGATTTTTAGCGATTGTTCTCGGTTAAAATTTACGGATCACGGTGAACAAATTCTTTCTTGGATTTGGAAACATCCCTTAAGTGGAAGAGAATTGGAAATCATTTCCGGTTATAATATAAGTGAACCTTTTTTTTCTTCCGGTTCTTATTTGATGTATCCGTGGGTCAATCGACATACGGATGATCGAATTCGTCTGGGAGAAGAATGGATTTCATTATCTTCCATCATAAACAAAGATAAAAACGGTTATCCTATCCACGGACTTGGTTTTGCTTGGAAGCGAAAAGTTCTTCAAAAGACGGAAGATTCTATTCAGTTTGAACTTTCTCCGGAAAAAGAATTATTGAATTCTTCTTTGGGAAATGTAATCGTTCGAGAAACGTATTCTCTTAGAAGAATTTTCAACGAAGAAATCCTGACTCTCGAAACCGATTTTTTAAACCATAATTCGTATCCGTTTCGATTTTGTTATGGGTATCATCCCTATTTTAGAATCCAATCGGACAAACAACCTTGTATTCTTCGTTCTAATCTTTCGAAACAGATTCCTTTAAAAGAAGACCTGACACCTATATATCCAATTTATGCAAGAGAAACGGATCGATTTAGATTAGAAAAAATTCCGATTTTAGATTCTTTATTTTTTGGAAAAGACGCTTGGGTTCTTTTACAGATTCCAGATGATTCTTATGAAGTTCGGATTCGATCTAATTTGTCGAATAAAAATGATATACAACTTTCGTATTTTCAGATTTATACGGACTTTTCTAAAAATAGAATTGCGATAGAACCAATGAGCGCTCCAGGAAATGCGGTTGTAAATGGCTTTTCCTTAACTACCATCCTTCCTGAAGAAAAAAAGAGCGGAAGTTTTCAAATTGTTGTGAAATGCATTTAACGCAAACTCCATGTAAGAAAGCTAAAAGTAGTAGTTCCTACATGGATCGGAATGAGTTGTAAAATTCAAATTTGTGGGAACTCCCACAAAAGAAACCTTTTTACTTGTAAAAAGTATAATTTTATGATAAAGAAAAGCCTCTCGACCAAGTTCTTGCAGAATTCTTTTTCGAATTTTTAGTCGTGACCAATAACAATTGAATTAGAAAACTCTAGATTGTAATCAAAGCGAGAAAATCACCGTGTATTTAGAGGTTTCTAATTCGGTTGGAACTTATGTTCGCATTCTTCTTGACAGAAAGAGGTCGATTTTCAGTCTAAACAAACAGGAAACCAAATACAAATGAGTAAACCCTTAATCGTTCAGAGCGACAGAACCATGCTTTTAGAGGTAGATAATCCGGAATTTGAAGCCTGTCAAAGTGTAGTTTCCAAATTTGCCGAATTGGAAAAAAGCCCCGAATACCTTCACACATATAGAATTTCTCCGCTTTCCCTTTGGAACGCCGCATCGATCAAGATGTCTGCAGATGAAATTGTAGAATGTTTGGAAAAATTTTCCAGATATTCCGTTCCTAAAAACATAGTCAACGAAATCCGAGAACAGATCAGCCGGTACGGAAAGGTAAAGCTCGTTAAAGAAGAATCCGGGGAACTCGCAATTCTATCCAATGAAAAAGGATTTTTGCAAGAAATCGGAAATCATAGAGCTGTTCAACCGTTTATAGAATCTACTTTCCCAGATAAGATTTATATCAAAAAGGAATATCGTGGTCATATCAAACAGGCTTTGATCAAGATCGGTTTTCCAGTTGAAGACCTGGCCGGTTATGACGAAGGAAATAAATACGGATTTAACCTAAGACCTACAAGCATTAGTGGTAAAAAATTTGGAATGCGGGATTATCAAAGGGCCTGTGTGGAAGTATTTCACGCTGGGGGAGGGAACGAAGGTGGTTCCGGAGTTGTAGTACTTCCCTGTGGTGCTGGAAAAACCATCGTAGGAATCGGAGTGATGCAAATTGTAGGCGCTGAAACTTTGATTTTAGTTACAAACACACTTTCCATCCGTCAATGGAGAAATGAAATTCTAGATAAAACGGACATTCCTCCTGAAGATATAGGAGAATATTCTGGCGAAGTCAAAGAAATTCGTCCAATTACAATCGCGACTTATAATATTCTAACGCACCGAAAGAAAAAAGGCGGAGATTTTACACATTTTCATTTATTCGGAGCCAATAATTGGGGGTTAATCGTCTATGACGAGGTACATTTACTTCCTGCTCCTGTGTTTAGAATGACTTCCGAACTTCAGGCAAAAAGAAGACTCGGTCTGACTGCAACGCTTGTGAGAGAGGACGGTTTAGAAGAAGACGTATTCTCTCTGATTGGACCTAAAAAATACGACGTTCCTTGGAAGGAGCTGGAAAGTAAGTCTTGGATTGCAGAGGCAAAATGTAAAGAAATTCGAGTTAGTATGGAAGACGATCTTCGTCTGAAATATTCCATTGCGGACGATAGAGAAAAGTTCAGGCTGGCTTCTGAAAATCCGGAAAAGATGAAGGCGATCGATCTCATCATGAAAAAACATTCAGAGTCTCATTTGCTCGTAATTGGACAGTATATCAATCAATTAGAAGAAATATCAAAGAAATTTAATATTCCTTTGATTACCGGTAAAACTCCTCTTCCGGAAAGACAGACGTTGTATGACGCGTTCCGTTCCGGTAAAATCAAATCTCTCGTAGTGAGTAAGGTAGCGAACTTTTCAATCGACTTGCCGGATGCAAATATTGCGATCCAAGTTTCAGGCACTTTCGGTTCTAGACAAGAAGAGGCGCAGAGATTGGGTCGTATTTTAAGACCGAAAGGTCACGATAACACTGCCGTATTTTATTCTCTCATATCTAGAGATACAAACGAAGAACGTTTCGGACAAAATCGCCAGTTGTTTCTTACCGAACAAGGATATGAATACGAGATCTATACCTTGGATCAATTCAGAGAGGCTCAAGAAGAATTGGCTCAACTACAATTGAATAATGTCTAATTCTTTCCATGTGATTGAAAAAACGGATCAAAATAAAAAAAGAGGAATAGCATGGATCTCAGCGCAAAAAGGCTGAACGTCATTGAACCTTCTCCCACTCTCGTGATTACCGCTAAGGCGAACGAGTTGAAAAAAAAGGGAGAAGATATTGTCAGTTTCGGAGCTGGTGAACCGGATTTTGAAACTCCATCCCATATTAGAGATGCCGCAAAAAATGCGATCGATAAGGGAATGACTCGTTATACGGCTGTTTCCGGAACGGTTGAACTGAAAGAGGCAATCGTTCACAAGTTCAAAAGAGACAATGGACTTGATTACGATAAAAGTCAAGTGATCGTTGGAACCGGCGGTAAACAAGTTATTTACAATTACTTTCTAGCGACCTTAAATGCGGGAGACGAAGTTATCATTCCCGCTCCGTATTGGGTGAGTTATGCGGATATTGTTCGTTTGGCGGAAGGTGTTCCTGTGATTGTTAACACTACTCCGGAGGCGAACTTTCAAATGACTCCGGAACAATTGAAAAAGGTAATTACTCCTAAGACAAAATGTTTGATCTTAAATTCTCCCTCCAATCCTACTGGGGCGGGATATTCTAAAAAAGATCTAGAGGCTTTGGGAGAGATCGTACTTTCTACCGGAATTCAAGTTATGAGCGATGATATTTACGAAAAGATAGTCTATGACGGATTCGTTTTTTCCAATCTTGCTATGTTGTCTCCGGAACTAAAAAAACAAACTTTTGTAGTCAATGGGGTTTCTAAAACTTATTCCATGACCGGTTGGAGAATCGGTTACGGAGCGGGCGATTTGAATATCGTTAAGAACATGGAAACGATCCAAAGTCAGTCCACCTCGAATCCTTCTTCGATTTCCCAAGCGGCGGCACAAGCCGCAATTGCAGGAGATCAGTCCTGTGTAGAAGAGATGAGAAAAGCGTTTCAAACCAGAAGAGATCTTATCGTTTCCCTTTTGAATGCGATTCCAGGTGTAAAATGTAATAATCCCCAAGGAGCCTTTTACGTATTTCCGTATTTGACGGATGTTTACAAAACTACTGGTTTTATAAAACTAAAACAAGGATCTTCTGAAACCTCTCTCAGTAAAATTTTCTGTAGTGTTTTATTAGAAAAATATAAAGTAGCCGCGGTTCCAGGAATTGCTTTTGGAGAAGACCAGGCCCTTCGACTTTCCTACGCAATGGGAGAAAAAGACATCCGACGAGGGGTGGAAAGAATTGCGGAAATGATAAGGGATTTGAACTAGTAAACGATGAGACGGATCGTTTTGATCCTAATCTTTTTTACGTCTTTTCCATGTCTTTGGGGAGGAGATCGATTGGTTCTAAAACCGAATTCTCCTCTTTATTTATTTCCCGATAAAAAATCTGAAATTTTACGTCGTCTTAGTTTTGGTGAAATTGTTCAGAGTAAAAACGAAAGACAAAACGATCGTAAATTTCGTTTCGTATCCGATTCTTCCGGTCTGAGTGGTTGGGTAGAAACTCAGTTTCTTTTCGATTTGGAAGAAAGAGGCGCTTATAAAGTAATCTTACGTTCTATCGATAAAATGTTATATTCTACAAATACTGGATTGAACGAACTAGAATCCGTTTTTCAATATTTAAGTTCCGTGGAGGAAAATAAAAATTATCATGGGGACGAATATATTTATCTAAAAATCAGAAGAATTGTGGTTTTGGTTAGAATATTAGAAATTTTGCAAGAACCAGAAAACAAACGTAAGGAATCTAAATTAACGGATTATATTTCCAAAAATTCGGGAGAAATTATTCCGGGCAAACCCGTCAAAATCAATCCGGAAGTGTTTTGGAAAATAGGGGAAGACTTTAGAGACAGGGGGCCTGGGGACTTTGCGGCTTTTTTAGGGGTAAAACATACTCCGGAAATCAATTGTAAAAGAGACGTTTTTTGTTTTTTGAACGAAGAAAAAAAAAGAAGAATTCGTTATCTTCAACTACATCCAAACGGTAATTATGCGAATGTTTTTGCGAATCAGATTTCCAAAAAATTAGAAACTTTAACAAAAGATTCAGAAACGATTCAGTGTGGAAAAGACGAATCCAGAAAAGAAATTTACGAATCTTTTAGAAAGGATCTGCAATTTCTTCCTTATAGATACGGTAAAAAATATCATAATTTTCTAAAGATAATCCACAAAGAATGTCTACAGTAGATTTAAGTTTTCGTAAAATTGATTTTCAAAAGGGTAAATTTTTTTCTCCCATTTGTGGACCGATTATTATTTTGCACGGTCTTTTTGGGTCTTCCAAAAATTGGTTGAATGTAGGAGATTTTTTAAGTCAGTATACCGACGTTTATCTTTTGGATCTCAGAAATCACGGAGATTCTCCCCATTCCAGTGAACATTCTATTTCTTCTATGGTGGAAGATATGGAAGTATGGATCACAAAACAAAAACTAGAAAAACCGGTAGTTTTGGGACATTCCATGGGCGGACTTGTTTCCATGGGATTTGCATTAAAAAATCCGAATATTCTATCTTTCTTATTTATAGAGGATATAGCTCCTAAAAATTATCCGTTTCATTATGAACGTGAACTTTTATGTCTTAGGACGGACGTTTCCAGTTTTAGATCCAGACAGGAAATTGATTCGGCGTTAACAAAAATTCTTCCGAATGCCTTTATTCGAAATTTTTTAGAGATGAACTTAGAACGTCTCGAGAACGGAGGTTATCGTTGGAAACTCAATGTGGAAGGAATCGCGAATTCTCCGAGGTTATTCCAGGACTTTTTTGATAATTATACAAATCATCCATATATGGGAAAAACGTATTTTATTACGGGAGGAGCTTCGGAATACTTTCATAAAGAAGATATTGAGATCGCTCTAAATTTTTTTCCAAATTCTAAATTTTATTTAATTCCTGGCGGTGATCATTATATCCATTTTACAAAAGCACCTGAGTTTAAAAGAATTTTGGAATCTATTTTTGAGAAGTTAGACGATTCTGAATTTGCAGTAAACTAAATCCGAGTAACAAGCATGTTACGATTCCGAATGGAACCAAAAGAGTAAAACTGAAACCGGTCCATTTACCGAAGATCAACGTTAAAATCGGGGTTAGTCCTATCGCCAAAGACGCAAAAGAATCTTTTAATTTTTGCATATAATAAAAACTTTGTATTCTTCCGCTTAAAAAAATTGAAATGATCGGGCCGACGGTATAAGAAGAAATGGATAATCCTAATTCCACAAGGCCCTTTTTTCCAGTTGTTAAAAATAGGGGAAGTAAGGAACTTAAGAGAAGAATCATCCCCCAGAATAAACTTAAAGTGTTAGAACCGAATTGTTCTATTTTTAAATCTACTTTAGTAGTCAAAGAAAGGGAATTGATAGAACTAGATAACGTAGACATAGCCGAAGCCAAAATAGCGGCTAACAAAAATCCTGTGATCGGCGAAGGTACTTCCTCTAAAATGAATTTGGAAAAAACCTTATCTTTGGGAATGGAGGAATCTTTATAATAAAAATATAATAGAATTCCAATACTTAAAAATAATAAGAATTGAAAAAATACAAAAATTCCCGAAGAAATCATCGCCTTTTTGGCGTCCGATTCTGATCTACACGCGAGTATTCTTTGAACGAACATCTGATCTACTCCGTGAGTTCCTAAGGTCAAAAGAATTCCTCCTAAAATAGCAGTGGGGAAAAAATAAGCGGAAGAAAAATCAGTCCATTCGAAAATTTGAAACTTATTTGTTTGATTTGCATTTTCGATTAGATAAGAAACGTCGAATCCATTTTCAAGAAGTATCGAACCTAAATAAAAAAACGCAAAAATTCCTCCCGCGACATAGATTAAAAATTGAATCGAATCAACCCAAACCACGGAACGAAATCCTCCCTGGACTGTGTAAAGAATTGTGATTCCAGAAATGAGTAAAAGACTTAAAATTTCTATGTGTAGATTCGTGGTTTTCAAAAGAGAAAACTGTTTTAAGAAAACTTCAAGTAGAATTGCAACCGGAATTGCGGATGCATACATTCTCACTCCGTCTCCTAAAATGCGAGTGAGTTTGAATAAAAATGTGACCGTCTTTTGAGAAATTTTTCCGTAGTGGTTTCCCACCCATTCGTAAACGGAAATAAAACCGGATTTGTAATACATAGGAATAAAAAGTTTGGCTACGATGATTCTCCCTAAAACGAACCCTAGACCAAGACTGAGAAAGGTAAAATTACTTGAATAACTAAGTCCAGGAATGCTCAAAAAAGTGAGAGTAGACGTTTCAGTTGCAACGATTGAAAAACTCAAAGCAATCCAAGAAATTTCTTTTCCTGCAAGAAAGTAAGAAGAGGAATTCTTATCTTTTTTTCTAGAAGTGAACCATCCCGAAAAAAGAACCAAACCAACGTAGAAAAATAAAACGATTAGATCTAAAAATGAAAAGTGCATAATCAGGCAGAATTCATTTTCAGAAGACCCAGAAAACTCTTTTTCTTTGGATTGTAGTCTTTATGAGAACTCAAGCGATACATACTATTTTCGCAAAAATAAAATGGGAAAACTTTAAAAAGTTTTCTCGTGTTCACGATTTTCAGTTTCTGATTTAGGGATTTGTAATTGTGTTTGAAAATCCTGATTTTAAAAGCGGAAAATAAAATGACGTTTTCATTCGGAAAGAAATTCTGGTCGTAACTTTTTCGATCTTTGCAAGATCGTTTTTCTTTTTATGTCTTCGATTTTACAATATTCCATTCGAGTTCCTGGAACCTCGGCTAACTTAGGGCCAGGTTTTGATCTTTTTGGTCTTGCGTTTCGAATTTACAATCAATTTCAATTTCAATTCTTACCTGGAAAAGAATTTAAAACTTCCGTAAAAGGAATGGAAACACTACCATTTGGTCCAGATGAAGATCTAGTTTTATCTTCCTATCGATCCTATTTTGAAAAATTTTTGTCAGGAAAAGAAATCATTCCATATTCTCTTCAAATGGATTTAAAACTTCCCATGAAAGGAGGGCTTGGCTCTAGTGCCAGTGCAGCCGTTGCGGGAGTTTGTGCCGCTAGATTTGTGCATAAAAACTTTTACCCAGGGATTTCTATCCCTAAAGAAAACGAATTTCTATTTCATCTTGGTCAGATCGAAGGACATCCCGACAATACAATTCCGGCTTATTTAGGCGGTTTTGTGTTTTCTTATTTTAACGGAAACCGTTTAGAATTTGTCAAAAAAAAATTTCCAAAGAAAATACGTTGTTTTTTGATTGTGCCTAATTTAGAAACTTCCACTCATCAATCTAGAAAAACTCTTCCTAGTTCGTATTCCACCGAAGACGTAATTTTTAATATGAGTCGGGTCGCTACTTGGATGGAATTTTTGGATTCCGGAAAAATTTCACTTTTGAAACTGGCGCTGGATGATCGGATTCATACTCCGTATAGAATGCATTCAGAATTCGAATTGAATCCTTTTTTAACGCAGGTTCATAAGAATTTAATTGGATACTCTCTTTCGGGAAGTGGTCCTTCTGTTCTTTTATTTTCGGAAAGAAATAAGGCAGTGAGGGTCGAAAAGATTCTCAAAGAAAAAATCTCCGAGTTTGTACAAGAAAATCATTTTCATTGTCAGATTCTTTCTTTAAAAGTAGAAGAGGATGGAATTTTAGAATCCTCAAAAAAAATTAGAATTTTATAATATTTTAACTATCTAAAATATCTATTTTAAAAAAGGACTAACTAAAAATCAATTACACGACATCTGAGAAATTCTACGTTTCCATTCTGTATCGTCCGCTCCTTCAAAAGGCCAAAAACGGTTCATATCAGAAATCGTCTGATTGACTTTAATCGTTAGAGTTGTTGAAAAATGAATTCTCCATCTGTTTCTATTTCATAGAAACGAGCAATTGAAATAGTTTTGTTAAACACCACTATGGAATTTTTCAACAACTCTATTGTATGTGTAACGATTTGTACTTCTCGGTCGTATTTTTCAGGTCGATCCTGTCATTCTGCTAAAAAAACAAAGAAAGTAAATTGTTGCCTTCCTCTTTTTTACAAACAATCCGTATTAATAAAAATAAATAGACTATAATAACTTGATGATTATTTAGAGACGTAAGAAAGAAGAATCGCAAAAAAAACTGATTGGAATTTCAAAAAATCATTCCTCAGGTTCTTCTCTTTCTTCTTTACCAAAGGTGTATAGACCTTTTTTGATCGGAGTTTTTCGGTTCAGGCCAGGATGGATTTTTGTGATCGTAAAAATAAATCTCATCCTTTCTTTTCCAAAGTTATTGATAAAAAATTCAGACGAAAGGCCAATTTCAAAATACTGAGTCATTCTCTCTTTTACTACTTTATCTGAAATTCTAAAATCTGCACTTTTACCGATCACTTCATAACTATCCAATTTTTCGGTGGATTCCATTTTGGAGAAAGTAGGCATTCCAGGTGGTTTGAATAGTACAGCAGAATTTCTTAATATTTGAATTTCATAATCTTCCGAGTCTTTTGCTTTTTTCAGGTTAAATATCAAATGATTATCGGAAATTGTGTTACAGTAAGTTCTAATATTTCCAGAAGTTTGCCCCACACTGAACCGAATGTTTCTCTGGCTTTCTGGAACCACGAGCAGAAATCGATCTCCTTCTTCCGGTGGAGTTCCTATTCCAGCGCTTCCTTTTTTTATGGCTGGATAAATGACTTCCTTAAAAAATAGAAAACTTAAACCAAGAAATGCAGCCGAACCCGTCAGGATCAAAAAAATATCCAGACCGACCGTGTAAATAAGACCTAAAAACAAAATTTTCTTTATCGCCTTATGTCGATTTTGTGATCGTTCAAATTTTCGCTCATTCTGGAGCGTGTCATCATAGAAAGAAGATTTTTCATTTGTTCAGGACTGATGACTTGATTCATCCTTTCTTCAAAAGATACGGGAGAAGGTTTCATAACAAGCTCTTCCGGTTTGATTTTATTTATCTTTGTACTGGGTGTCGTTTCGGAAATGGAATTTTCTTCTTGGATTTGTGTCTCAGAAACGACAGGTTCCGTTTCTTTGTTAAATTGGAACCAGTAAGACAAAAATGGTTGGATTGTAAGTCCTCTTATATTCATAAACCCCCACCTCCTTTTTAAAATAAGATCAAACCGATCTTCTCTATTAAAACTATCGGTAATCAGAGAAACACTTTAGTTATTTTTCGGATTTTTTACTGTTTAAGAACCGTTTTCATCTGCACTTTCGATTTTAGGGTTCTAAAAATGGCAAAAATGAAATCCGAATTTATAGTTTGCCACCCTGTCTAAGATTTCTAAGTTGGCAGGTAGGGGAAACTAAGTCGTCGTTTTTCCGACCATTGGAGGGAATATTTCCATGAAAGACATAATCGAAAAACTGAAAACTAAGGAATTCAGACCCCTGCTGATACTTTCAGCTATTTTTTTGATTTATATCGCATTTACCATTTTTCCGCTGATTTCCTATTTTTCTCCCGATGGAGTCGTTGAAATTAACGGCAAAAATTATACGATCAAAGACGTTGAAAAAGAGAATCCTAGAATTGCTCGTAAGTTTTATTCGGAAACAAATGATCGTCTTTATCGTGTTCTTTCCGAATTTGCTAGTAAAAAAGTAGTCTCTCTTGCAGCAAAAGAACGTAATGTTTCTGAAAAAGAACTTTTAGAACCTTCGGTCCCCGCTCCTAGTATCGAAGAAATGCGAGCGGTTTATGAACAGTATAAAAATTCTCCAGCGCTCAAAGGAAAATCTTTCGATCAAGTGAAAGCCGAAATTGAAAATCATCTCATTTCGCAAAAAAAAGAAGAAGCAAGAAATACTTTTTTTGGGCAACTTCGAAATCAATATAATATTTCTGTAAAGGTCAAAGAACTTCCTCCTCTCAGAGATAATACAATTCTGGCTGGAAACAATCCTTCTATCGGACCGGAAAACGCAAAAGTCACAGTGATAGAGTTTTCCGATTTTGAATGTCCATTCTGTAAAAGAAGTCAGTCCGTAAACTCTCAGTTAAGAGAAAAATACAAAGATCAAATCCGTTGGGTTTTTAGAGATTATCCTCTTTCTTTTCATCCAAACGCAATGTTTGCGCATATTGCAGCTAACTGTTCTGCTTCTCAAGGAAAATATTGGGAATTTTTCAAAGTTCTTTTTGATAATTCCGGGAACCTTCCTAAGGAAAGAGTTTTGGATTTAGCAAGAGGTTTAGGATTAGATATGAAAGCTTTTAGTCAATGTGTGAACGATTCTGAAGTGCGTAAAGAAGTGGAAGCGGATATGGCAGAAGGTGAAAAATACGGGGTTAGCGGAACACCTGCATTTTTTATCAACGGAGTTATGATAGAAGGTGCTCAACCGATGGAAGCTTTTATCAAAGTAATTGATCAAGAACTTAAAAATTAAAAATTAGGAGTCACCCAAATATGAGTAAGACGGTAAAAGTCGCTGTTACAGGCGCTGCGGGACAAATCGGATATTCTTTACTTTTTAGAATTGCTTCGGGACAAATGTTCGGCGCCGATACTGCAGTTGAAATTCAGATGCTTGAATTGGAAGCTGCGATTCCTGCGGCTAAAGGTGTCATTATGGAATTGGAAGACTGTGCGTTTCCTCTTCTGCAAAAGGTGACCGTCTCTTCCGATTTGGACACGGCTTTTAAAGAGATCAACTGGGCGTTGTTAGTTGGTTCCGTTCCTAGAAAAGCTGGAATGGAAAGAGGAGATCTACTCAAAATCAACGGTGGAATTTTTGTAAATCAGGGAAAAGCAATTGAAAAAAACGCCGCCTCTGACGTGAGAATTCTAGTAGTTGGGAATCCTTGTAATACAAACTGTTTGATCGCTATGAACAACGCAAAGGGAATTTCTCAAGATCGTTGGTTTGCGATGACTAAATTGGATGAAAATAGAGCAAAGTCTCAACTTGCTTCTAAGGCAGGAGTTCCCGTAAAAGAAGTGACTCATCTTGGAATTTGGGGAAATCATTCTGCTACTCAGTATCCTGACTTTTACAATGCGAAGATTTCCGGAAAACCGGTTACCGACGTAATCTCAGATCACGAATGGTTAAAAGGTGATTTTATCAAGAATGTACAACAAAGAGGCGCAGAGATTATTAAAGCAAGAGGCGCTTCTTCTGCGGCAAGCGCAGCGAATGGAGTAGTGGACACGGTTCGGGGAATCATCACTCCTACTGCGCCTGGAGATTGTTTTTCTGCGGCGGTGGTTTCCGATGGATCTTACGGAGCAGAAAAAGGACTTATCTTTGGATTTCCTTTAAAGTCAGACGGAAAGAAAGTTGAAATTATTCAAGGTATTTCATTGAACGATTTTGCAAAAGAAAAATTCAAAATCACTCATGAAGAGCTTATTTCCGAAAGAAATGAAGTGAAGGAAATGCTCTAAAATTTCAAAGAGGTTTTTTGAACCTGAGTCCATCTACTTTCATTCAGAAAACCTCTTTCGTTTTAGAATCTTTGAAAAAGGATTTTCTATTTCGATCTTTAGAAATTCCTTACGGAGTAGATTTATCTTCTAACGATTATCTAGGACTTACACGTCATCCTAAACTTATCAAAAGTTTAAAAGAAGGACTGGAACTTTATGGTGCTGGTTCTGGTGCTTCTCGTTTAGTCAGTGGACATAGAAGTTCTTTTGAAAAAGCTGAACAAACTTGCTCGGAATGGATAGGAACAGAAACTTCTCTTTGGGTCTCAAACGGTTACTCAGCCAACGTAGGATTGATTTCTTGTATTGCAAACGCGAAGTCTGAAATTTTTACGGATAGGCTTAATCACGCTTCGCTTTTAGACGGAATCCGTCTTTCCGGCGCACAAAAAACATATTATAAACATCTAAACTTAAATCATTTAGAGGAACTTCTTCAAAAGTCCAATAGAAAAGAAAAAATCATCGTGTCTGAAACCGTCTTTAGTATGGATGGGGATCTGGCATCGATCGAGGATCTTCTCTATCTTAAAAATAAATATGATGCGGTTCTGATTTTAGACGATGCGCATGGAATTGGTGTATTTGGACAAAAAGGAGAGGGTAGGGTTTCTCAAGTTTTAGGTTTGGAAAAAATCAAAGAAGTGGATTTTATCACATATACAAGTGGGAAATCTTTAGGTTTAGAAGGCGCCTGGATTGGAACTTCTAAAATCGGAAAGGAGTTTTTGATCAACAAAATGAGAACATTCATTTATTCCACAGCACCTATGCCTGCAATTGTACATGCGATTCCTACCTCTATTTCGATTGTAAAGTCTATGGAAAAAGAAAGAATAGATCTTTTACAAAAGGCGGATCGTTTTAGAGTTTCTATTCAGACTAAAAATTATCCAAAGACCACTTCTGAATCCCAGATTGTTCCTGTATTATTTCCGTCAGAAAAAGAGGTTTTAGAGGCCGCAGAACTTTGTAGAAAAAGCGGACTTTATGTAAAGGCAATTCGGCCACCCACTGTAAACGTTCCCAGACTTAGAATCAGTATTCATTCCGATACGATTGAATCTATATTAGAAAAATTGATTTCTATCTTACCGGAGTTTTGATGGCAGTTTTTATAGGAGGTACTGGAACCGATGTAGGGAAAACTTTTTTTAGTTCTCTCATTTTAGGAAAATACGGAGAGTCTTTAGGACTTAAGTATTTTAAACCGGTTCAGACCGGAGACGATAGTGATCGTGTCACTCTAATGCGTCTTACAGGATTGCACGAAAGTTATGTTTTAAAAAACTACTATTCTTTAGCGTTTGCAGGTTCTCCTCACTATTCTTCCGAATTGGAAGGAACTGAAATTGACACAGACGAACTTTCTAGACATCTTTATAGCATTCGAGACGAGAAAATCATTGTAGAAGGAGCGGGTGGTTTGCTCGTACCATTGAATCGTAGAATGCTTACCTTAGAAGTAATCCGTCAAGCGGAGATTCCTTTGATTTTAGTGGCGCCTATTTCTTTGGGTGCGATCAATCAGACTCTTCTTTCTATTGAAGCGATTCAAAATAGAAATATTGATTTGAAGGGAATTTATTTTCTAGGAGTTCCAGATAAAACTACGGAAGATAATATTCGAACGATTACGGAATGGAGCGGCGTAATTTCTCTTGGAAGTTTCTTTTTGAATTCTAACGAAAGGATCAGTTGTGAATGTTTTCAAAATGAATGTATTCCACGATTTGATTTAGACGAATCTATAAAAAATATACTGGTATGATCTGGTATCCTTTTACTCTACAATTCGAACCGGATTCTCCCTTAAAAATAGAAAGAGCCAAAGGCGAATTTTTATATGATGAATTAGGAAATTCTTATATAGATGGAATTTCTTCCTGGTGGGTAAGTATTCACGGACACAATCATCCTAAGATCGTTCAAGCGGTTAAGGATCAGTTGGAAAAATTAGATCATGTTTTACTCGCGGGTTTTACCCACGATCCTGCCGAAAAACTTGCTGCCGAACTTTTAAAAATTACAGACGGGCTGTTTCAAAAAGTTTTATATTCGGACAACGGTTCGACTGCCGTTGAAATTATGATCAAACTTGCGTATCAATATTTTCAAAATACGGGAGAAATCGATCGAAGAATATTCATAAAATGGAATGTTTCTTATCACGGAGATACAATCGGGACTATGAGCGTCGGCGGAAATTCTGTCTTCAATCGTGTGTTTCAAGGATTGATGTTTCCTACGAAAGAGTTTCAAACTCCAAATTGTAGCTTTTGTCCTATGGGTAAAAAACCGGAATCTTGCAAAGTAGAATGTATTGAACCGATAGAGGAATTTTTTCAAAAAAATCCAAAATCAGTTGCAGGAATTGTAATTGAACCTTTGATCCTAGGTTCTGGAGGAATGATCTTTTATAAAGAAGAAGTTCTTCAAAAATTGGAAACCATCGCCAAAAAATACGGTAGTTTGCTTTTGGTGGATGAGGTTTTTACCGGTTTTGGCAGAACCGGATCTATTTTCGCTTATCAAAAAGCAAAGATACGGCCCGATTTTATTGCGTTGGCAAAAGGATTGAGCGCTGGTGTCTCTGCAGTTGCCGTGACTTTGACAAACGATCGGATTCATTCTGCTTTTGTAACCTCTGATCCGGAAAAAGGATTTTACCACGGACATACTATGACCGGAAATCCGATTGCTTGTTCTGCGGCGCTTGCTTCTTTAAAAATTTTTTTTGAAGAGAATCGATTGCAACAAATTGCAAAGTTAGAATCCAAACTCAATGTTGATTTAAAAAAGATCGCGAAAGAATTTCCAAAAGTAGTAAAAGATTGTAGGGTTTTAGGAGCCGTAGGAGTTTTAGAATTAGAAGTAGGTAAAGAAAGCGGTTATCATTATCCTGGAAATAAAATTCTCAAGAAGAAATTTTTAGAAAAAGGAGTTTTACTTCGTCCTTTGGGAAACGTGATTTATATTACTCCTCCGTACAATATAGAAAATTCTTCTTTGGAAAAAATCTTTTCCGCGATTCGGGAAACACTCTCTGAAATTTCTTTTGGGAATTAGACTTTTCAAGAAAACTCATTTGCTTGAATCTGTCTGCAGAATGCTCAAGACATCCGAAAAAATATTCTCCGAAGTTCCAAGTGTAATTACAAAAGAAGAAGGTTTAGAAATTCTAAACGGCGTCATTCCTTTAACTACTTGCTTAGATAAAGCGTTTCAAGAAAGAAATCGTTACTTCGAAAATAAAGTAAGAATTCATATTTTAGATAATATCAAAAACGGTCATTGTCCGGAAGACTGCGGTTACTGTGCTCAAAGAAAGAACGCAAACTCAGGAGTTCAGGAATATCCTATGAAATCTGAACAAGAGATTTATGAGGATGCGGTTCAGGCCAAAAAAAACGGAGCTTATCGTTTTTGTATGGTAACTTCTGGAACAGGGCCAAACCAATTAACAACTGAAAAACTTGCTTCTACCATTCAAAGAATTACAGACGAACTCAACATGAAGGTTTGTCTTTCTGCTGGTTTGTTAGATGTAGAAAAAGCTCAAGTTTTAAAAGAGGCTGGTCTAGATCGTTACAATCATAATCTCAATACTTCCGAAAATCATTATCCGGAAATCTGTGATACTCATACTTATTTACAAAGAGCCGAGACATTGGACTCGGTTTCTAAGGCCGGAATCGGAATGTGTAGCGGAGTGATTGTGGGAATGGGTGAATCGCTTCAAGATATTGTGGATGTTGCTTTTGAACTAAAATCCTTTCGTGTAATTTCAATTCCAGTGAATTTTTTCATTCCAGTAAAAGGACATGCGATCCAGAATCCAAATGTTTTGACTCCGGAACTTTGTGTAAGAATTCTTTGTATGTTTCGATTGATAAATCCGGATTCCGAAATTCGAATTGCGGCTGGAAGGGAAGGACATCTTAGAAGTCTTTCCGCGACAGCCTTGTTTGCCGCTAATTCTTTATTCTCTTCCGGCTATTTAAATGTAAAAGGTTCGGAGATTTTAGAGACGGTTGCGATGATTCGGGACGCCGGTTTTGTTCCTGAACTATCCAATGGAGAAATTCTTCCAGAAGATTTCGGCACGGAATCATTTTATTCTGAGAAAAATTTTCCAGAACTCTATAAATTTAAGAAATTTTAAAAACTTAAAAAATTTCAAAAAAAATGGATTTTGATATTTTTTAAGCTTTCCCAGCAACTTTTTTTTATTAAATTGAGTCTGAGAACAATATGGATTGTTATACACCGTTTCGTAATTTAAAATTCCCGAATTTGAATATGAAGTTAGGTTTAACAAGAAACACGATTTAGGCGAAGAAAAGTAGAATTCGATTTTCAAACGCGTTATGTGTCTTGTTGTTTGAATTTCGAAATGAAAAAAATTGAAAAAACAATATGGAAATGTCAGATTTAAAGTTATTCTTTTGGGATCTGAAAAAGGTTGTTCGCTTTTTTAGAATCGATTGAAAGCCTACGTTGATCTAAAAACCTGGCATTACTGGAGTTTGATGAATGAAATATAAAATAGAAATCAATAAGCTGAAAAACGGTTATATAGAAGCTAAGCTGATTGATACTGCCTCCAACAATCCGATTGAGTTTCGAATTTGTGATTCCGAAGACTATCTTCAAGCACAAATCGCGGATTGGCATAAACGTTTTCACATGAAAGAACCGCAGGAGCAGTAATTTATCTTTGGCAAAGTTTCTTTTTTCAATTTCTTTGCTTTTTCTTTTTACTTACTGCTCTTCCTTGATTAAGAAATCATATACGGATGATTATTCGAGCCCTGACTTTGAATGTTGGTCTGGGTCTGGCTTCCGTGATTCCGAGACTTTCGGAATGTATAAATCTGCATGGGCCGAGCTTCGAAATTTTTATAAAAACGAAAATCAGAAAATTAAATCTGCAAATATAGTCTTTGTAGGAGATTCTTTGATTCAATTATTTCCCAAAGAACTGATGATCCAAGAATTTCCAGGTGCGGTTAACCGCGGAATCGGCGGAGATATGACGGAAACTCTTCTGGAAAGAATAGAAGAAGACGTTTTAAGTTTAAACCCAAAAGCAATCGTTTTAGAGATTGGTGGAAATGATCTCATTCAAGGAAAATGCCTGCATATTACGGAAATGAATCTAAATCGAATTTTAGAAAAAATTCTCAAATTCAACCCGAATATAAAAATAGTCGTTTTAGGAATTCCTCCCGTCCGAAATCAAACCGTAAATAGGGTTTCCCCAGTAATCAATCTTACCTGGATTTCTATCATTCGATCTTATAAGAATGTGGAATTTTTGGACGGTTGGCAATTCTTGAGAGAAAAGGATCGACCCGTTTTGGATTCGGAATTTTGGCCAGGACAGGATAAAATTCACGTGAATGAAAAAGCATATCGGGCCTGGATTCATAAACTAAAACCCATACTTTTACCCTATTTTTAAGGTTCCCTTGCTTTTAATCCTTACAGAAAAACCGGAAGAAATTCGAAAGGAAATTCTATTAGGAATGGGGGATTTTATTTCTTTAAAACCGGAAGAAACGTTTTTACTTTCTTCTTCTAAAATTCGGAATAGAGGTTTTTGGAATTGTATCGAATGGAAAATTCCGCGTGTTTTAGAACGCTCCGAATTACTTCAATGGAGAGAAACGTTTTCTAAAAAAGGTGCGGATTTGATTCAAGTGAATCGTTTGTTGGATCCTAAGGAAAAAAGTTTTTTCGCGTTTGATATGGATTCAACCTTGATCCGTCAAGAGGTTATAGACGAATTGGCAAGACTCGCCGGAGTTTATGAGAAAGTAGCTTCCGTGACCAAAGAAGCGATGGAAGGAAACCTAGATTTTAATGAGGCTTTAAAAAAAAGATGTATCCATCTAAAAGGTCTTTCTAGTTCCATTTTTACGGAATTATATCCTAAATTGGAATTGAATACTGGTGTAGAAAGACTTCTGAAAATATTAAAAGAAAATAATACTAGAACCGCAGTTTTTTCCGGAGGTTTTACGGATATTTTAGAAATGTTTCAAAAACAATACGGAATAGACGAAGTTTATGCAAACGTTTTGGAAAAAATAAATGGAGAACTTTCCGGAAACGTTCTTGGAGAAATCGTAGATAAAAATAAGAAATCAGAATGTTTAAAAACAATTCGAGATCGCGAAAAAATTCGTCCTTCTCAAGTGGTGGCGATTGGCGACGGTGCAAATGATTCTTTGATGTTAAACGAAGCCGGAATTGGAATCGGTTTTCACGCAAAGGAAGGTTTAAAAAAGCAGATCGTAAACTGGATCGATTTTGCTCCGATGGACGTTCTTTTATTTCTGTTTCCTTAACTTCTTTTGAAAATCTTCCAGAGTTTTTAATGCTTCTATCGGAGTCATCTCTTCTAGTTTGAGTTTTAAAATAGATTCTTCCGTTTGTGAAATTAGATTTTTAGTTTCTGGTTCTGTAAATAGTGTAGGTTGTGCTTCTTGGATTTTAATTTCTTTTTTCTTGGATTCTAAATCGGTTAGTAGTTCCGCTGCCCTTTTTACAATTGGTTCTGGAACTCCCGCAATCTTTGCCACATAGATCCCAAAAGATTTTTTTGCCTTTCCCACTTTTACTTTTCGAAGAAATAAAACTCTATCTTCTTTTTCTAAAGTTTCTAGATAAAGATTGAATATTCCCCCTAAACGGGAAAGTTCCGTAAGTTCGTGATAATGTGTGGCAAAGATAGTCTTAGGTCTTACGGACAAAGAAGATAGATATTCTAGAATAGACCAAGCGATGCTCATTCCGTCATAAGTGGAAGTTCCTCTACCTACTTCATCAAATAGAATTAAAGAATCCTCTGTATAATGATTGAGTATATTCGCGGTTTCTTTCATTTCCACGAAGAACGTAGATTCTCCTGCGGTGAGATTGTCTCCCGCTCCGATCCTAGTAAATAATTTATCTACAATTGGAAGTTTTGCAGATTTTGCAGGAACAAATGCGCCTATCTGAAATAAGATCTGATTGAGGGCAATCTGTCTCATAAACGTAGATTTACCCGCCATATTCGGACCTGTCAAAACTGCGATCGCTTTGTCCTGAGTATCTAAATAAACGGAATTGGGAATAAATTCTTGACCGGGTGGAAGAGTCGCTTCCACGACCGGATGTCTGGAGTCATTTAGATCTAAAGAACGATCTTCGGAAAGTTTTGGACGAATCCAACCAAACTTGTCTTTGGCGGTTAAAAGCGAAATTTGAAAATCTAAATCTCCGATTTCTTCCGAAAAAGAAAGAAGTGAAGATGAAAATTTCAAGACTTCTTCCACCATTCGATTGAATTCTGTTCTTTCTATTTCTTGTATGATTTCATCTGCTTCTAGAATGGTTCTTTCTATTTCTTCTAACTTAGGCGTCGTAAAACGTTCGCTTCCTACGAGAGTTTGTTTTTTGAGATAATCTTTAGGAGCTTGTTCCGCTTGAATCCTGGAAATTTCTATAAAATAGCCTACGATTTTATTATAACGAATTTTTAATGTATTTAAACCGGTTCTTTTTTTTTCTTCCGTTTCTAAATCTAAGATCCAATCTTTTCCTTTGACCCCAGCTTCTCTGGCCTGATCCAGCTTTTGGGAGAATCCTTTTTTTAGAAAAATACCGTTTCCTAAAATCACTGGTAGATCGTCTTCCGGATGCAGGCGTTCCTGGATAAAATCGGAAATTTTTTTTAATTCTTCGACCGGGATCAAAAACGGATAAGAAATTTTTTCCAATTCTTCTTTTAGTTTCATACCTGAAGAAATTGAGTTTAATAGAGAACGGAAATCCCTAGGATATGCGTGGTTTCCTCTAAAACGTGTTAGAATTCTTTCTAAATCTCCGAAGTCTTTTAACGCGGTGATATAAGGAGCTAGTACGGTTTTTAAAAGAATGTCTTGTTTTTCCCAACGAGAATAAAGAACAACAGGATCACATTCCGGGAATAGTATCCTTTGTTTGAGCAGTCTTTTTCCTTTTGCAGTATTGCAAAAATTGAATATAGAATAAAGAGTATTGTTCTTTTCTTTTTCGTTTTCTACAAGTTCCAGATTACGAATTGTTTCCCGATCCATTTCCAAAAACTTTCCAGAACTCAGTATTTTAGGTTCTCTAAGAACGAGTTTGTTATTTCTATATGTTTCTCGGATATATTCGTTTAAATATTTTGAAAGTATTTGAAACGAATCTTTTTCGGAAGTTTCTATTTGGTCTTTTAAGACTGTAAATTCTCTATTTTTAAAATATTCTAATTCTTGAAAGAAAGAATGTTCAGATTTTGGAACACAAATTTCTGACGGTTTAAATTTTTCTAATTCCGCTACTAATCTTTCCAAACTGGTAATCGAGACGGAGGAATAGAAAACTTCGCCAGTCGAAAAATCGGCGATGGCAAAGTAAATTAGACTTTTTTTAAGATGTAATACTGCTAAATAGTTGTTTTGAAAACCTGAAAGAAGATTTTCCTCGATCACGGTTCCTGGTGTGATGATCCGAACCACGTCCCGAGTCATCAATTTAGAACCCGCTTCTTCCGGCTTAGACTGTTCACAAATAGCAATCTTTTTTCCTGCGTTCAAAAGTCGGGATATATAATTGTCTTTGGAATGATAGGGAATCCCGCACATAGGCACCGCGTTTTGTCTTTTGGTGAGTGCGATATCTAAAATCGAGGAAGCGATTTTAGCATCCTCTAAAAACATTTCGTAAAAATCTCCCATCCGAAAAAAAAGAATCGTATCCGGAAAATCCTTTTTGATCGCAAGGAATTGTTTCATCATAGGTGTGTTGAGAGCGTCCGCTAAATCGCTCCAATATTCTGCCGAAGTCGCTGTACTTTCCAAATTCATGATGTAGATTTTACGTTCCTGATAAATTGAATTACTTTTTGTGGATCTTTGATTCCTGGGGAAGATTCTACCCCGCTTGCAACGTCTACTCCAAACGGTTTTACGATTTCAATCGCATTGACTACGTTAGACGGATCGAGACCTCCTGCTAAAAGAAACTTTCTTTTAATTTTGGAAATGAACTCCCAATTGAATGTTTCACCCGTTCCTCCTCCTATACCTTTAGAATAACTATCCAAGATCAAAAACTCCGCTACAATGTCTTTTAAATCCTGATCGTTGATCGGAGCTTGAACTCTGTAAGAACAAATCTGTCGTTTGACTAAAAGTTTTTCCTTACTTACTGAAGGATCACCCCAGACCCATTGAACTAGATCGTGATCCAATATGGAAGTAATGGACTCAATTTCCTCGAATGAATTTTGATAGAATAAGAGTACAATTTCGGGGGAATTTTTTTCCGATCTATAGTATTCCACGATTTTTTGAGCATTTGAAAGTTCAATTTTTCTAGGACTAGAAGATACAAAGTTTAGTCCGATATAATCGGCTCCTTCTTCTTTACAAATTTTTGCGATTTCTATATTTTTAATTCCGCAGATCTTGATCTTTGTTTTTTCCAAAGAATTCATTTTCATGATCCAATCTTTCGGAAGGGTTTCTTTAGATCACGTACTTTAACACTGGTCAGTTTACTACTAAAATGTAATTTAGGATTTTATGGCTTTGTTCTATTCTTTTCCAATTTCTACAGAAAAAAAAATTAAGATTTTAATTGCAGGTAAAAAAGAACTTCCTTTCATAAATTTGAATGTAGATGACCAAAAAAATGAAATTTCCAAACTCACCGGATTTCACGAATCTAAAATTTTTATTTTAAACCAGGTTCATGGAGACGGAGTTGTAGATTTAAGAATATCTAAGAATCTTTCTTTTCCGGAAGGGGATGCATGGATCGGAGAAGAATCGAATCAAGTTTTATGTATTAAAACTGCAGATTGTATGCCCTTATTTTTTTGGTCCATCCAAAGTCCTAAGTTTGTAGCGATTCATTCCGGTTGGAAAGGAACACTGGCCGGAATCACAGAAAAAACTTTAAAACATTCTTTTTCAGATTCTATTTTAAAAGAAGGTTCACTTGTAGGTTATCTAGGACCTTATGCAAGCGGTCTGAGATATGAAGTAGGTGAGGACGTAGCATTTTTGTTTCGAAAAGAATTTCCGGATTGTTTAAGAAAAAACGGAGAGGATAAAACTGTACTCGATCTGGAATCTTTTCTTAAATTTCGTTTGGAAAAAAATGGAATTCGAGTTTTACTTCAATCGGATAAAATTTGTACTTTAGAAGAGAATTCAGATTTCTTCAGCCATCGTAAAAAGGAAACAGGAAGAAATCTGAATTTGATTTGGAAAGAAGGTTAGACCTTGGGAACTTTTTTGATAGCCGCGTTGACTTTTTCCAATATTTTTTCCCGTTTAATCGGTTTTGGAATATAATCCATTGCACCTTCGTCTATAAGATTTTTTAAAACGGCGGGAGTATTCTCTTCGGAAACGATTACAATTCTAGGAAGAACCCCTTTCCCCTTAATCTCAAAAAAGGTCGCATAACCGTCCATTACTGGAAGGTTTAGATCCAATGTAATTAAATCTACAAGTCTGTGTTCATCGTAGAGTTTGACGAGTTCCTTTCCGTTCTCTGCAAACCCTATCACCTGATAACCTTCCGATTCCAAAATTTGAGCCAACTGTTTTGCTTGGAATCTGGAATTTTCTGCGATCAATACTTGATACGGTCTTCCGTTGGGAGCTACACCTGCTTTCATATTTTTTTTTACCTCTTTTAGAGAAAGGATTCGATCAATTGACCGATTTCTTTGGTTCCTACGATCGTAGATCCTACTTCCGCTATGTCTCTGGTTCTTTTTCCGGAGGCAATCGTTTTACGCACGGCGGTCTCTATCTTGTTTGCTTCTTCTTCCATAGAAAAAGAATAACGTAACATCAACGCCGCACTCAATACTTGAGCGATCGGATTTGCCACTCCTTTTCCGGCTATGTCTGGCGCAGAACCACCCGAAGGTTCATACAATCCAAATCCAGATTCGGAAAGAGAAGCTGAAGGAAGCATTCCGATTGAACCTGTAATGATGGAAGCCTCGTCTGAAAGAATATCACCAAACATATTCTCACAAAGAACCACGTCGAATTGTTTCGGATTTACGATCAGTTGCATCGCCGCATTGTCCACATAAAGATGATTCAATTGGACGTCTGAAAATTCTTTCTTATGCAATTCGATTACAACTTCCTTCCAAAAAACGGAAGTAGTCAAGACGTTTGCTTTATCGATACTAGTCACTTTATTATTTCTTTTTCTAGCCGCTTGGAATGCTACTCTAGCAATCCTTTCGATTTCTCTTCTGGAATACTTCATCGTGTCGTATGCAAATTCTTCCTGCCCCGATCCTTCTCTTCCTTTGGGTTGTCCAAAATAAATTCCTCCGGTTAACTCTCTTAATATGAGAATATCTAATCCGTTTCCGATAATATCAGAACGAACCGGAGAAGCATTTTTCAATTCTGGATAAATGATCGCAGGTCTTAAGTTTGCAAATAAATCAAAATGTTTTCTCAAAGGTAGAAGTGCTCCTCGTTCCGGTTGTTTTTCCGGAGGGAGTGTTTCCCATTTAGGACCTCCCACACTTCCGAAAAGAATTGCGGAAGATTCTTCGCATAGTTTGAGAGTTTCCGGTGGAAGAGGATGTCCGGTTTTATCGATTGCGATTCCACCTACAAATCCTTCTTTAAATTGAAATTCGGAAACTTTTGTACCGAGAGCCTTTTTCAAAACGGAGATGGCTACCTCCATGACTTCCGGTCCGATTCCGTCTCCGGAAAGTACTGCTACATTCTTCATTCTTTTTTTAGATCCTTTTAGTTTTGTTTGAGTACTGATTCTAAGATGTCTAATCCTTGATTTAAAAAGTCCGTCGAAATTGTAAGTGGGGGCATAATCCGAACTACGTTATCCGCCGTTGCATTGACTACGAGCCCTGCGGACAAACAGGCTTCCGAGATCGGTCTGGAAGGAACTTTTAATTCAAGTCCGATATGAAGTCCTTTTCCTCTCACTTCTGAGATCACTGGATATTTTTCCCGCATTTCTCCCAGTCTCGTAAAAGCAATATCGGAGCAAACGTTTACGTTGTTTAGAATTTCCCTGGTTTGAATGATACGAATCGTTTCATAAGCGACTGCAGCCGCGAGATGATTTCCTCCGAACGTAGAACCATGAGATCCTTGGGTAAATAAGTCCTGATATTTTTCTCCTACAACTAGGGCTCCAATTGGAAATCCTGACCCGAGCCCTTTAGCAAGTGTCATTGCGTCTGGGCTAAACCCCATCGTTTCAAAGGCAAATAACGTTCCAGTTCTACCCATTCCGGTTTGGATTTCGTCGAAGATTAGAAGAGCTTCGTTTTCTTCTGTCAATTCTCTGGAAAGTGTAAGGAAATTTCTAGATAAAGGTATAATTCCACTTTCACCTAAGATGGGTTCTTCGATTAAGGCTACGATTCTTCCTTGGTATCTTTCAAATGCTGCTACAAGAGCTTCATCGTTGTTCGGTTCTATAAACTCGATTCCTTTTAAAAGTTCTCCGTAACCTTTTCTGATTTTATCTTGTCCGGTCAAACTCATACCCGAAACGGATCTTCCATGAAAACTTTTTTCTAAGGAAAGTATGATTGGATCTATGATGCTTTTTGAATATGCGTATTTTCTTGCGAGTTTAAATGCTCCTTCAATCGCTTCGGTTCCTGAATTGGTTAAGAACACTTTTCCAGGAAAAGAATTTAATATGAGAAGTTCTGCAAGTTTTGCCGCTTCTTCAGAATAAAATAGATTAGAAGTGTGAAATAGTTTGTCCGCTTGGGAACGAACCACTTCTATGATGTCAGGATCTGCGTGCCCTAGGTTTGTAACTGCAACTCCGCAGTGAAAGTCAATATATTGTTTATTATCAAAATCGAATAGAAGTTCGTTAACTCCGTAACGGAAAGCCACGTCGTATCTTGTGTAAGTATTGAGTAGATAATGATCTGCTAATTCTTTTGTATGTTGAAAGAGTTCTTTATGGATGTCTGCGTCGTTCATGCAAGTTCCGCCAGTTGTAAAAATATTTCTTCTGAAGTTTTGATTTCGGAAAGAAGATCTTCGGTAAGTGTTTTGATTTCTTCTTTGGACTTAGGAGTTTTTAAACTTTGAAAAGAAGAATAAATTTTAATCTTAGGTTCCGTTCCGGAAGGCCGGATTGTGAGTTTTGCGTTTCCTTCTAAAATAACTTGAATCACGTCCGAGGAAGGACAACCAACAAACGCGGATTTAGAAGCGTTTCCTTTGGCGACTTTGGTTTTATAATCGAGAATCCCGGTAATTTTTCTTTGGTGAATTTTTTTTCCTAACAAATCTAG
Source organism: Leptospira kirschneri serovar Cynopteri str. 3522 CT (assembly GCF_000243695.2). Taxonomy (NCBI): domain Bacteria; kingdom Pseudomonadati; phylum Spirochaetota; class Leptospiria; order Leptospirales; family Leptospiraceae; genus Leptospira; species Leptospira kirschneri. Next base: position 703,922 of record NZ_AHMN02000004.1, on the reverse strand, counting down.
GGTTCTCAGGGATTCCAAAGATTTACGGATTTTTTCTTTACCGGCGCTTCCTTCTAAAGTCAGAGATTTGAGACTTTCTTGAAAAAGACCGTATTTGAGATAAATCTCGTCCATGTAATTGAAAAGATCTTTTTTTTCCGTAAGAATTTCTAAAAGTAACAAAGCGGAAGAAAGTGAATCCTTATCCCTCACAAAAGAAACTGGAAGATAACCAAAAGATTCCTCTCCTCCGAATAAGAAAAAATCTGTTTTACTTTGATCAATTTTTGACATTACTTGAGCAATGAATTTAAATCCGGTTAATACGTTTTTATATTTTACTTTGTTCTTTTTAGCGATGTTCTCTTGTAAATCTGTAGTAACGATCGTTTTTACTAAAACTGCCTTTTTCTTTTTTTTACCTGTGGAATAAGCTTCGCATAAATAAGCGGCCATTATGGAACCGATCTGATTTCCGTTGAATAAAACGTATTCTCCGTTTTTGTTTTTGACTCCGATTCCAAGTCTATCTGCGTCTGGATCGGTTGCGATAAAAGCGTCCGCATTTTTTTGGATTGCGAACTTTTTAGAAAGTTCCATTGCTTCCGCTTCTTCTGGGTTTGGGTATTTAACCGTAGGAAATTCTCCGTTGGGATCTTTTTGTTCTGGAACTAAAAATACGTTCTTATATCCGAAACTATTTAAGAGTTCTTGCATGCTTTTTCCGCCAGTTCCGTGTAACGGAGAGTAGACGATTTTTATCTCTGCTCTGTCTTTTGGTTTTAGAGAAGCGGAAATAATTCCAGCTTTAGAAAGATCTTTTTTGTAAGAAGTAAAACAATCCTTTCCGGCAAATTTTACCATTTTTTTGTAAATCGGATCTTTTGTAGAAAGAATGGGAATTTGTTTCCAATCGATGATAGATTCTATTTTAGAAATAATTTTTTGATCATCTGGAGGAACAAGCTGACCTCCATCTGAAAGATATGCTTTAAAACCGTTATACTCTGGAGGATTGTGAGAGGCGGTGATGACAACACCTCCGCTTGCTTTGTAGTAACGAATCGCATAAGAAAGAATAGGTGTAGGAGTTACTTCTTTAAATAGAATGACTTTGACTCCTAAGTAAGCCGCAATCCCTGCGGTGACTTCTGCAAATTCTTTGGATCTTCTTCTGGAATCGTAGGCGATTACGATAGAAGCCTTTTTGTTTTTTTTAGAAAGATAACTTACAAATCCAAGTGCTGCACGACCAACAGTAAATTCGTTCATCCTTCCGATTCCGTTGCCTAATTTTCCACGCATTCCTCCGGTTCCAAATTCGAGAGGAATTGAAAATGCTTCTACGTCTGGACCGGATTCTCCTCTTGAAAATTTTTCAAGTGCAAGATTGGCTTCTTTGCGAACTGTATTTGGAAAAGGTTCCTGAGTCCAAGGATGAATAAAGGATTTGAGATGATTCATAAAATTGAAAAGAATTCCGATTTAATATTTTAAGAGGATTAAAATTCATAAAAATTGGCTTTCTTTTGAGGTTCAACCTTAATTTTAGCCGATCTTAGAAGTATGGAATCTTACGAATTTGGCCAGGACGAAAACAGAGAATTTTTGAGATTGAGTAGAGTTCTAAAACTTGCGTCATTTTCTTTTTTTAGTCTTTCCGGAGTGACTTTTTTTTCTGCGTTTGTTTCTATTGAAACCGGCAAATTGGTTTTGTTTTTGGTTCCAGCGATTTTATTTTTACTGGCTGGAATTTGGAGTTATAGCGCTGGGATTTCTTTTCAAAGAATCACAGATACAAAAGGAGAGGATTTGGATTTTTTACAAATCGGTCTTCGTAGTTTACGGATTCATTTTTGGATTCAGATTTCTTTTGGATTTTTTGCAATTCTATTTCTTTTAGTAGGAGCCATTCTTATCATTGTATCCTAATGGAACCAAGTGAATTTTGGATTGAAGAGAGACTTGAAAAATATAGAAAAATTGCTCCTTGTAATTTAGGAGAAAGTGGAATTCGAAATATCACGTTAGGCGAATTACTCTCTAATTTAAATCTTTCCGTTGACGTTTTGAATTCTATTTCTTTGGAGGATTCTCCCAATCGAGGAGATTTTACTCTTAGGAATGAAATCGCAAAACTTTATCCAGGGTTAGATGCGGATCGAATCTTAGTTACGACCGGAACCGGAGAAGCGCTTTATATTTTGTTTCATATTCTTTGTCAAAAAGATTGTGTTGTTTCTTATTTTTCTCCCGCATTTCAAGCGTTATACGAAATACCTAAGATGATAGGCGCTCGGTTGGAAGCGGTTTCTTTACTGGAGGATTTAGATAAAAATTTAAAATCCTCATTATCGGTAAATTTGATCCGTGAATTGTTCCAAAGAGGAAAGAATTTAGTAGTTTTCAATCATCCACACAATCCGAGTGGTTTGTCTCTGGATAAAAGTTCAATTGAAACGATCCAACAAGCGGCACATTTACATAAAGGTTGGATTCTTTTTGATGAACACTATCGATTTTTAGATTTTCAAAATGATCTCGGTTGGACTGGCGCCGGACTTACGGAACATACGGTAAGCACTGGATCGATCACAAAATGTTTTGGAGTGATGGGACTTAGAATTGGCTGGATGACCGGTCCCAAAGAACTGATTGAAAGGGCTAGATCTTTCAAGGATTATTTAACTCATACGGTTTCGCCAATTTCTGAATTTTTGACTCTGAAAATTTTACGAAATAGAACAAGTTTAGTTGATCCCATCAAAACATCTATTTTAAAGAATATTCTATTTTTTGAAAGTATTTGGAAACAACTTCCCGGTTTGGAATATTTTACAAAACCAGGAGGAGGAATTGTTTCCTTTTTAAAACTTTCGAAAGGTATCGACTCCTCCCGTTATGCGGATATTTTATTGGATCAGTGTGGAGTTTTTGTACTTCCTGGACGCGATTTTGAATGTGAGGGTTGGATTCGTATCGGTTTTGGAGAAACGAACGAACGTTTTCAAGCCGGAATGGAAAGATGGAAAAGTTTAATTTTATGATAAATCGAATATTCTCAAATAAGAATATATTTTTCTTTTATAAAACTGAAGTTTTATATTTAAAACGTATAACATTCGCAGTGTATGACTATTATATTTGTTGTCGTTTTAAAATTTGAAGCTTAAATAGACTTTTTTGTATTTACGCTTTTGTGTGGAATTTTAAATTCCCAGAGTTGAGATTGATTTCGTATCGGTGAATTGACAGGAAGCAAAAGTAAGTTTTTGATCCATTTTATAAATTCCGGAATGATTTTGGATTTCATTATTTTCCGTGCAATGTGCGCTGATTCTGTTGGAACAGCCCCTGTGACGATGTAAAGTCGTTCATGATTTATACTTGGAGTTGAGGGCCAAAAATGAACTCTAAAGTTTGGGTGATTGAAAGAGTAGTTAAGGATCGTTTCAGTATTGATTTCTGCAGAATCGTATGCAGCAATCAATTCGGAAGTTTTCAAGGAATAACTAAAACCTTTAGGGATTTTTTCTCTTTTAATTGTTAAAAAATTTGGAATTGAATCCATGTTATATTTTTTTATCCAATTTAGAGAATGTCAAAACTAAAATTTTTGAATAATATTTCACATTAAAACTAAATGAACTCAGCAAAAACAGAATACTTTAGAGATCTCGATAAATTGATTACTGAACCAATATTTGTCGGTAATGGTATTGTTGATTTTGAAAGCGAGAGAAGGGAGAATATGCTGACAATAAGCATATCTTTTGAAATTGCTAAAGAGTGCAAAGTATCCGATTTTTTAGTTTTTTTTGAAAGGTTAATCGAGAATAGGAAAAAGCAACTAGAGCTTTACTTCGACAGGCGTATGATATTCTACGTTTGGTTTGATGAACAAGCCGCTCAACTTCGATTCAATTGTATTTCCATAGAACACAAAATACCACCTTTTGATGTGGAAATCAAACTGGTAGAATTAGACGAAATTATTACCGATTTCTTAAATTCGAAATACCTAGAAGGTATACCATTAGAAGAATGTTCATTACTAAATCATGAATTAGAGGAACAAAAAACGATAGATGTTATTTTGAAAATATACTATAAGTTGTTATGATAATTTCCGTTTTTACATATAAAATCGCTGATATTTATAACGTTAGACACATATCTGATTTTTTATTTTAAAATGAGCTAAAAACTTTTTAAAATTAACATATCCCAGGTATTTTTTTGGAATATTAAAATGCTCTATTACTGAATGATTCTTAATAAAATCTTTATAAAAGGAATTTTAATTTATTAATATTTTATGTAGAACTTTATTTTGGGTTTTTAGATTTTATAAGTTCATTTTTTAAATGAAGTTTGATGTCTAATGCTTTCATTCAAAGTCCTTTTAAAAATAATTAGAACCTATCTAGACAATACTTTGTTTTTGTTTAAAATGCCGATTTCAATTGTTCTAAGATATTTTTGAGATAACTTCTAGAAATGTATTAACTTCCACAAATCAAGATATTACGGATAAATCTTTAAAATCTTTTCAAAACTCGATTTGCCAAAATAGTTGGATGATAGGTTAAGATTGCTCTTTGAAAAAAAAGTCCGTTCAAAAACTGACTTTTTAAACTAAATTTTTTTCCACCTACTTGGATAAGTTTAAAATCGAAAGATTTTTGGGTTTCTGTTTCGATTTTAAATCGAATTTCTTTATTTAAGATTTTAAAAACTTGTTCTTTAGGAGAACTTTTCCATTGAAATTCACTTGTAAATAAATTCCTCTCTTTCAACCAGAGTGGAAGATCCTTTTTTTCTAATTTAGAAGGAAAGAATGTACCTAAATAATACGATTCGGGATTTTCCAAATCTATATTTTTATCTGAGGTTTCTCTTAAGTAACCTAAAGCATAAAGGTCGCAAAAAGCTATTTCTGGAGAATACGTTTCTTCATAAAATTCTTGTTTAGAAAAAGAAGAGGCCTTTGCAGCTATAAATCGGAGTTTGATTTTTTGAGAACCTCCAAAAGGAATCCAAAAAAGAGGAAGCGAAAATTTCCATTTTTCCCAAGGAAACGTTTCTTCCCAATAAATCAAAGAATGTAGATATAAACGATGTGGATTTGGAGATGCCGCGCTTAGTAGATCTGGAAAATTTTGTAGATCGTTTGTATCAGATTTTTTTTTAGAAAAAAATTTTTTCCAAGGTTGTTCATTCAAAATATGTAATGAACTTCTGAGAAGTTTCCAGAATTGATACTTCGTTTGTCCCGGAAAACGAGAACGAAGTTTTTGTTTCATAAAAATTCTTTTTTTTCCTCCTGCAAATGAGGCCGATTCTACTTCCATATCAGATGCAAAATAGGGAGGAGTTCCGTTTTCCAAAGGAAGATTGGTTTCGTAGAGAAGGTGTTGAAACTGCCTTGGATCTACGATTTGTTCCTTAGTAAATTCTTCGTTTAATATCGGTTGAAGTTTTCGTTCTATTCGGACCCTTTTACTTTGAAAAAAAGGGAGAACGTTGACATTCCAAATTCGATCCAACCGAAGTTGAAAGTTTGTAAGAAAAATATTGGACATCGAGACAAGTTTGTTTAGCAGTCTTTTTAGGAGCGGGAAGATTCTCCACTGAAAAAGAAAAAAGTCATTTAAAATTTAGCAGAAATGCCAGAAAATCGGCAGAAAGATTGACAGGCAAAAGAGAACCTCAATTCTGTCCTTACTATGGCCAGAAGATGTGAAGTAACCGGGAGAGGCACAGTCTCTGGGAACAATGTTTCCCATTCCCATATCAAAACAAGAAGAACCTGGAAGGTGAATCTAATCAAAAAAAGAATCTTTTTGGAAGATGAAAACCGCTGGGTTACAGTCCGTCTTTCTACCAGAGCTCTTAGAACTCTGAGAAAAAAAGGAATTAAGGCCGCCATTAAAGATAACGGCGGATCCTTGGGTGTTCTTGCTCCGAAAAAATACGCAGGAATCACAAAACAGGCATCTAAAAAAGCCTGATCCTGCGTTTCTAAAATGGTTTTCCCGAATCTTTTCTCTTTTAAGAAAAGAATTCGGGGAAGTCTCTACACCTCTTCACTTTCAAAAAGACTATGAACTTGCTATTGCGGTGATTTTATCCGCTCAATGTACAGATGAAAGAGTCAACCAAGTTACTCCCGCTCTTTTTAAAGCCTTTCCTACCTTAGAATCCTTTGCCAATTCGAATTTAAAAAACATTGAAACCCTCATTTTTTCCACTGGGTTTTATAGAAATAAAGCTAAATCCATCCAGGGTTTTGCCAAAAAATTGATCCAAGACTTTGACGGTAAAATTCCAAAAACAATTTCAGAATTGATCACACTTCCTGGTTTTGGTCGTAAAACAGCAAATGTAGTTTTATCGGAAGTGCATGGACTTGTAGAAGGAATTGTAGTAGATACTCACGTAAATAGACTTTCAAAAGTTCTAGGACTTACTACTAAAAACGATCCCGTTCAAGTGGAAAAGGATCTGATGTTTCTTCTTCCCGAAAAATACTGGAGAGATATTTCTTTGTATTTGATATTTTTAGGAAGAAAAAGTTGTAAGGCGCATCGTAGATTTTGCGAGGATTGTATCTTAAAAAAAGATTGCCCATCGTCTTCTATTATATCAGGAGTTTAGAATATTATGGAAGTATTTATCGATCAAAAATTGGAAGGAATGGAACTCGCTACTCAGCATATCGTGATGTCCAGAGATCTCAATCAACACGGTTTTCTTTTCGGGGGGCAGATGCTTGCTTGGATCGACGAAGGTTGTGCCATGTACGTTATGGAAAAAATCCGTTATTCGAACATAGTAACCGTAAGTATGGCAGACGTTGTATTTAAAAGCCCCGGTTTGTTAGGAGATATTATTCAGATTTTTTCTAAAATCGAAAAAATAGGAAATAGTTCGATCACAATTCGAAACACTTCCATCGGTAAAAGCCAGAGTAGAAAAGAACTGAAAGAAATTATAGATTGCAAGATTACTTATGTTTGTCTGGATGAAAATGGAAAACCGTTTCCTTATTTTAAAGATCATTTTGAACTTCAGGATTTAAAGTAATTTTTTATGGCTTCTCGTTTTCCGGTTTCTGTGGAAAAAGAATCTAAACTTCTTGAACTCATGGAAGTTCTTCAAATCAAAGAAACCGAATTGGAGGAAAGTTTTACAAGAAGTGGAGGTAAAGGAGGACAGAACGTTAATAAGGTTTCAACAGCGGTTCATCTCAAACACAAACCTACCGGAATTGAAGTTAAATGTTCCCTTTACAGAACTCAGGGTTTAAATCGTTATAAAGCGAGAGCCATTCTTTGTGAAAAAATCCAAGATTTCAATCGTAAGAATCTAGGAATCTTAAGTGAAGATCAAAAGAAATTGATTCGTAATAAACAAAAGGATTCTAAACGAAAGAAAGAAAAGTATTCCAGAAAAAATCAGAATTTTTCTACCGTTTCTTTAGAAGAGGATGAAAATCTTAAAGTCGAATTGAAAGAGGTCGAAAACGAATAAGAAAGATATTCGCCGGTGATAGATTAAGGGTTTGTCCCAAAACCTCATAATGTGGAACTACTACGAAAATTTAACGACATTAGAACTGCTTGAAAGTTCGTAAATTGCCAAATGCGATCTAATTGTAGGAACTACTGCATTTTATTAAAAATTTCTAAAAAATTATCTCATAAAATTCTTTGAGGTTTTAGGACAAGTTCTAAAATGATTGTATCAGGGTTGTTTCAAAATCTTAGAACGAATCGTAGTGTTCCCACAAAAACCGTCGTATTGTATGAGTTCCTACAAAGTCTAAGGCCTTACAAATTCAATTCTAATCTATATTAAAAAACTACAATATGCCTGAAATTTTAAATCATACTTTAATTTTAGAAAAGATAAAAAATTTAGGAGCTTCTCCTGGTTGTTATCTTTGGAAATCTAAAAAGGGAGAAGTTTTATACGTAGGTAAGGCTAAAAATTTAGACAAAAGAGTTCGAAGTTATCTTAAGGAAAATCATCCGGATATAAAAACAAAAATACTTCAAAAAGAAATTTTCGATCTAGATTGGATCGCTACCGGAACTGAAAAAGAAGCTTTGATTTTAGAAGCGACTCTGATCAAAAAACATAATCCTCGTTTTAACGTTCGTCTTAAAGACGATAAAAAATATCCTTATATTTGTGTGTCCTTGTCAGAACCTTATCCGATGGTTTATATTACTAGAAAATTAAAGGATAATGGAGATCGTTATTTTGGACCTTATTCGGACGTTAAATCTACTAGAGAAACATTAGACATCATTTTGAGAATTTTTCCGGTTCGTAAAACTAGACAGGTTCTACCTTTACCTAGACCTAGAAGACCGTGTCTAAATTTTGATATGGGTCGTTGTCTAGGGCCTTGCCAGGGAAATATTCCAGTAGAAGATTATAAAGTTATAATAGATCAGGTGATTCAATTTTTAGAGGGTAGGAAAGAATCTCTTGTAAACGATTTAAATATCAAGATGTCTAACTCTTCCGATCGATTGGATTTTGAAAAGGCGGCGCGTTATAGAGATATGCTTCAGAGAATCCAAAATTTTAGGGAAAAACAGACGGTTGTTAGCGTAGAAGGAGGTGATGAAGACGTAATTGGTTTTGCCAGAAAACAGGACGAGGGTCAAGTGATTCTTTTGGAAGTTAGAGGTGGAAGATTGGAAACTAAAAAATCCTTCCCGATCCAAGGAGTTTTAGACGCGGAAAATTCTGAAATCTTAGGAGCTTTTTTTAGGGACTATTATTTAAATGCCTCCTTGGTTCCTCCTTGTATTTTTGTTCCCACAGACATTCAAGATGAAGTCGCTCCCGTTATTGACGTCCTACAGGAAAAAACTGGATTTAGACCCAAGATCAAATTCCCTAAAGGTGGAGATAAACGTTCTCTTTTAAAAATTGCTGAAAAAAATGCTGAACTTGGATTATCAGAAAGATTACTCGCAACTCATTATAAGGATCAAACGGCATCTTTAAAAGAAATCCAAGAGATGTTTTCTTTAGAACACCTTCCTCATATTATAGAATGTTATGACATTAGCCATTTTCAGGGTTCACAACCAGTTGCAAGTGGTGTGATGTTTGTAGAAGGAAAACCATTTAAACAAGGATACAGAAAGTATAATATACGAGGTTACGAAGGGATCAACGATCCAGGGATGATTCACGAAGTAATTTCTAGACGTCTACAAAGAATCATCAATGAAGAAGAAGTGTTTCCGGATCTTATCGTGATAGACGGAGGACCAACTCAGTTGACAAAGGCTTGTGAAGCGGCTATAGAAGCGGGAGCAGAAGGAATTCCTATGGTAGGCCTTGCTAAAAAAAGAGAAGAAATTTATTTTCCAGGAGAAAATGAACCGTTTATCTTTGATATGAATTCTCCCGGAATGAAACTTCTGCGCCATCTCAGAGACGAAGCCCATCGATTTGGAGTTAGCCATCATAGATCCCGCAGAAATAAAGAAACGATGCGTTCTCTGATCCAAGAGGTTCCCGATATAGGTTTTAAAAGAAGTAAGCTTCTTTTAAAACATTTTTCGGGAGAAAAAAAAATCGAAGAAGCTACAAAAGAAGAATTACTTTCAATTCCTGGGATTGGAGAAAATCTCGCCGAAAAAATTTTAAGACAATTTCAAAAAAAAGAATAAAAAATCTCTAAAATTCAAAACGAAACGTATGTTCCCGGAACCGTATCTGACGGAGGGAAACATGAAATTCAAATTCGTTTTTGTAGCCTCGTTTCTTCTTTTTGCACTCGATTCTTGCCGTGGAAAAGGAAATTCTGCGTTTTTATTTCCAATCACAAATGTAGGAGAATTCAAATTTTTCTACGAACCTGAAAACACATTCAACCAGGAGATTCAAAAAGAAATCCTAAAAGAATGGAAAGATCCGAGCGTTAAAATACGTACCGCTCCCGGAGTTGTATGTTTGTTTGGCGGGACGATTTTTGTTTTCGGAATATCCGTCTGTTTTCCAGATCAAAACGGAAATATAGAATTAGAATTACAGAATATTATAAATTTTTGGAATACTCATCCTAATTCTGATTTAGAGCCTGAATTTTTAGACTTCTCTCCCTATGGACAGGCGAACGTAAAAATTCTATTGAACCGAGATCTTTTAGAGGATGTAAACGAGGACTGGACGGTCCTTTCCGGTTCTAAGGAATTGGATCGGATGTTAAAGAAGGAAAAATTTCCAGAAACAAATTGGGTCAGCGTTTTTTCTGAAAATTCGATCCTAAGACCTCATTCTACAAATTCTTTTACGGGTTTTAGCGTTTTGGCTACAAAAGGAAAGATTAGGATTCTTTTTTCGTCTACAGATTTTGCAACTTCTACAAATTCGTTGGTTCTAGAAATTCCGGGTAACGAGTCTGTTCTCACGGATTTTTTTTCTCAAATCCAAAAACAAAATTTGAATATTATAAATTTATGTAAAATAGATCTTCCTGTTTTGAGCGAAGTTTTTGGCGGAACCGAATCTTTTGTGGGAAGATTTTTAGAATTTTCGAATTCTAAAAAAGAACCGGTTTGTTTTCAGGATCTAGAATTAGAAACGGTTTCAGGATCTTATTCTATATTTTCTGGAACTCAATTTCTAATTCCGGGAGAAACGATTCTTAAAACCGAATCCGGAAGTGTTCTTCCAGGTTCAGAGTTGAATTACTTCTCTTGGTTGGATTTAAAGAAAAAAGGAAATTTGATTTTAAAGTCCAAAGAAATACTGCAGATTTATAAGAATTCAGAAAAGAACTTTTTAGAAGGGGAAAGATATTATTCTTCTCAGAATGACTTTTATTCTACCTGTTCTGATTTTTTTGTTTCTAATTCCTTAAAAAAATTTTGTATGAATCCAGGTTTTTCATTTTCTGACGATACAGGAGATCTAAACTCTCAAAGTGATTTAAATTTTTGTAATTTAGATAATTTTCAAATCGAAGAAGCTAATCTTACTGGTCTATTTTTAGACGGAAAGCTGAATTCCAAACATAAGTTTATAGATTTAGAATATTCTGGGAACAATATATGTAATCCAAACTATTTATCCTTAGAAAGTGGAGAGAAAGAAATTCCAATTTGGTTGGATACAAGAACTCTAAAACCGGGTGAAATTTTTACCCTAGGAAAAAGAGATTTTATCAAAGGAGAAATTTTATTCTCTCAAGGGGACTTAAAGGATTTTGAATATAAAAATACCATTTTTCTAAAGGATAGAGTTTCTAAAAAAATGAAAACTCTTTCTAGTGGTTTTTTAGAAACTCCAATTTTAAAAAGAACGGACGGTTCCATTTTTTCGATTTTATTTCGTAACGGAATGAAAGTTCCACATCCTAGAATCACTTCTGATTCTTTTCTCTCTGAGATAGTGGATTTTCATTTTATGAATCCAGGAAAAAAAACCGAAATTTCAGATTCTTCTTGGAACAAAGTAGCGGAAGTTTCAGAAATTTCTTGGATGGGTTCTTATGATGGGAATTCTTCCATTAGTGCTGATCGGTTTATAGAAATAGATTCCGGGTCTGCTTCTTCTCAAATTTTAGAAATTGTTTCAGGAACAAAAAGTTATCGCTTTTTAACTTCTTTACAAACAGGCAAAAATGTTTTTTCCATCGGTAAATTGATTTGTTTTCCAAATGTAGAAACTTGGATCGTTCCAGAATTCAATTTATCGAATATAGGAAAAATCAGACTTCTTTCCACGGATGAAAAAACTGAGAGCGATTGGATCATTTGGGATTCTATGGGAATTAATTCCACTTCTCAAAAATTGAGAAGATCCGTGGTTAAAGTGAAAACTTTGTCCAGTAAAAACGTTTGGAAAAACAGCGCTCTTTCAGATCCTTTAGAACGTAAATCTAGTTGTGCAGGTACGGAGGCAAGCCCTGGATCTGAAAATAGAACGTTTCCATTTTTGTATAAAGAATATTCAGAAAACTTAAATTCTCTTTTAAATCCTTGGATCAGTTTCAATTTTACTCAGAACCAAACGGGGGTCATTGAAACGTTTACGTATCAGCCGAATTTTTCAAATCGTTCTAACGTTTCTCAACTTTTAGATTTATGGAGTGAATCATTTATTAGAATTTTAGAATCTACAAATATTCTCAAAAAATCGATGACCTACCTGATTCCGTGGGAAGGAGAAGGGCTTATAGGAATTCCAGGTTCGTCTGGAATTTTAATTTCGGGCATTTATCCAAATCCCTCTGTAACAACCAACGAATGGTTTTCTATTTGTAACTTTGGTTCGGATTCGGTTGACGTTCGTAGTTTAGAAATTAGGGATAGTTCTTCTTCCGATCGTTTAGTTGAATATTCATTTCGTTTTGGAAACAATGTTCCAGTCGGCTGGAGCGATTTTAATCCTTCTACGTTTACTTGGTCGTTTGGAGACCGTTTTTTGAATCCCAGAGAATGTGGTTATGTTCTTTCTCCAAATTTTAAAAATGAATCCGTTCCGTTGGGCTCTGTTACATTTCGTAAAATTTTTACGATCGATAAGACGAGCACGATCGGAAACGGGATCGGTAAAAACGAAGGGCTAGACCTTTTTCAGGAAATCCAAGGGGTTTTATTTCATATTCACAGTTATGGGAATCAGTTTTCTCCGTTTCCGTTTACAATTGACGCTGAAACGGACGATCTGATTCTTCTCAAAGAAAATCGAACCGGAGATTCTATTTCTGATTATGAAATTAAAAAGAGGGAACGTTTATGAAAAGGTTTTTCATATATTCCTTTTTTATAATGTTTTTTCCTATTTACTCTTCGGAAAAAAATAAAGGCTGGACTCAAATTTCTTGGATGGGCTGGGGATTAGGAACAATTCAAAAAACCAGAAATCTTTCCGAATTAGAAAAAGAAAAAATCCATAAAGAACTCAGGATGAACTCATTTTTATTCCATGTTGGAATCAATCAAAGTTTGGAAACTTCCAGTTTGAAAATTCAATTAGAAGCGGACTTAGGAGCTTCTAACGAATCTAAAACTTCTTTTTTTGCAGGTAAAAATTTATTTTTAGAACTTAAAAAAGATAACGTTTTTCTAATTTTTGGAAGAGTTCGAGAGGAATTTAAAACGTCTTCGTTTACGGATTGGTTGGATGGAACGGATGGGATTTCTATCAAAGCGGACTTAGGAAAATCGGGACGTGTTCGTTTTGACTTGTTTGATTTTTATTCCGGTTATTCTATTTTCGATAAGAACGGACTTAAAAATGAAATTCTAAACACGAAAAAACCTCTTGGTGAAATCGACACCAACAACTCCGCTTTAAACACATTCAAAAATCGTTATAGAGGCGGCGTCTCTTATCGTTACGACCTTACGTTTTTGGAAACTGGATTCCGTTTTCAATATCTGAATCTTCAAAATTGGGGTAGATATACAAACGATTTGAATATTGAAAACGTTTCTTCCGGAGATAGGGATTATCTCACTCATTCTACGATTGAATTTAAAATTAAATACGTTTGGTTTTATTGTTTCTTATCCGGGATTTTAGTCAGAGGCCAGGATAAAACCGGTTGGAATCGGATTAGAAATACAAGTATGATTCCTATTTCAGGAGAAGCTGTTTTGATTTCTTTCGGCGCCTCTCGAAATTTTTGGAAGTTTGACGTTTTTGGTTTTATTCCGGACAGAGATAAAATAAGTGAAAACGGAGAGGTTTTAGAATTAGGTTTTATAGGAATTGGTTCTTCTCCTTCTCCTGTGTTTAGCACAAATCAAAGTCTAGATTTTTATCCTTCTGCTTGGATTACGGAAAAAGGTTTGGAAAAACAATCCGGAATTCAGGGCGGAAAACGTCAATCCGCTTGGACAGGTATCAATTTAGAATATCAAGAATCATTAATACGATTCCGCTTTTATATGGCCTCTTACTTTTTTCTTTCGGATACAAAAGGAAATTCCGGAGCGTTTACTATTTCCAGAGACAGTTTTAGAAAGGACTTTCTCAAAGAAATTTTGATTCAAACTTGGTTTTATACACCTTCCGAAAATTCTAAGTTCAATTTTTACTATTGGAAACTTTCCCTCGGTGGTTCCTGGAGCGATTTAGAAAATTCTAAAAAAGAAATGTTTTTTCAAATTTCTTCCGGGGTTGTCTTATGATTCTAAAGTTTTCTTTATACGTTTTAATTTTTATCTGTTTGGTTGTTTGTTCTAATCAAAATGATTCTGATTTATTTTGGTTGGAATGGGGAAGACTACGAAAGGTAGAGACTCATTTTTCGTTTCCAGGACGTTTTGTTCCTACTTTCAAAAAAAGGAATGTAAAGGATAAAATTTTAAAACTTATAGAAAACTCCCAATTTTCAATTGATCTTTGGATTTATTCCTTTGATGACTTAGAAATTTTAGAGGCTTTGAAAAATGCAAATGCAAGAGGGGTTACAATTCAAATACTTGCAGATCCCGAAAAAGAATATTCTATCGAATTAAAAAGTTTGGGGTTGTTTAGAAAATGGGAAAAATCAGGTTTACAACATTCTAAAATACTCATCGTAGATCGGAAAAAAGTTTTTTTAGGTTCCGGAAATTTCACATGGTACGGTTTGGAAAATGATCTGAACGGTTACGTTTCTTTTGATCTATTTGATTCTGAAATAGAAAATTTTTATTCTTTTTTAGAAGAAAACTTGGTTTCTTTAAACATTCCTCCTTTCGAATTTTATATTTCTCCTACAAAAGGAAGATTGATTCAAAATCTTATTTTAAGAGAAGTGGATCGTTCACAAAACGAAATTAAATATTTGATTTTCGATCATTTTGATTCCGTTTTGACTTCCAGATTGGCTTTGGCTGATCTCAAGGGTATAAAAGTAAAAGGTATCTATGATTCTCCCGTGGATACGGAAGGAAAATTTTTAGCGAACGTTTTTAAAAACCCAGGTTCTGAAATTGCGGGAGATGGAAACGAAGAAACTGTTTCTTTAGATTCCTTTGGGAAAGGAGGTTTATTACATCATAAAACGATGATATTAGACGATCAGGTTTTGATTTCAGGTTCATATAACTTTTCTATTAGCGCCAGAGATAATAATCGCGAAATTCTTTTTAAAACAAAAGATTCGTATTTGATTGATTCTTACTCAAAAGAATGGGAACGAATTCGACAGAATGCGATTCCGTATAGACCGATTCCGTTTCAAGTGGAAGAAGTTTCTAATCACGTTTTTTTCGGTCATTCTGAAAATTCAATTTCGGTCGAACAAACGATTTGTAGAACCGACAATTCAAAAGAGGAATCTTTCTATTTAGAATCCGGAAAATCATTTTTTACTTCTATTCTAGAATATGATTTTTCTACGACAGAATTTTGTAAGGAAGTTTCCGATTTTAGTTCTTCCAGTAGCGGATTTTCTGGACGAAAAACCAATCATCCAGTTCAAACAAGAAGTTTTAGAGAAAATGGAATTCTAAGATCTAAAAAAGGAAACTTAATGTTTATTTCTCCGGAACGTATCGAAAACTCTTCACCGGATTTTGAAAATAAACCTGTCTATTTATTTATGCCTGTATTTTATTCTATTCAATCTGGAAATTTATTATTTCCTCAAAGTCTGAAAAAATTTAAAAACCCGAATTCTATTTTTATTTATCAAAGAGGAAACGGACCGATTGTTATTCCTGGGAATTCTATTTCGGTTATTCCCAATTCTACCGAGGGAATTTTATTTTTTGAATATGATTCTTTGTTTCTCGCATTTTGTTTTCATGAATATTCAAAAAAAGGCATGGAGTATACAGAATTGATCCAAGAAATAGTTTCTTTTAGAGAAAGTGTTTTTCCGTTTAACGAGCATTTATCGGCGGAAGAAGTTCCAATCAACCAAGTCAGAAATTTGGGAACGTATTGTTATCGGTATTAACGAGAAGACTGTTTTTTCCAAAAAAGAATAGAGTCTACGTCGAACTCGCGTTAAATAGAATAACTGAGTGCTATTTTTATGCGCACGAGTAATAAAACAATTTTGCTAATCTTCGCTATAAAATTTTTCAACGACTCTGATATAGAAACTGCAATTTTTCTGTAAAAAATTTTCTTTTAGAAAATGGATTTTTTATAATGAATTCATATTCAAAATATAAAATAAATAAAAATATAAATTGAAATAGGAAAGATACGGTATTTAAACCATTTCAGAGGAATTGGTTTCTTTTTTTGAAAGTCTTAAAAAAAGTCCGCAAAGAATCCAAAATAAAATCACTACTTCATCGTCTTGAAAATAACATTGAAATAGTCCCGAAATAAAAAATCCGGATAAACCAAAAAAATACAAGGAACGTTCATACGAAAGTTTTGTAGTTATCAATTTACGGTATAGTTCGGTTCCTAATAAAAGAAAAAGTAAAAAGGACGGAATTCCAAAAACGGCCAAAAGATGAAAGTAATCGTTGTGTGCGTGTCCTCTTTGGGTCGTTTCATAAAAATAATAGAGTTCTCTGTACTTTTCGGAATGTTCCATTCTGGATTTTCCGATCTCTCGATTATAGTTGCCCGGACCAACTCCGGTAAATGGATTTTTTTCGATCAAAGGAAACGTGGAGTCCCAAATAAACGCTCTTCCTGCGTCCGTATGTTTTTCTTTTCCAAAAAGAGGATCCGTGATTTTTTGCCCTGCCTGTGTAAATGAAAGCCCAATTCCTACAAAAAGTAAAAAAGCAAAAGTTCCGATTGTAAAAAGAATAATTTTTGCGGATGGTAATTCTTTACGAACAACACCTAACACAATCAATGCGGTAACAGAAGAAAATAGACCGCCTAACAAAGATGATCTGGCATTGTTTAAAAGAACTACGTAAAGAAAAAATAAAAGTATAATTCCGTTGATTCCCGCCTTTTTAAAATTTTTGTCAAATACGGATTTCAAAAAGAGAAAGACCGGCATCGTAAAAAAGAACTGTAAAAGTCCTCCAAAAGTCAGATGGGTATTCATCAAACCGATTGGTAGATAAATGGATATTCCACCAATTTGGCCCATTGGATGTGTGAACTTCCAATTTGAAGATTCTCTATATAAATCGCTGATAAGTCTAGAAAGTCGAATTGGAGAAAAACTAGAAATAAAACCGGTTACTAGTAAAACCCAAAACAATACATTTAGAGCTTTGAGAACGGAAGGAAATTCCTCTTTTCTTAAATTCCAAGATAGTAATAATCCGATAAAAAGAAAAATATCTTTAAGTTCCGAGTTAAATGCGGTTTTAGAGTAAATTTTAAAATTTTCTTCTCTAAAAGAATGAATTAAAAAATCACCTAGATACCAACCGAAAAATAAAACCCCGATCAAAATTACAGGCTCTTTCCAAAATCCGGAAGTTTTTGATGAGAATAGAGAAAATAAAAACGCGAGTACTAAAAATCCTTGGCTGATAGATACGGATAGGCCGATCGCTACGATACTCGAGCAGAATAAAAAAAGAGTGATTTTTCTAAGACGTTCGGACATCTTCTCTAATCGATTGAACCCAGATTTTATAAAACCTGGGAATTGTAAATTCGATATTTATTTCCATCCAAAGAAGTAGCTTTGGATTTTAATAAATCCTGTAACGAGGAGATCTTTGATGAGAATTCTTTATTTTTCCGATACCTTTCTTCCTAAGGTGGATGGTGTTGCAATTTCTATGAGAAATTTCGCGGATCTTCTGGCAAAAAGAGGTCATACCTTTGCAATTTGTTGTCCTAAATACGGAGAAGGGGACTTCGATTCCTTAGGAGATGGAATCCGGATCGAAAGATTTAGAAGTGGTTATTTACCAAGTTATCCTGATATCAAAGTGGTTCTTCCTTCACCTACTAAAATCAAAAGGATCATTAAGGAGTTTGAGCCGGATCTGGTGCATATTCATACTCCCGGTTTATTGGGTCTTTATGGAATCAACGCGACTGAAAAATATGGAATTCCTACGATTGGAACATATCATACTTTGATGTCCGAACAAGAGATGTATCTTTCCTTCTATAGACTTTTAAAATTAGATAAACTTTTTTTAAGAGTCAGTAAATCGAATAAAAAATTGAAGATGAGGGATTTAGGAAAGATAGAAAAATTCGATAAATTTAATATACGTAAAAAGATCATTCTTAAAATTTCAAATAACATTTACGAACGTTGTGACCTTATCATTTCACCTTCTCATCTGATCGAAAAACAACTCCGCGAATTCGGTTTAAAAACTAAAATTGCAGTCATATCCAACGGGCTCGACCTAACTAGTTTTAAGGGAACCATAAAACAACTGAGTTCTGCCCCTAAACTTTTACACGTAGGAAGAATTTCTTACGAAAAAAACTGTGACGTAATTTTAAATTCATTCAAATTGATTCATGATGAAATTCCAGATTCTACACTTACGATTATAGGGGATGGCCCGGCGCTTCCTTCTTTAAAAGTACAGGCTCAAAATTTAGGAGTGGAGAACTCTGTGACTTTCACCGGTTTTATCAAAAGGGAACAACTTCCAGAAGAATATCCTAAATATGATTTATTTTTGACTGCTTCTACAATGGAAACACAAGGACTTGTGATCTTAGAATCCGTGGCTTGTGGACTTCCTGCGGTAGGAGTAGATTCTTTTGCAATTCCGGAACTCATTCACGATGGAAAAAATGGATACATCGCAAAACCTTTCGACGTAAAAGGAATTGCCGAAAAAGCGATTGCGATTTTGAAAGATCCAGTTCTTTACGAAAAATTTTCGAAAGAATCCATCAAAATCTCTAAAAGTCATGAAATGAATTCGTGTGTGGATAAGATGGAAGAAGTTTATAAAACGATCGCAAGCGTTAAAAATAAGAAAAAAAGAAACACACTTATCAATATGCTTTTTTCTCTTCCGGATCCTTTGGATCAGTTCTTAAGATATTTTGAATAAATACATATAAAATTTATTCAAAATAAACAGAAGATTTTTAAAATATTTTTTACGATTCATTACAAATTTAAATTTTACTAAAGCTGTTTGTGGATCTGAAGAAACGTCAGGACGGTTTTTTACTGCAAATTCAATTTGTGGGCGGACTAAATATTATACTTTTATAAAGTGTGGGTTGAAATATTGTGTTGCGACAAACTATGTAAGAAAAATAAAATATACTTTCCTACATTTTTTAAAATTTAATCGTAAAATCTAGATGTTGTGGTAGTTCCCACATCTTATTTTACAAAAAAATCAGGTTTTATAAAACAAATCTTTAAAAAGTTCGGATCAATTAAAACAAAGTGTTTATGTTATAAACGATTCGGATTCTTTTGATAACGTCTTCGGGTTGAATCCATTCCATACAAGCAAAGTCTTTGCGATAACAAGTGGTGTTTCCGTAGATGCTACAAGGCCTACAAGATAAATGATCTATTTGTAATACTCCTGAATCTTCCTGACCAAAAGGAGCAAAACCGGAATAGGGGTGTGTGGTTCCGTAAATTCCGATCACGGGTCTTTTGAGAAGCGCCGCTATATGAACGTTAGACGAATCCATTCCTATCATTACGTCCATCCTTTCCATAATTCCCAATTCACCTCGAATTCCTAACTTACCTCCGGAAACTATTTTAACGGATTCCTCAAGGCCCTGTCCCCACTGCGAAAGAATTTTAGATTCTTCTTTAGAACCGAAAAGAAAAATTTTGACACCGGTAAATTCATCTAAAAGAAGTTTAAGCAGAGTTCTACTTTTTTCTCTAGGCCATTCCTTTAGGGCATGGCCTGCAAACGGAGCAAAGCCGATCCAAAGACTTTCCTTTTTTTGAATATTCTGAGATTCGAAAAATTCTTTTGCGAATATTTTGGATTCTGGATCTACGTTGATCCAAGGACCTTTTCTTGCAGAAGCAGGATAACCTGCGTGTTCAAAAACTTTAAGATAACGATCCACCGTATGAGGAAGTGGAGTCAGAATCTTTTTCTTTTGACGAATTTGTCTGAGTTTCTCTTTTCTTCCTTTTACGATCCGAAATACTCCAATTCCACGAATGGAAAAAAGAAGACTGATCAATCTGGAGCGAACGGAGGAATGAAGATCGATTACTTTTTCGTATGGGCCTAATTTATTGATTTCCAGAAAAAGCCTATAAAGACCTAAAATCCCCCGATACCGTTTTAAATTAAAACCGACTACGTTTACATTTGGAATATTATAAAAGAAAGGAGCGTAATTTCCCCGTGTAACAATGGTAAGTTGGATATTTGTATATTTTGCCGCGATAGCTATGATTGCAGGCGCCATAAGAGCGACGTCTCCCATGGCAGAAAACCTCATGACTAATAAATTCATGATTTTTTAGAGTACAAAGAAGGATTCAAATTTTGGTCGTTATACATTTTCATCTGACGATAAACTTTATAGAATTTATCACCGTTTTTTAAATCTTCCAAAAGTTCGTCCAAACATTGGGAAAGATCTTTTCTTTGTTCTAAAAGTACTTCTAGTTTGCGTTTACAGGCAAGAATATGATTTTCATCTACGTCCTTTCTCTGAGTTTGTTCTTCCATATGATAGATTTTGAGTTCTAAAATACTCATCCGATCTATCAACCAAGCAGGGGTTTCCGAATTCATTCTCGCTCCATATTTTTTAGGAACGTTTTGAAATTCGGAAGAAATACGATCGTCTAAAATTTCTACTAGATCGGTTCGTTCCTGATTGAGTTTATCGATTTGTCTTTTAAAACCTACCAACTCTTGGTCCGGCAAATCGGGTCTGCGGATTTCGTCTTCCACATGCCATTGGATTGTATCAATTTGATTTTTACTATAAAGAATCGACTCTACGCTGTCAGGTGGAAAAGGGTTGGCCGTTTTTTTATTATGCCAGTTTACCACGGATTGTCTAAAAATAGATACGATGGAGTTCGCTTTCAAAGCCATTGTGTATAACATTGGACGACAAGCCAGAAAATCAAGAGAAAAGCGTATCAAGAAACGCGATTGTAGAATGACCCATTGAGAAATTCTTTACTTTCTCGTCTTATTAAAATAGAGTCATTAGAGTTTTATGGCACGAAAAATTCATCCCGAAATTTTAAAGTTTCTTTCTGGAATATCTTTGTTTCAAAAATTATCTCCAACCGTTTTGGCTCGTATTTATCAGAATATCGAAGAAAGAAATATATATAATCATGATGTAATCTACTATAGAGGGGATATTTCAGATAAACTTTTTATAGTCAGACATGGTGAGGTGATGCTTACTTTCGGAGAATCGGGAAAATCGGTAAAGTATTTAGGTGAAGGAGAATTTTTTGCGGAAAACAGTCTTATGACTAGAACACAACACGCAGGTTCTGCGATTGCCGTAATGGATACTTTACTCTATGTTTTGGATGGGCATTTTTTTTTAGAACTAGCTCAAAAAGAACCTATTCTTTCTGGAAATTTAATCCGTTTGATGAGTAACCGATTTAGAGAACATCTAGAACCAGATAACAAAATGACATCTCTTCCCAGAAGGATGATTTGTCACGTTCCTTTGGAAGAAGTACAAGGTTATAAGGAAAAGTTAGACGCAATCGTAGAGATAGGAGGTTATTCCCACGTTGGAAAGATGACTTTGGTTCCGATGGAATCCTTCGAAAAAGTCAGTCTACAAGATGCAATTCGAAAATTATCTTTACTTAGAAATCAGTTCCCGATCATTCATTTATATTTTCAGCAAGTAGGTTTGAAACCCGAATTAGATAAACTACTTTTACAAGCGGATCAGATTGTTTTTTGGGAAGATAATCCAGAACGTAATCAAAAGAAAAAAACTGAAATTATATCTTATTTCCGATCTAGAATCCGTAATTTTGCGGGAAGAACGATTCGTTACGTAGATTCCGTCAATTCTATACGACCTGAAGACAGCGTAAAACATCAGAAAATATTTCATAAAGAAGAAACGTTTTCTAGGTATCTTGTATCCAGGACGAGAGGGCTCGCTTTGGGAGGAGGTGGAGCCAGGGCACTTGCACACGTAGGACTTTTAAAAGTATTAGAAAAAGAGAATATAAAAGTGGACGTGGTTTCCGGAGCTTCTTTTGGAGCGGTAATCGCAGCCTTGTATGCCCGCGGAGAAAATACGGAAACGATCTATAAAATGATCTATAAATTTTTTGGAGGATTGGACAAACCTTTCGATCCTACAATTCCACTCGTTTCCTTTTTTAAAGGTAAAAAAATGACTCGAATGTTAAAACAAGCATTCGGTTCCACTTTAATTGAAGACTTAAAAATCCCTTTTGTAACGTCCGCGGTGGACCTTCATAGCGGAGAAGAATACGTGATGGATCGTGGACCTGTCTGGGAGGCATTGGCCGCGGCAATGAGTTTGCCTGGAATGTTTCCTCCTATCTTTCATGGAGATCATTTGCTCGTAGACGGAGGAGTCATCAATAACGTTCCTGAAAGTTTAATCAGACAAAAAGGAGCGGACATTATTTTATCTGCAAACGTTTCTCCTCTAAGAGACGAGGCAATCGTAAGACTTTTAGAAGATAGAAAGATTACTGGAAAATCTTTTTTTAAAAATCTCTGGGAAGATTTAAAATATCCACCTATCCTCAAAATTATGGGAAGGGCAATCACGTTGGAAGGAAGGGAGATCACAAAACTTAGAAAAGATAAGATGGATTTATTCATCAATCTTCATATAGAGGAATTTTCCTTTTTTGACTTTAATAAGTTTAGGGAAATCATTCACAAAGGAGAAGAGGAGGCAGAAACACATCTAGAAGAAATCTACGATTTATTTTACCCAGGAAAAAAATTCTTAAAGAAAAAATGATAAAAGAAATTCCTGAAGTTTTGCGGACTCCTTTTTATAGTTGAATTTCCATTCTTCACTTCCAAAAGGTCCAACGGTATTTGTTAATGCAAAAAAAGAATAAAAAGGAAGTTGAAAGTCATTACAAACCTTTGCAAGTCCAAAACATTCCATATTCTCAAATCCTAAATCGTGTTCTCTTAGATATTCTAAGGATTTTCCAGAAACGTCCTCAATCGTGATTGAACCCGTGGCGTTCGTTTTTGAAATTAAAATTTCTTCTACGGATTTAAATTCGAAAGAATGTGGGAACTCATACAAATCCGGAACCGTTTCTGGAACTCTAACTTTTCTTTCTATTCTGGCAAGTTCCTGATTTTCAAACTGGAATGAAAATCCAAATTTATTTTTCCAAAAACTAGGTTGTAACCAAGGATATACACCTGCGGAACCTATAAATAAAATCTGAGTAGGAAATATTAAGTTTTTATTATTTAGGCGATCCAATAAAAATTTTTGAAGATTTAAACCCGCTTCTAGATTTCCGATCCCACAAACAAGAACTGTAAATTTTTCTAACTTTAAAATCTGATCTACTTCTTCTTCGATCGCAGAACAGATTAGAGTTGTTTTTGGAAGTTTAATCTTCATCATAATCGTACAAAGATTGAATCACATCCTGATATAAATCAAAAATAACGTTTCGTTTGAGTTTCATCGTCTCTGTCATTTCTTTTCCCTTTTCAAATTCCTTAGAAAGTATATGAACGTGAGCGATCTTTTCAAAGGATTTAAAACCCGCCTTTGTGGAAATTTTATCTTTGACTATGTTTTTAAAAAACGTGGCTACTTCTTTGGAAGAATTCCACTCACCCGGATCCTTTGGAATTTTTACTGCTTGGTTTTGAAACTCTTCCTGAACACGATCAAAAAAAGGAACAATTAAAACTCCTAGATTTTTTTGATCTTGACCGACTACGATTACTTGATTGATAAATTCTGATTCTGTAAGTTTTGCCTCGATCGGAGCAGGTTCTAAGTTTTCTCCACCAGAAAGAACGATCGTATCCTTTGCTCTTCCTGCAAATTTTAATTCTCCGGTATGAGTCCAAGTGAGAATATCTCCTGAATCCAACCATCCGTCTTGTAACGCTTTGGAAGTTTTCTCAGGTTCTTTATAATAGCCCATCGTAACGTGAGGACCTTTGTGCCAAGCGACCCCTTTTTCACCTGGAGTTGTGACAATTTTACCGTTTTCTCCTACGAGTTTGATCGCGGTTCCGGGTAACGGAGCGCCGATGGCTCCATTTTTTGGAATTGGAAATTCACCGATGGCTCCAATTCCGGTGGTTTCTGTCATTCCATAGGTTTCGATGATATGGATTCCGGCACTTCGAAAGAAAAATTGAATATGTGAAGGCATAGCCCCAGCACCGCATAACGCGAATCTGATCCTACCACCGAACAGATCTCTCACTCTTTTTAAAATTTTATAGGAAAGGATTTTGATAGGAATCATAGAAATTAAAAATACACTCGCTACAAAACGATCTAACAATTTCTGATTTGGGTTTTCCATTTTCGTAGTGGCGTAAGAATCTCGAATTGTATCTTGAAGGTTTGTGGTGATTTCTGCAATTTTAACTGCAAAGTGAAAAAGTTTCTGTTTGAAAAGAGGAGATTTTCTGACGGTATCATGAATTCTTTTATAAAGACCTTCCCAAAGTCTGGGAACCGAAACAAGAACCGTAGGTTTTACTTTTTGCATATCTGCTGGAATTGTTGGAATGGAAGAACAAGCCATTGAAGCTCCCCAGGCGATGAGAGTTGTTTCCAAAAGCCTTTCTGCAATATGCCAAGGTGGTAGAAATAGGATGGTTCTATCGTTGTAGGAACCGGGAACAAATTCTTGAATTTGATGAATTCCCCAAGTAAAACTTCTGTGATTTAACATCACACCTTTCGGAGCACCTGTTGTTCCGGAAGTATAAATGATCGTGGCCAAATCTTTTCCGACTAAGGACTCACCTCTTTGATCATAAGTTTTATCTCCCTTTTTGATTCTGGATTTTTCTCCTTCTAAAAGTGCGTCTTCTAAAAATAAGAATTGAATTCCGGAAAGTAGTGCTCGGGAATTTTCTAAGTTTTTCCACTTTATAGGAGGGTCTATAAGAAGAATCGTTTTTACTTTGGCAAGGCTGGATTTGTCTTCTAATAACTTCTTTAGTACTTTCTCATTTTCTAAAAAAAGAATTTTAGCTTCAGAATGTTCTAATATATATTTCAGATCTTCTATTGTTGCGTCGCATCCGCGAGGTACGTCTACACATCCGATTGTAACTAACGAAAGGGAACAAAGAGACCATTCGTATCGGTTATCACAGATAAGTCCCGCCGTATTTCCTTTTTGCATTCCTAGATCGATTAGAAATGTAGAAAGATTTTTGAGATTTTCATACCAATCTTTATAAGAGATTCCTCTAAAATCTCCGGATTCTTCCCGAATCCAATACATAGGTCTATCCGAATAAACGGAAGAAACGTCTCTGATTAGATGATATAGACTTGTTTTTTCCATAGTGAATTAGGGAAGTAACCCCGAAGTTTCTTTGGTTCCAGTCATTAAATTGATGTTTTGTAAAGCCTGACCTGACGCACCTTTTACCAGATTGTCCAGTGCAGAAACGACGACTAACGTGTTTCCTCTTTTGCGAAGTGAAATATCTAGAAAGTTTGTATGTTGTACTTTTTTTAGTTCAACTTCTTCTGGCGTTTTTAAGATACGGATAAAAGGTTCATTTAAAGAAGAATTTTCTAAAATAGAAATAGGATCTTGCTCGGGTTCAGAATCGAATTCTAATACGATTGTAGAAAGAATTCCTCTATAAACCGGAAGTAAATGAGGAGTAAAAATCACCTCCGGATCGGAAAGTCCGGATTTAGAATAAACATACTCCCGGATTTCCGGTTCGTGTTGGTGAGAAAGAATTTTATACGCTCTAAAATTTTCATATACGCTTGTATAAGAATAACCCGAATCTTCTGTCCTTCCTCCCGCGCCGGAAACCCCTGATTTGGAATCGACTACAATTCTAGGTCTGAGATTCTTTCTAAGTTTATCCAGTAAAAATATAGGTAAAATTACAGAGGTAGAAAAACATCCTGGATTGGAAACGAAATCCGCGTTTTTCAATTGATCTCTGAAAATTTCAGGAATACCAAATATCGCCCGATCTACGTAATCAAAACGAGTATGTTTTAGTTTATAATATTTTTCTAATATTTCTTGATTATGAAGTCTGTAAACTCCGGAAAGGTCTATGACCTTATGTCCGGCGTCTAAAAACTTAGGAGCGGATTCTACAGAAACTTCATTAGGAACTGCAAGTACTACCAATGATTTTAGAGGAACAATATCTTCGTGTTTTTTAAACACTAGATTTTTGGGAAACGGCACTTCTGGAAAAACTTCCGAGATTGTTTTACCTGCAAGTTTATCGCTTGTTATGTGAACTACTTCGTGTTCCTTTTGGCGGGAGAGAAGTAAAAGTAATTCCTTTCCAGTCAATCCCCCAGCTCCTAAAATACTAATCTTTGCCATAATCCTAACTGTATTTAGAGTTTTGTACTAAAACTTGAGAATGTAGGAACTCACACAAAAACAAAATTCTTTGAAAAAAATGTGAGAAATTTACCTTATAAAAAGTTTAAAACAAACTCTTAGTTTCTATAGAGAAAGATTTTAATTTAGGTAAAATACTGTAACTAAAAAAAACGCCGAATGATTTCTCATCCGGCGGTCAAGGGTTCCTAAAAAGAAAGCCAGTTGTTTAGCCTGCAGCCTGTTCTAATTTCTCCTCTTTACGAGACTTTTTATTATTTTCCTGAACTAACAAAGGCAGAGAATTTAGATCTCTGACCATATTTTCGATGGTTAAAGCAATTTCAGGATTGTTTTTCAAATATTCTTTAGCCGCTTCTTTACCTTGGCCGATCTTTTCCGTATTGTAAGAATACCAAGCTCCGGCCTTATGAATAATATCATGCTTTACACCTAGGTCAACCAGAGAACCTTCTCTGCTAATTCCAGCATTAAAGATTATGTCAAATTCAGCCTGTTTGAATGGAGGAGCACACTTATTTTTGACTACTTTAACCCGTACTCTGTTTCCTACAGATTCTTCTTTTTCTTTGATCGTTTCTATTTTACGAATGTCCAAACGAACTGAACAGTAGAATTTCAAAGCGTTTCCGCCAGTTGTAGTTTCGGGAGAACCGAACATAACACCGATTTTCATACGAATTTGATTGATAAAGATTACTACAGTTTTGGATTTTGCAATGGTACCAGTCAGTTTTCTAAGTGCCTGGGACATGAGTCTTGCTTGTAAACCCATGTGAGAATCTCCCATGTCTCCTTCTATTTCAGCCTTGGGAACAAGAGCTGCCACAGAATCAATTACGATCAAATCGATTGCGTTGCTTCGAACTAAAGATTCACAGATTTCTAATGCTTCTTCTCCATTATCCGGTTGAGAAACTAAAAGTTCATCTATATTAACCCCAAGTTTTTTGGCATAAGATGGATCTAAAGCGTGTTCTGCATCTATAAACGCTGCCACACCACCTCTTTTCTGAGCCTCCGCAATTGCAGAAAGTGTGAGAGTAGTTTTTCCAGAAGACTCAGGTCCGTAAATTTCTACAATTCTACCGATCGGATAACCACCTATACCCAGTGCAATGTCTAAGTCCAAGGAACCGGAAGGGATTACTTGAACGGTTTGTTTGGCAGAATCCGATCCTAATTTCATAATCGAACCCTTTCCAAATTGTTTTTCAATTTGGCTCATCGCTTGCTCGATCGCTAACTTTTTAGAATCGTCTACGCTCGGAGCATCTTCTTTTGTTTTTTTCATGATACTTTCTCCCATGTTTTTTGCCTCCTACCTTAACGGTTCTTGGCGATGCCACCGCGTTCTAAAAGCGGCGATCTTTTTTTAAATATAGCTCCCGACCCGGACAAATTTAGGTTTCGAGATCTAAAAAAATGAATCGATTTCAATTTTTTTCAAAAACTCAGGTTTATGTCACCTGGTTTTCTGAGAACAAAATTAAAATATATCTAAGTATTTGTATAGCAAAAATTTGAGTATTATTGAGAAAGAATCGATTTTTTTTCCTGATCCAATGTTTTTTGAGCTTGAATCGCTTTTCTAAGAGTTTCTCGATTTCGAATCCAAAAACTTAGAAAGAAAAAAAACGTAAGTGCCAAAGCAAAAATAAAAACCAGAATACCAATCCCAAGACGAATCCAAAATGGAATTGTCAATTGAGAAGGAAAGAAGAATAACGTGCCGTTTGCGAGTCTGATTTTTTCACAACCTTGACAGGATGTGTTTTTCGATTTGAAAAAAGAATTCAATTCTCCCCAGTTTTTTTCGGTGGTAATTTTCCATTCTGAGGATTCTTGAGAATAAAGAAGGGTTTCGTCCTCCGAAAAATAATAAAACGAACAAACTAATCCAGTTTTTAAAAATTCAACGGGGGGAATTCTTGTCTGTCTTCCTAAATAAAAATCAACGTAATAATCTTGTATTTTAAAACTACGAATTTGAGAAAGATTCGGAAATTCGTCTCCGAATGTAACTAAAGAAAACAAAGTGGACTTTTGGTTTCGAATTCGGATTCCTCCTAAATTCTGAATTTTTTTGAATTCTGTTTTAAGAATCTCTTTTTTAGGGAAAGTTTGTTTTTGTAATTGGATAGAAAGTATTTTTTTTAAATAGATTTCTAATCTAGATTCTTCTTCTTTTTGCCAAACAGGAATCGATTCTAAAAGCCAGTATTTTTCCACAACCGCAGGATCTCTTAAGAATTTTTTTATTTCTGTAATTGTATTTACTAAACTATACGTTTCTGCTTTTATAGATTGATTCAAAGATAGAAAAAGAAAGAATACAAAAAAAAGACGATTCATAAAAACCTCATATTCTATAAGTTTAATTTTTTCATTTTTGTGATAAACTGTAAAACTGCGATTTCATATAAAAATTTTACAAAACTACGTTCCTTTTTGAATTTTATAGAAAAGTTATATTAGAGTTGTTGAAAAATTCCATAGTGAAAATTCGTAAAATTGCTTCAATTGTCCATTCAATCCAATACAAACAGATCAAGAATTAATTTTTCAAAAACTCTATTGAGTGACATACCCTGAGAAATCTGTCTAGAGGAAGATGCGTTTAAGTTCAGAAAATATTTCACAAAGATGTGGGAACTCATATAGAAATTATAATTACAAAAGAATACTAAAATACTATAAATCATACACAAATACAACGGTTCCTGTGAGAACTACCACATTGAATTGAAGATTCATTCTAATCTACTGGCCACTACTGATCTCTATAAAATTGAGTACCGTTAATTTTATCACAAAACACTGATTCTATGCAAAATATTAGGTATTTTATTATATAGTTATGAGTAAAAATAAGCCTGTTTTAAAAGTTAAGTATGGTATTTCCCTCATCAAAAAGCCAACAATTTTTGAATTCTGCACGATTTTTTTGAATTTCTGCACATTTGCAAAATCGACCGTTGATTTTGAATATTATTTAAGAGTAGTATTACAGCCGTTCTTACAAATTCAATGAATCTATAAAATTTTGTTTTATCGCTTAACTTCAATTATATGAGTTTATTAAAGTTCTATCCGACAAAGCCGGATTTGCCCTTATTTTTTTATTCTGAATGTATATTATTAAAACTTAAACTATTAGATTGGATATTTTATTATTTAATTCTGAGTATAAATATTTTTTTAAAGGCGACTTCGGTTCAAAAATTTTAATTTAAAATAATGGATTCAAATTTTGGACAGATCGAAAGTTAGAAAGTGATTGGACCCACGTTCTTATCATTGGATCTTTATTCGTACATTATTTCGTTTTCTCCTATACAAGATAAGAATCCCTAAAATCATTATATATTTATCTACGATTAGGTTTTACTATGTCCGATTGTACTATTTGTAATTTTCATCAGTCCTGCGATTCTTCTGAAATTTTAGTTCGATTCGGAGAATTTTCAGTTCGTCATAGTGAGGAAGAAAAAAAACTCAAAGGGTATCTTTATATAGAACCTCGTTCTCATTGGACTTCCTATTTGGATTGGTCTCAAGAATCCTTTTTGGATTTCGGAAAAGCCCTTGAATTTGCCACAAATTGGATTTATAAAAATCATTCTCCTGTTAAAATTTATACAGTAACCGTTTCCGAAATGGTTCCACATATGCACTTTCACTTAATTCCAAGATATTTTGACGATTTAAAAGGAATTGATTACATCAAACTTGCTTTACAGGGTAAATTGTGGGAAGATCAGTCTATTCGAGATTTATAATGTTTTCTTTTAGAATTTATGTAATGGAGATAAGTTCATGAAAATTTTAAGATTTAAAAATATACTATTCATAGGGATCGTTTCTTTTTTGTTTTCAAGTTGTATTTATAGAGATATTCGAATTCCCGGATTGAGTACGAATTACACTCAATACATTTTAAACTCGGAAGATTTCCAAATTTTAGGAACCGTAGAAACCGAAGGAGTTTATACCTCTTGGTTGTTACTCTGGGTGACCGGTGAAACAGGTTATAAAGAGTTGTTAGATAAATCCAAAACACTCGGAGGAGACGAGATCATCAATTATCGTTTTGAAATAGAAGAAACGAGTATTCTATTGATCGTTTGGAATCGGATCCGATGGAAAGCGACCGCACACGCAATCAAATATAGAGAAAAAATTAAAAAACCTTAATTTAAATTTGAAAGTGTTTTTAAGTCTAAAAAAATAGAATGAATATAAATAAAACTCAACTGATTTTAGAAGCCGGTCTTTCAAGAAAGGCGGATTTTGTGGAAATTTTCGAAGAAGAAACAAGATCTTCTTCTGTAAGTTTAAGAGATCGAAAAATAGAACAAAGTTTTGCCGGAATCGATTATGGAATTGGAATTAGATTGATCTATGGAACCGATGTTTTATATGCACATACAAATAATGAAGATTTAGAACATTTGATTTCTCTAATAGATATTTTAGCGGATTCCAGAGGTGCCGTAAAAGAAAAAAGCCAAACTTTGGTTTTAAAAGGAGACTTGAAAACTCCTTCTTTTTCCATTAACGTCATAGATCCTAGAAAAATTTCTCCCGATCAAAAATTAGAAATTTTACATAGAGCCGATAAAACGGCTAGAAACGTTTCTTCCAATATTGTACAAGTCGGCGTTTCCGCGTTTGACTCGGTTTCAAGAATTGGAATTTACAATTCGGAAGGTTTATCTTTAGAAGATTTAAGAGTTCGAAGTCGTTTTAATATCAACGTTACCGCCGAAAAAGAAGGTGAACGTTTTGTAGCATCCGAAAATCCGGGAGCCAAAAAAGGTTTTGAATTCTTCAGCGATCTTCCAGTAGAACAACTTTCCAAAACCGCGGCAGAAAGATCTCTTTTAATGTTATCTGCGGGTTACATCGAAGGAAAAAAAATGCCTGTAGTAATGGGAAACGGTTTCGGAGGAGTGATCTTTCACGAAGCATGCGGTCATCCCTTGGAAACGGAAGCAATTCGTAAAAAGTCTTCTCCCTTTGTAGATAAACTCGGAAAAAGAATTGCACAATCTTGTTTAACCGCAATCGACGACGGCACCATTCCAGATTCCTGGGGAAGTATCGACGTAGACGATGAAGGTACTGCTCCTCAAAAAACAATTTTAATTGAAAATGGAATCCTAAAAAATTATCTCTCCGATCGAATAGGCGCGCAAGAAGTAGGAGTTGAAAAAACAGGAAGCGCAAGAAGGGAAAGTTATATGTATGCTCCCGTTTCTAGAATGAGAAACACTTATATCGCTGCAGGTAAAGACTCTTTCGATTCTATGTTATCCGGAATCGATTACGGACTTTTCGCCAAAAAAATGGGAGGAGGTTCGGTCAATCCGTCTACTGGAGAATTTAATTTTTCTGTGGAAGAGGGATACGTTATCCGAAACGGAAAGATAGCAGAGCCGGTCCGTGGAGCCACTCTAATTGGAAAAGGGGACGAAATTCTTCCAAAAATCAGTATGGTAGGAAATGATTTAGAATTAGCAGCTGGAATGTGTGGTGCGGCTTCCGGTTCTGTTCCGGTTACGGTGGGACAACCTTCTTTAAAAGTGGATGAAATCTTGGTAGGAGGTCGTTCATGAATCTGGAACATTCCGTAGAATACGTGTTAGACGTTTGTAAAAAGAAAGATTTAGACGGTTTTGATTTAGTGGCTTCCGAATCTAAAGATGTAGGAATTGAACTTTTTAGAAAAAGGGTCAGCAATACTGAACTTTCCAATTCTAGAGGAATTGGAATTCGTTTGATCAAGTCTGGAAAACCAGGTTATTCTTACAGCGAAAAATTATCAGAAGAGGCTTTGTCTCAAATGGTAGAAGACGCAATTTCTCAGTCCAAAATTTCAGATCCTCTTGATATTGATTTACCTGATCCTACTGAACTTCCTAAAATAGAAATTCGTTCTTATGAAGAATCTTTAGAATCCTTAGGTTTTGAATGGTTGAGATCTACTGGAGAGAAGTTAGACGATTTAGCTTGGTCCGTAGGCGGTAAGATCGAAAACGTTCCCTATTCATACGCTGGGAAAACCTGGAATCGAATTATATTAGCAAACTCGAATGGTCTTTATCATAGCGAAAAATCGAACCTGGTTTCTGCGGGAGTTGCGTTAGTCGCAACTGACGGAAAGACCAAAAAAATGGGAGGTTACACCCGTTCCGGTTTAGATCTAAATCGAATAGATCCAGAATTCATCGTATCCACTGCAACAGAACGTTCTTTAGCTCTTTTAGGCGCAAAACCGGTAAAAAGTGGTTCGTATCCGGTTCTACTTTCTAACCGTATTAGTCCTCAAATTTTTGGAATGTTTTCTTCTCCTTTTTCAGCGGATAACGTTCAAAAAGGTCTTTCCAGACTAGACGGAAAAATAGGTTCTCAAATTGCATCACAAAATTGGAATGTGTTTTGCGATCCACACGTTAGTGACTATCCAGGTTCCAGGCTTTTAGACGCGGAAGGGGTTTTGACCAGCAAAAAAGCGATCATCGAAAATGGAATCTTAAAAACTTATCTATACAATTTAGAATCTGCTAAAAAAGCCGGTGTTTCCTCCACTGGTAACGCAATTCGTTCTTATGGTGGAAGGGTAGGTACTTCGTTTAACAATTACGTGGTTCCCAAAGGAAATCAAACTCTGGAAGAATTATTAAAAAGTGTTCCAGAATGTATTTACATTTTAAAATTAGAAGGTGGTTCCGGTTGTAGCGCCGTGTCTGGAGAAATTTCCATCGGAGTTCAGGGAGTATATTATAAAAACGGAAATCCAGTTCATCCAGTAGATAGTATCACTATGAATCTGAATTTTTTTGATCTACTATTTAGGATTGATGGGATTTCCAATGAATACAACGACTCTTATTCTTCGATTAAGATTCCAGATATTCTAATTCGTGAGGCAAGTATAGCCAGTTAAAGTTTTCGCTTGCCTCTTCTTCGGGTTTGGGTTTTATTTCCGAATTATATCCTTCTTTTCGGGAGAACCCCATTGAGCCATTTTTTTCAAAAAACTAATTATTCTATATCTTGTATTTGGAATCAACGCGTAAAAAAAATTGCCTTTATTGGGAGTAGTCTTCTTTTCTTTTTTGCGTTTTCCACACTGAACGCGCAGATAAAGATCGAATTTTCTCCAACTGGAGAAGTTAAAAAACCTTCTCAAATCAGAGCTCGTTTTTCCGAATCGATGATTCCTCTCGGAAATCCTAAATTTTCCTTATTTCCTTTTGAAATCCGTTGTCCTTTACAAGGTGCACAACGTTGGGTAGACGATAAAAACTGGGTACTTGAATTTCCAGAACTACTTCCAGGCGGAATTGAATGTACATTTGAAACTAAAAAGGTAAAGTCTGTTTCTGGAAATTTTTTGAACGAAGGAGAAAAGTTTTCCTTTCATACCGGAGGTCCTGAACTCGAAGAAAATCATACTTTTCCTTATGAAGGTATCTATATAGACGAGGATCAAATTTTTATTTTAAATTTGGATACGGATCTAGATCGTTCTTCTGCAAACGATTCTATTTATTTTGTGGTAGAAGGTCTCAAAGATAAAATTGGTTTTAGTTACGTAAAAGATTCTGTAGAAAAAGAAATTTTAAAAACCAGAACCATCCAAAAAACAGATCGAATGATTTTAATTAAACCGGATCAGAAATTTCCGAGCGGTCAAAAAGTTTATCTCGTTTTAGAAAAAGGTTTAAAGTCTAAATCAGGAATCCCGAGAAGTTCTACAAGAAAAATTGAATATTCAGTAAGACAAACATTTAGAGCAGAGTTTAACTGTGATCGTGTAAACGCAAAGGCGGCTTGTATTCCTTCTTCGCCCTTAATTTTAAGA
Source organism: Leptospira kirschneri serovar Cynopteri str. 3522 CT (assembly GCF_000243695.2). Classification (NCBI taxonomy): domain Bacteria; kingdom Pseudomonadati; phylum Spirochaetota; class Leptospiria; order Leptospirales; family Leptospiraceae; genus Leptospira; species Leptospira kirschneri. The sequence continues at coordinate 669,633 of NZ_AHMN02000004.1, read as the reverse complement.
TTCAATTCTCCTGTATTGGTAGAAATTCTTAAAAAAATTCAGCTTCAGACAAACGATGGAAAAACGATTCCCGCGAAAGTTCATTCTGAAAATGGAGACTACCAATACGAAGTGAGTTTTCCGGTTCCTCTTTCTCCTAAGTCAAAGTTTCAGATTCTTTTGCCTTCTGGTATCAAAGATGATGCTGGAAGAACTCTTTCTAATCAATCTTCTTTTCCTCTCACAGTATTTACGGATGATTATCCTCCTCTTTTAAAGTTTGCCTCTAAATTTGGAATTTTAGAAAGATTTCCAGAAGCGATTCTTCCAGTTACAATCCGAAATTTAGAAGCCGAGAATCCGGTTCGTCTCTATCAAGTAAAAACGAGTCCGGACACAGAAGACAAAATTAAAGAACAGTTCGATAAGTTAAAAGAAAAAGGAAAAGAAATTCTTAATTGGGCAATCGGAAAAGAAGAAAAATCAAATCCACCTAAACAATTCACGGGAAAGGAATTGATTTTAGGATCCGGAGAAATTGCAGAGATTCTTCGTTATCTCAAAACGATAGAAGACTTAGATCATAAGGAGTCCATCTTTGAATCCTTCCAAGACAAATCTTCAACCAATGATATAAAACTTCAAAGTAATCACGGCGCCCGTCGTTTTGAAGTGGTAGGAATTCCTTTGAAAAAACCGGGCTTTCACGTAGTTGAAATGAAATCTGATATATTAGGAAATTCTTTATTAGGAATCAATCAACCTTTTTACGTTAGGACCTCCGCCTTAGTAACCAACCTTGCGCTTCATTTTAAATGGGGGAACGAATCCTCCTTGGTTTGGGTTACAAAACTAAACGACTCCAAACCCGTACCCAACGCGGACATTCAGATTTTTAATTGTAAAAAAGAAAAAATTTTCACGGGTAAAACCGGACCTTACGGAACACTTATCATAAAAGGAATTTTAGCTAAAAATAAAATTCCACATTGTTCGTGGAAGTCATACGAGAACGGTTTATTTTTGATCGCCTCTTTTGAAGACGATTTTACATTCACTCATACTGGTTGGCAAAACGGAATTGAAAATTGGAGATTCAATCTACCCTCGGGAGACTACGGAAATGAAAACGTAGTATTTCATCCTATTTTAGATAGAACCTTGTTTCGCGCTGGAGAAATCGCATCCATAAAACTTGTTTCTAGAACAAAAAAATCTTTTGGATTCGAAATTCCAGGTCAAAACCAATATCCTACGTTTGCAAAAATCGTTCATTCTGGAAGTAATAAAGAATATTCTATTTCTCTAAAATGGGATCGAGAAGGTACCAGCTCTTTTCAATTTAAAATTCCAAAAGAAGCTAACCTAGGAGCTTATCAAATTATTTTATCACCTTCAAAAGATAGAGGAGAATTTTCTATCGGAGAGTTTAGAGTAGAAGAATTTAGGGTTCCTCTAATGAAGGCGGACATTCAGACCTCCGGTTCTAACATCAATCCTTCTAAACTTGGAATTAATGGAAACGTCCGTTATCTTTCCGGCGGAGGAGCCGGAAAACTTCCAGTTCTTTTAAGAACTAGAGTTACTTTTGAGGGTGGTGCGTATTTTTCGGATTATTCCGATTTTTCGTTTAGCAACGGTAAGGTGAATCAAACGGAAATTAGAGAAGAGTCTAATATCGGTTTTACGAAAACCCAGCTTACACTGGATGAAAAAGGTTTTTTTGAAAGTACAGTTCGATCAATTCCAGAATCCGATACAACTCAAAAATTAGAAACGGAACTGGAATATAGAGATCCAAACGGCGAAATTCAAAGCGTTTATAGATCTTTTCCAATTTATCCTTCTCAGTATCATATCGGAATTGCTTCCGAAGGTTGGGCGGCGGTTCAAGATTCTATAAAATTGAAAGTTGCCGTTTTAGATTTAAAAGGAACTACAGTGGAAGGAAAAAAAGTAAACGTAACCGCGTTTACTAAAAAATACTATTCGAATAGAAAACGTTTAGTAGGCGGTTTTTATAGTTATGAACATAAGTCCGAAGTAAAAGAGTTAGGCGAATTTTGTTCCGGTAAAACAAATTCAAAAGGATTATTCTATTGTAACGGTTCCTTAAAAACGACGGGCGAAGTTTATTTTGAGGCCTCTCTTTCTGGAGAAGAAGTAAAGGCAAATTCTTCCGTTTGGATCACTGGAAAAGACGATTTATGGTTTGCCGCGAGTGATCACGATCGTATGGATCTGATTCCAGAAAAAAAAGAATACCAAACCGGTGAAAAAGCAAAATTTCAAGTAAGAATGCCTTTTCGAGAAGCAACCGCTCTTGTTACAGTAGAAAGAGAAGGAATCCTCAATTCTTATATTAGAAATTTAAGTGGTAAAGAACCCGTTATTGAAATTCCGATCGAAAGTTCTTTTGCGCCTAACGTGTTTGTTTCGGTCTTGGCGGTTCGAGGAAGAGTAGACAGTCCGAAAGAAACCGCGCTCGTTGATTTGGCAAAACCATCTTTTCGGTTAGGTATGGCACAGATTCGAGTCGGTTGGAAACCGTTCGAAGTTCCCGTTCGTATAGAAACGGATAAAACCGTTTACGGAACAAGACAAAAAGTAAAAGTAAAAATTCAGATCGATCATCCTTCCACACAAGTAAAGAAAGATTCTAAAATAACGTTAGTCGCTGTTGACCAAGGTCTTTTAGAATTAAAATCCAACGATACCTGGGATCTACTCAAGGCAATGATGAATCAACGTGGAAATTCAGTACAAACTTCTACGGCACAACTTCATGTTGTAGGAAGAAGACATTTCGGATTAAAAAGTTTACCTCCGGGAGGCGGAGGTGGTGGGGCCACCACCAGAGAATTGTTTGACACTCTTCTTTTTTGGAAACCGGATTTAAAACCGGATGAAAACGGATTTTTAGAAGTAGAAATCCCTTTAAACGATTCATTAACCTCTTTTAAAATAGTTGCAATCGTTCATTCGGGCAAAGACAAATTCGGTTCTGGTTCTACGCAGATACGAACTACAAAAGACGTACTCATCTATCCTTCCATTGCTCCTTTTGCCAGAGAAAAAGACGAGATCCTAAGCGGAATTTCTCTTAAAAATACTACCGAAAGAAATTTAGAGTTAGAAATAAGTCCTAGAACATCACCAGATCTTAAATTAGAAACTAAGAATATTCAATTAAAGGCGGGAGAATCTAAAAACGTTTATTGGAACTTGTCGATCCCTATTCAAAAAGAAGAAATTGTATACGAGTTTCAAACAAAAGAAACCGGTGGGACTTTTACAGACATAGTTCGTTTCCGTCAGAAAGTTGGGGAATCGATTCCTGTTAGAATATTACAGTCCACTTTCTTAAGATTAGAAGACGGTAAACTGAGTTTGCCCGTTCAAGAAAATCAAGAAGCGATTGCCGGAAGTGGGCAATTAGAAATCAGTCTAAAATCATCTCTTACGGGTGGGGCGATCCTTTCTTCTAAGGAATATATGAATCTTTATCCATATTCCTGTCTGGAACAAAAACTTTCCAAAGCAATTTCATCCGAAAAAGATTGGAATCATATTATGAATCATTTAAATACATACCTGGACGGGGATGGGCTTTTGAAATTTTTTCCTATGTCCTTGTATGGAAGCGAAATACTGACTAGTTACGTATTGATTCTTTCTTCGGAATCTGGTAAAAAAATTCCGGAAGAAATCCAAAATACACTTTTAGAAGCTCTGAATCGTTACGTCAACGGATTGATCTATAGAAACAGTTATATCTCTAACACTGATTTTCTACTGAAAAAAATCATCTTGCTCGACGCAATATCCCGTTTTCAAACGGTAGGGGACGACACAATTCGTACCATTCAAGTCGATCCTAAAATTCTTCCTACAGACGTTCTTATCAGTTTAAGAAATATATATTCAAAATCTAGAATATACAAAAATCAAATTCCTCAATTAGATATACTTTTGAAATCTAGATTTAGGATCCAGGGAACTTCTTACAATTTTGTAGATGAAACCAGTCTTTGGTGGCTTTTATCTTCCAACGATTCTACGGTCATGAAGACAATTCTTTCGGTTGTAAAAGATCCGAGTTGGAAAGAGGATCTTCCACGTCTAATTCGGGGAGCCATTTCTAGACAATCCAAAGGACATTGGGACATTACTACCGCAAACGCGCTCGGAATTTTAGCCTTTCAATCTTATTCTAAACAATTCGAAAAAGATACCGTGGAAGGAACCACCGTTATTACTCTGGAAAATCATTCAAATACGTTGGAATGGAAAAATCAAAAAGAACCTACTAAATTAAAGCTTCCAATGCCACATAACGCTCAAAATTTAGAATTCGTCCAGAACGGAAGCGGAAAACCATACGCTGTAATTCATACTAAAGCTGCCTTACCTTTGAAAGAAAAATTAGAAAGTGGAATGAGATTGGAAAAGGAAATTCTAGATGAATCCGGAAATAAAAAAACTCGTTTTCAAGAAGGAGATATGGTTCGTGTACGTTTAAAAATTTATACTGAATCCGATCTATCTTGGATAGCGCTCAAAGACCCGATTCCTGCGGGTGCAAGTATCTTAGGTTCTGGACTTGGAAACGATTCTCGTTCCGGATCAGAATTGGCAAAAGAAGAAAATTGGTGGTCATCTCCTACTTTTATAGAAAGAAAATGGGAAGGTTATATTGCATATTTTGAATATTTACCCTCAGGATCTGTAACTTTAGAATATGTATATCGAATCAACCAAACTGGAAAATTTATATTACCTCCTACTAGGGTAGAAGCGATGTATCTTCCGGATCAATTTGCGGAATTACCAAATCCGGATCAAATGATCACCAAGGAATAAGTTTTAAATTGAATATAATTTTTTTGGAATAAAAATGTGTTAGTCTCTAAAATTGAGTACTATAAATTTTCATCGTAAAATATCGCTTCGGTAATAAATTTTAGGTACTCTTTTATATAGTTTTGTGTAAATTGGATTTTTAAAATTCAGAAACGATTCAAAGAATTCTTATTAAAATAAGAATTATGTTTAAAATGATACGATTGATTCTATATTTATTAAGTATATTCTTATATACGAATTTACTTTTTTCCGAAGGGGAAAAAAATACGGAAATTCCTTCTTATAAAGAAATTAGAAATTCGTATCTACCTTCCGACGGAACAATTTTAGATCATCATGGAAGAATTTTACAGACCATACGATGGAATGTTAGAGAAAGAAAACTTTCTTGGACGGAAGAAGGAGAAATTCCAGAAACTCTTCTACTCGCTTTACTTTTACAAGAAGACAAACGTTTTTTTGAACATTCGGGAGTAGATCGGATCGCAATTTTAGGTTCTATCAAAGATCGACTTTTTGGAAATTCAAAACGGGGTGCGAGCACTCTTTCCATGCAACTTGCCGGAATTTTTTTAGGAACGAAACCAGGACAAAGAAACATTTTTGATAAATGGGGGCAGATGGAATTCGCTCAAAAAATAGAAAAAACTTGGACTAAAAATGAAATTTTCACCGCGTATCTTAACCTAACACAATTTAGAGGAGAATTAAGAGGTCTTAGGGCTGCAAGCCGTGGACTCTTTCAAAAGGAACCGCATACGTTAAGCGATATCGAATCCATTCTATTGGTTGCGATGCTGCCTTATCCAGGAGCAAGTTCTAAAATATTGGCAAAACGAAGTTGTATCTTAGCAAAAAAAATCCAAAAAGAAGAACTCTGCGATTCCTTTGAAAGTGTGGCAAAAAAAGCCACTTCCAAAATAAACAATTTACCTTCCACCGAAGGAATTGCATATCACGCCGCACAAAAAATTTTCAGAGAAAATCCGGGAATCTTTTCTACAGACGGAAAAATTAAAACGACAATCGATTTTGATCTTCAATGGAAAATTACTGAAATTGCAAAAAACAATTTATACGGATTAAAAAAACAAAACGTCGCCGAAACAGGAATTTTAGTTTTAGATAATATATCCGGAGCTATTCTAGCTTATGTAGGAAATTTAGAAGACAGTAATTCCTTTTATGTGGACGCGATCCAGTCAAAACGACAAGCGGGGTCTACTTTAAAACCTTTTTTATACGGACTTGCGTTTGAAAAAGAAGTATTAAAACCAAATTCTATTTTAGAAGACAGTCCTACGGAATGGAATGCAGTTTCCGGAATTTATAGACCTTCCAATTATAGCGATACGTACCACGGGAATGTACAGGCCAAATACGCTTTAGCGTCCTCTTTGAATATACCGGCGATTCGAGTATTAGATCTTGTGAATGTTCCTGATTTTGTAGAAAGGCTGAGAGAGTTGGGTTTGAGCGGTCTAAAACGAGCAGATTTTTACGGATCTTCTCTGGCTTTAGGAACCGCGGATGTTACTCTTTTTGAATTGACAAACGCTTATAGAACTCTTGCAAACGGAGGAATCAGTTCGAAACCAACTTTTTTTCCATTCGAAGCCAAACAAACAATCCAAGAAAATTTCCAAGAAGGAAATTTTTGGAATCGAATTTATACTAAAAAATCTGCAGACACGTTAAGCGAAATACTATCCGATCGGGAATACCGCTCTTTATCTTTTGGATTAAACAATCATCTTAGTACAAGATTTTTTACTGCGGTTAAAACCGGAACTTCTCAAGATATGAGAGACAATTGGTGTATAGGTTATTCTAAAAAATATACCGTGGGGGTTTGGGTAGGAAACATGAACGGTAAACCAATGTGGGACGTAAGCGGGGTTACTGGAGCCGCTCCAATTTGGAATACAATCATCAATCTACTTCAAGAAAGAGAAGAACATACAAACGATTTCACTTTAAAAAAGTCTTATAATTCTCCAACTCGTCAACTGACAGAACTTTCAAAAATTCCTAAAATTTTAATTCCTGGAAACGAAACCATCTATGCTCTCGACCCGGACATACCAGACGAAAGACAAAGATTACATTTTTATGCTTCTCAATTCGGTTTCGGATTTAAGTGGATTTTAGACGGAAATACGATTCAAGAAACAAAAGAAAAAGAAGTATTTTGGAAACCGCAAAAAGGATTTCACATACTTTCTTTACAAGATCAAAACGGGAAAATCATAGATAGCGTCGTTTTTGAAGTAAGATAGTTTTTATCTTGCAGCAAACCGGCTTCCGGTTAAAATTAATCTGAACTTCTTATGAAACTATCAACCGAAACATATCTTTTATCTCCCGCATTAGAAGAGGCAATCCTGCTTGCCGAAGTGACTTCTCGTCCTTTACTATTAAAAGGAGAACCAGGAACTGGGAAATCTCTTTTAGCAGAATATTTGGCGGATCAGAGGAAACTACCTCTTTATACCTGGCACATCAAATCCATCACTCAAGCCAAAGAAGGTTTATATTTTTATGATGCAGTTTCTAGACTCAACGATTCTCGCTTTTCAGAAGATTCCGAAAAAATAAAAAACATAGAAAACTATATACGACTTGGCGCGTTGGGAGAAGCGTTTCAATTGAATCAAAAATCGATTGTACTCATAGATGAGATCGACAAAGCAGACATAGAATTTCCGAACGATCTACTTTTAGAATTGGATCGGATGGAATTTTATATTCCTGAGATTTCCAAACGAATCCAAGCACAACATCGTCCTTTAACTATCATTACCTCTAATAACGAAAAGGAATTACCTGCCGCATTTTTAAGAAGATGCATTTTTCATTATATAGAATTTCCGGATCCGGAATTTATGAAAAAAATCATACTTTCTCATTTTCCTGGTATAGGACATACTCTATTGATCAAAGCTTTAGAAATGTTTTATCTCATTCGTAGAATGGACGATCTCAAGAAAAAACCGGGAACGAGCGAACTTTTAGATTGGATACAAATCTTAGTACACCAAGGAGCGGTTTTAAAAGAAGAAGTTCGAATTCCATTTTTAGGAGCGCTTATCAAAAACGAGGAGGATCTGAGATTGTTCAGAAACTAAAATGTTTATCCCTTTTTTTTACAGACTCAAATCAGAAGGAATTCCTGTCACTACGGGAGAATTTTTGGATTTTCTAAAGTTTGTAGATTACTATACAACTCATAAAAAAGCATGGATCGGTTTAAACGAACTCTATCGATTTTCAAGAGCTTGTATGGTAAAAGATATAAAATATTTTGACACATTTGATTTAGTATTCTCCGAGATATTTGGAGAAAAGGGCGCTTTAAAACCAGAACTCAAACAGGAATTGTCAGATTGGTTAAATCAAATATTCGATAATCCTAATAAACTTCCTCCTTCTTTAATTCCTCCGGATCAACTCTTGGAAGAACTAAAAAAAAGACTCGAAGAACAAAAAGGAGAACATCACGGAGGAAATAAGTGGGTCGGAACGGGCGGGTCTTCTCCCTTTGGACACGGGGGAAAAAATCCGGAGGGGGTTAGAATAGACGGGGAGGCCGGTAATCGTTCCGCTATTTTCCAAGCATTAGAAAGACGTTATAGAGAATATAGAACCGACGAACAATTAGATGTTCGTCAAATCAAAACTGCTCTCAAAAAGTTAAGAAACTTAAAAAAGGAAGGAGTTTCGGAGTTTCATCTTCCGAAAACGATTGATTCCACTTGTAGAAATGCGGGAGATATACAGATCGAATTTGAGCGTTCTAGAAAAAACGGACTCAAAGTTCTATTGTTGATGGATACTGGAGGAAGTATGACTTCTCACGCGGAAAGAGTGAATAAACTCTTTTCGGCAAGTCATCAAATCAATCACTTCAAGGAATTTCATTATTATTATTTTCATAATATAATATATGACGCGTTATATCCCAAAGCGAATATGAGAACCCCGATCTCTCTACAAAGAATATTTAAAAAACACAGTGAAGATACAAAGTTGATTCTTATTGGGGACGCGTATATGGCTCCGTACGAGTTGTTAGATCCTACATACGGATATTATCATAGTCGGTTTCGGATGGACTTTAGACTTCCTGAAAATCCAGAATCCGGTTTGGATTCTTTAAAACGAATTCGAAGACATTTTAGGGACTCAATCTGGTTAAACCCAGAACCTATAAAATATTGGGATGCTCCAACGATCCGAGAAATTGGAAATCAGATTCCTATGTATTTCCTTTCTTTGGACGGACTGGAAAAGGGAATAAAAAAATTACTCAATTCAATTTAAAAAAGTTTTATATTCTAATATATTAAATGTACAATTTAATTGAAAAGTAATCTTTTTAGATTTTATAAAAACTCCTTCAGCTGTTGTAATTTACTACTCGAGCGTATGAAAATAGTAACAAGTTATTAACGGTAGAATTTGCAAAAAAAATAGCAGTATCTAAAAAATGCCGCAAATTCTGGATTTACGGCATTTTAGAGCAGGACAAAAACACAAAACATTCAAATTTTTGAAACAATCTAATCTTATTCTATTCAATGTGAGTTCGATATAACGCGAAAGGGATCGATGAATGAAATAAAGCACAACGCTCTCTATGAATCGCGTTGGAAACTAAAGCAAAACGCTTTTTACGAAAGCGTTAACTCAGCACAACGCTTTCCTAAGGGTCGCGTTGTGGAATCAAGTTATTGGTATTTTATGAAAATTGAATCAGATTCTGTAGTTTCACAATAACTTGACCGAAGCTAAAGAGCCTGGTCCGGCTGCCTGTGGCAAGCCGGATTCGCCCTAATTTTATTACGTCGAAACAGGGCTTTGTAATAAAAATTTATTTTTTACGGAAAAATCAGATTTTTATAAAACGAATTTATTACGTTTTGCTCACGTTAATTAAAATTAACTTTTGTATAAACTTAAAAGAGAGTAGATAGTTTGAATATGCGGAATTTCTAAATTATTTTTTTCGGCAATCCGAATTGTATTTCCAAGAATCGCTTCAATTTCCATAGGTCTACCGGCTTCGAAATCTAAAAGCATACTGGTTTTATAAGGTTTCATCGTTTCTGTCATTTGTAAAAATGCATCTATCTGAGTTGTTGGAACTTCCGCTCCGTCCAATTTAGAAAGGGTTTGCACCTCTTTCATAATTTCAATTACGAGTTTACGACTGAATAAATTATCTAAAATTTCTGAAGTGTTTTTACCACCACAAAGAACACTAATCGGATTGAACGGTGCGTTCCACATCAGTTTTTTCCAACGAGTTTGACGGATTGTATTCGTATTTTGTGTAGGAACTCCCACACTATTAAAAAGCCCCACTAATTGATCACAGATAAAAGAAGGATTTCTGTTCCAAGATCCAATTGTCAATTCTCCATAATCCAAATGAAGAATTTTTCCGGTATCAGTCCGATTAGCGCATACAAAAGCAAGTCCGCTTAAAATTTCATTTTCAGGATAAAGAATAGAAACCGGTTCTTCTATATCGATTCCATTTTGCAAAAGCAAGATTGGTAGATTTTGAGGAATTGTTTCTCCCAAAATTTTTTTTAGATCAATATCAGGAAGACATTTCAAGCAGTTTAAAACCAGATTGTAGTCTTTTAAGTTTTTGGGAACACTTTCAAAAACCTTTTCTACTTTATAATGAAAATTTCCCCAAGAGGCGCTTTCGATTTGAAAACCGTTCTTTTTTAATTCGGAAGAGTTTTTTCGAACCCAAAAATCTACCTTACAACCTGCTTGTGCAAGTTTGCCGGCGTATAAACCGGCTATAGCACCAGAACCTAAAACTAAAATTCGAAACAAACTATCCCGCCTGTGAAAACTTTCTTTCTATCTTTTTTAAAATTTCAGTGATCGCCTGCACGTAACCGTCGTAAACTCCACGGTCATAATCGTTCAAAGAACGATAGTTTAAACCTTGTACTTCTTTTAAATGTTTTCTCAATTCGTCGTCTACATAATTTTTACGGATATATAGAGTTTCGAATACTTTCGGATGCATCGTTTACCTCTTTTTTAGAATATAATAAAATAAGAAAATTCAAAAAAATCAATGCAAAATCATCTTTCTAAAATGTTTGGATTTAAGCCAAACATTTGCTTGTTTATAGTGTAAAAACTTTTTTTCCAACTTTTTAAATTCTTTTCCGTGTATTACGTTTCTGCCCTTTTTTCTGACAACCGGAAAGTAGACGTGCAGTAATTCATGAAATACTATGTATTCTAAAACGAAGTCCGGAACGGATTGAATGGATAAAATGGGATTGATTACGATCATATTATGTGTTGGATCGTAGTGTCCAAGCCTTGTGGTCGATTTAGACTTTCCCCAAAAAATTTCTAAATTAGAAAGATCTATCTTCAAATAAGAATCATTGAGTTTTTCTAAAATGTCTCTCAGTTTTTTATTTTGAGAAGAAGAGCGTTGAACTTGTTTTCGATTTCTGTTCGAATTTATTTTTTGATCGGTATGATTTTCGTAAAACCTACGGATCGCTTCTTCCAATTGATCCGGAATCGGATGTTTCAACAATTTAAATAAAAGTAAATCGATCACCGATTGTAAAGTTTCCGGCTCAGAATTTAAATAAGAAGAATGAATTTTAAATTCTAATTTTTCGGAAGAAACTCGAATTGAACTTCCTAAATTGGAGTAAGGATAAAATTTAATTTCAAATTTTTTTCCTTTCAAAAATGTTCCGTTTGGAAGTTTAGAAAATTCAAATATTCTTTTTTCTAAAATGTTTAGAACAAAAGAGGATTCGATCTTTTCGGTTCGATTTTGGAACGTAGAAAACATAAAGTTTTTAGTTTCCAAAGTAGTCTTGAATCCTAGAAAAAGAATCGTTTGTATTTTTTACAAAAGAATCTTGATTTGCAAAAGAATTTTTAGAAACGGATTTTCCAGACATCAGTTTTAACTCATAAACTTTTTCGGGAAATTGAATTTCATTTAAAAAACGAGAAAGTTTTGTATAATACGGTCCAGATCTGGATTGAGCCAAAGAAGGTCTAGTAAAATACAATTCTTTTCTGGCTCTTGTGATCGCCACGTAAAAAAGTCTTCTTTCTTCTTCAATATTCGAGTTTTTACTGGAAGGAAAAATTCCTTCGGTTGTATTTAAAACAAACACAAGATCGAACTCTAATCCTTTTGCAGAATGGACCGTAGATAAATTAAGTAGGTCCGAATCTGTGTCATCCGGTTTCATTTTATCTAAACTTAAAGAAGTAGGATCCATCGTGAGATCCGATAAAAAATCGTTTAAAGAATTATATTTCAGTGAAAATCCCAAAACCGCATCCAAGTCTTCCGATCTTCGTTTGGAATCGTCGTAATTTTTTTCCAAAAGAACCCGATAGTAATCTATAAACTCAGAAACCATTTTTTTTACTTCGGAGTGGTTTTCCTTATACTTTTGATAAAGATTATAGAGAGGATAAATATATTTACCGATCGTGGTTTCATTTTCTTCGGAAAGCACTTCGAAAGAACCGGATGACTTTCGAATCTTATCTAAAATAGAATTGGCCTTCGCGTTTCCAATCCCTGGAATTAATTTTAAAGTCCGAATCCAAGAAACAGAATCTAGGGGATTTACAAGTAATTTTAACAAAGAAAGTAAGTCTTTGATATGAGCGGTTTCAACAAACTTTTTTCCACCGAATTTCACAAAAGGAATATTCCGTTTTGCGAGTACAAGTTCGAGTTGATTTGAATTCCACCCAGCGCGAAAAAGAACACACATTTTTTGAAACGGAATTCCTTCCTCTCTTTTTTCTAAAAGAATTTTGGAAATTCCTTCCGCTTCTTCCAATTCATCTTCGAATTGTAGAACTTGCGGAATTGGACCATTCTCGTTATCCGTAAAAAGATATTTGTCGTATTTTTCCGAAAAATTTCTAAGTACTTCGTTTGCGAGATTTAAAATGGAAGGTGTGCTTCTATAATTTTTTTCTAAAAAGATCGTTTTTGTATTTGGGAATATTTTAGGAAAATCTAAAATACCTCTGACGGAAGCTCCTCGAAACGTATAAATACACTGAGCGTCGTCTCCAACCACCATCAAATTGGAATGTTCCGAAGCAAGAAGACACGCTATATGTGCTTGTATTTTATTTGTATCTTGAAATTCATCTACCATGATAAATCTGTATTTTTCGGAAAGTGCGTTTCTGACCCCTGGATGATTAGCAAGAAGGTCTCTGGTAAAATAGAGTAGGTCGTCGTAATCTAAAAGAGATCGTTCTTTTTTATAAGACTTGTAGTCTTCAAAAATTTGAGAAATGTCTTTGACCTTTTGTATAAATAAAGGATAATCTTTTTCTAATATACTAGGAAGCGATTTTCCTGTATTTTGAATTTCGCTGTGGATGGATACTAAGGTTTCATTGGAAGGAAACCTAGATTTAGTTTTACCGAAATTTTTTTCGTTTCTTAAAAATTGAAACACATCTAGACAATCAGATTCATCTAAAATTGTAAACCCAGAAGAAATGTCTAAAACGGGAGCGAATTTTCTCAAAACTCCGTTACAAAAAGAATGAAAAGTTCCACCTTGAACTTCGGAGCATTTTTTATTACCGATCGTAGAAGCCCTGAGAATCATTTCTCTGGCGGCTTTTCTAGAAAAAGTAAGTAACAAAATGGAAGACGCCGGGACACCGGAAGAAACCAATTGTGCTAATCGACTAACAATGGTTTTAGTTTTGCCTGTACCTGCACCTGCTAAAACGAGTACTGGCCCGTCCTGAGTCAGTACCGCTTCCATTTGAGCCGGATTTAGTTCTTCTTTCCAAGACACTTCAATGATGGTGATGCCCACCTTCTCCGTGAACGTGTCCGTGTGAAATTTCTTCTTGAGTAGCTTCTCGAATTCCTGTAAGTTCTACATCGAAAACCAAATCTACACCAGCGAGTGGATGATTTCCATCTACGATAACGGATTCCTCTTGAAGTTCTGTAATTGTAAAAACCTTATCTGGTTCGTCAGTTTGAAACATCATTCCTACTTGTAAATCTTCGTTGGGAGGAAACTGAGATCTAGGAACGTCGAAAATAAGATCAGGATCTTTTATACCATAGGCCCTTTCTGCAGAAACATTGATTTTTCTCTTTTCGCCTGTTTCCATTTTTTTCATCTCTTCTTCCAAACCGGAAATGATATTCCCAACCCCTTCTAGATAGGAAAGTGGAGCCTTGCCCTCGGAAGAATCGATCAAATTGCCTTCAGTATCGTGAAGTGTGTAATGAAAAGTAACTACTCTAGATTTCATGGAGAGCTCCAAATGGGGATAAAATCAAAATTCTGGTAGGAATCTGAATCGTTTCAGAGTAAATTGAGTGCGGTTTAACTCAATCAGAATTTTATTTTAGAATCGTAATGAAAATAGAATTTATCTTGTTCTCGTTCTTTAAGAAATGTTTCAATTCGATTGGATAAAAAAAACCAAGAATCCCGAGCAAAGATTTCACGGAATCGATTGGAAAACGAAAGACAATCGTTTTCCGCAAGTCTTGAATCCCCTGTATGATCTAAAAGTAAATTATAAGAAATAACTAAGACGTTTTTTTCTAAATTGTTAGCCAAAGAAGTTTCTAAAACTTTACGAGGTTCTTGAATTAGAATCTTTTTTTTTAATCCATTTTTTGTTACAAATAAAAAGGGCTTCTCCAGCTTTGAGGAAATAATGTCACCTGAATATATCTTCATACATTCTCCCTAAAGGCTAAAAATTCCGGGACGGAATCCAAACCATCATCTATTGATTTTGGTTCGGACCCTATCCCAGCAAACGAGCTAGCATTTGAAAGATATTCCGGAAAAACAAGGGTACTTGAGGAGAATGCTATTCCGGAATCATTCCTGCAAAGAGCCCGGTTCTTCGCTAAAGAATGGATTGAATTAACTATTACATAGTTTTGAAATAAATTCAACAATATTTTTACATAAAATTGTATTAATTTTTATTTTTTAATTAAATTATAGATTAAATTGTTATTATCTGCACTTTTAAGTCTTAGAGAAGTTGTTTTGTGTAAGAAATCCTTTCCAATTTGAATTCCATCAGTTCTTAAAAGAATTTTTTCGGAAAAAAAACGAATCAGCTTTAAATTTCCAGACTTTTTAGCTAAAACTAAAACGGATCTGGATAATTTCAAATCTCCTGGATTTAAAATGGAAGCTCTTGCGTATTGAAAACACGCTTTCTGAAAATTTCCGCTTTGTAGAAATTCATTTCCTTTTCGAATCAAAACTTCAGATTCGGAAAAATTCTTTTTAAAAACGGTTTCAGGACCAATTTGAATTCTTAAAAAGCTTAGATCGTCTGAAAGAGTGCCTTTTTCTTGGATCTTAAATTCTAAATCCTCAAGTTTCGGAATCGAATTTTGAATAAGTTTAAAGAATAGATCTGGAACCGATGACTTTTGTTTTCGAGAAGAATGAAACGGATCTTGTATGTATAAATCTTCTCTGCCATCTGAACCGTAAAGAATGGTATCCCCTGGCAAAAGTTTATAATATTCAATTTTTATTTTAGAATCTGAATCCGGAAAACCTATCTTACGCAGAACCGCGGTTTCTTTTAAATAACTTGTTTTACCATTGCGAGAAAGAACGATCGGAGGATGTTCACAGTTGATAAAAAATAAATCACCTGTAGAAATTTGATACAACGATAAAATCCCGGAAACGAGCATACTACCGTCAAAAGATTCAAAAACCGCTTGAAGATTAGAATAAAGTAGGAAAAGCCAATTTTCAGGATTTCTAAATTCATAATCCTGTGTTTGTAAAAAACTTTTTACGATAGAACAAAAGATCAACGCTCCGCTTGCACCTTGCAAAGATTTTCCCATCGCATCCGCGTTGATCAAAACCTGATATTCAACTCCGGATATAAATGCGCTTTCTCTGAGTACTACGTCTCCTCCGATCTCATAAGATCGATTCTTAAATTGAAAATTTTTATATTGTTTTCTATGTATATCTATTTGTGCATAATTGGTTTCTAAATTTTTAGATAAAAAGGGTTGGAAAAGAAGTGTGATTAAAAAGTAATCTCCATCTTGTTGTTCTTTCAGATTTTTTACTTCTTCCAAACTAGAAGAAAGTTCCTTAGTTCTTTCTCGAATTGCAGTTTCTAACACGGAATTCCAAGACTTTAATTTTTCCTTCATCTTCACAAATTTATTCGCGAGTATAAGAGTCAAAAATCCTAAAAACCCAGAAACACCCAATCCGGAAAGTCGAATCATTTTCAACATCCCTCTTTGAGAAAATACGTCTATCCCTACACAGATCAGTAAAAATAAGATCCCTAAAAAAATGGTTCTGGATTCGAAACTTTTCTTTAAATTCGGAATCAAAATTCTTAAACTCAAATATACAAATCCTATCCAAGAAATTTGTAAAGCATATCGATTGATTGCGTCCAAATCAAAAACGCTTTCCGCGCACAAAATCCAAAAGAATAGAAACAATACCGTAATTTCTAAAAAGATTTGAAACCGGCCTTTAACTTTTCCAAACAGTGAGTTTAAGAATCTGCAAAACAATGGAAATAAAAATACAAGAAAGGAATATTCTACTTTCTTTAAGTATATAATTTTAAAACCGGTAAAATATTTTAGATCTGAAAGGGAAGCCTGAAATAAAGAAAATAGAATTAAAAAAAATCCGAAATAAAAATTTTCTCCGTATTTTTTTTCTCTCCAAGAAAGAAACAAAAAGAAACCTCCGATCAACAAAAAGGAACCAAAAATCAAAAGTCCTCCGATTTCGCGTAGATAAAACCGTTTCCAGATCGTTGTGGAAGGTCCGATTTCCAATTGCCCTGACAATATTCCGTATTCGTAATCGAAATAAGGTCTTATGAAAATTAGTATTTCATTTTTTTGGAATATTTTATTTTCGGAAATAGAATAAATTCTAGTTCGATCGTAACCTTGGGGAATTGAATTCTTATAGTCAGAAAATAATTCCTCCGAGAGCTCCTGTCCGTTCCAATACACTCGAACTTGATCTGAAATTTTTCCTAAAGAAATAGAAAACGATGTGTCTGCTACATTTCTAAAATCAAATCGTTTTCGAAGTAAAATTTCTCCGTTAGACGGATTCCATTTTATAAAGTCGTTGAGATTAGAAGGAATTGGAACCGGTTTCCATAATTCGGTATTCTCTTTCGTGTACTGATTTATGAGTAAATGATCCGATTGAGGACCTATATAAATCTCCCAGTTGTCGGCTAAGTTTTGTAAATTGGTTTCGGGTTGTAATTGGGAAATACAATTGAAATACAGTAAAAACGATAAGATTATAATAAATTTTTGATACAATGAATTCTCCTCCTTCCTCTTTTGTACGGTTCTTCGTACGATTCGGAGGAGAACATCAAATTGGAAAAAATTTTGAATCCGTTTTTATATGAGTTCGATTTTTCTGTTAAATCCTTAAAATGTGGGAACTCTTACAAATCCGGATTTTACTGTTAAATTTTCAATTTACGCCGATTTCAATCGCGGCTTCAAATCCTTCCAGCATAGCACGTTTTGCGTCGATTCCAGAAGCGTCTTTGGCGCCTCCGATCAAATACGATGGAATTTCCGGAACTTTGGACTTAAATTCTTCGTAAAGTGAAACTTCGCTCAGTTGTCCCGCACAAAGAATGATAGAATCACATTCAATCGTTTGTGCACCATCTTTTTTAGTTTCTACCACAAGTCCTTGATCCGTAACTTCTTTATAACTTAAAGAAGTATAAAATCCTACTTCCTTTGATTCTAATTCTTGAAGTAAAGCCCAAGCGGTAGTCGCTCCCAGTCCAGAACCGATTTTTCCGGATCTTCGAAAGATTGAAACTTTGCGGTTCGATTTTTCTTTTTGAATTTGTGTATTCGTATAAGACGTTACATTGTAACGATGAAAGTAAGAATCGATAGTAGGGGAATCTTCTTCCGTAAGTTTATGAGCTACGTCACAACCAATTCCTCCTCCTCCTATAATCGCAACCTTGTTTCCAGGTTGAAACTTTCCGGAAAGATAATCCACATAGGACGCGGTTTTCTTTTTTTCGATTCCAGGAAGATGAAATTCTCTCGGTTTAACCCCGGTCGCAAAAATTACTGCATCCGGTTTGAGAGCGAGAATGCTGTCTAACGTAGCATGATGGCCAAAGTGAATTTCCACTCCTAAATTTTTAAGTTCATTTTTGAAATAACGTATCGTTTCTAAAAATTCAGATTTACCCGGAATCTGAGCGGCCAGATTGAGTTGCCCTCCGATTTTATCTGTGGTTTCTAATACAGTTACTTTATGACCTCGAATCGCACTAATTCTTGCAGACTCAAGCCCTCCCGGCCCAGAACCTACTACAATCACGTGTTTTTTATCCGCTTTTTTTAACTTACTAAGTTCTAATTCTCTATTTGCGGAAGGATTAACTAAACAAGAGACCATCTGTTCTTTAAACGTATGATCCAGACAAGCTTGATTACAAGCAATACAAGTATTGATTCTTTCTTCCTGTTCGACTTTGATCTTATTTAGAATATCAGGATCTGCTAAAAAAGGTCTCGCCATACTTAAAATATCCGCTTCCTGATCTTTTAAAATTCTAGACATGGTTTCTGGCATGTTGACTCGGTTGGATGCAATGATAGGAATATCTTTGACTTTTGCCTTGATCTTTCCGGAAATTTTTGCCCAAGCACCTCTGGGAACGAGCATAGAAATTGTGGGAATTCTGGATTCATGCCAACCGATCCCTATATTAAGAGCGTCTGCTCCCGCTTCTTTTAATTTTTCCGCAAGAAGTATCACTTCTTCAAACGTTGGATTTCCTGGAATCAAATCGATTCCGGACATACGATAAACCACCGGAAAATCTTTTCCCACTTTTTTGCGTACGTTCTTCATCACTTCGATTGCAAAGTTCATTCTTTTTTCAGAACTTCCGCCAAAGAAATCTTCTCTATGATTGGTTACTGGAGAAAAAAATTGATTTACTAAATAACCTTCACTTCCCATTATTTCTACCGCACCAAAACCTACTTCTTTTGCTTTGAGTGCAGAATCTCCAAAATCTTCTACGGTTTTCCAAGCTTCTTCTTCGGAAAGCGCCTTTGGAATATAACGATTGATTGGAGCCCTCAATGCGGAAGGTGCCACGAGTTCTCTATGATAAGCGTATCTTCCAGCATGAAATAACTGTGCACAAAAAATACCTTTGGATTTGAGAGAATTAGCGACAACGGATAATTCCTTACAGTCTTCTTCTCTTTGAAAATTAAAAAAGATATTCGATCCTTTTCCTTCGTGATTGACTGCGATTCCGCCCGTAGTAATGAAGCTTACGCCTCCGTCAAAACGTCTACCATAGAATGCAATCATTCTATCTGCAGTCATGGGCATTCCTTCCAATCCTAAATGCATTGATCCCATTATGACTCTGTTCGGAAGAATAATGGAACCTATTTGAATCGGTTGGAAAATTTCAGAATATTTCATAACAAACCTTTTTTTATAATGAATCTTTTCCTCTACGTTGAAAACAGATTGGTAAACCGGCAAGAGAATTATTGGACGTATACTCTTTCAAAATGTGGGAACTATTACAAATCTAGATTTTACCGTTAAATCTTTAAAATGTAGGAACTATTACAAATCTAGATTTTACTCTTAAATCTTTAAAATGTAGGAACTATTACAAATCTGGATTTTACTCTTAAATCTTTAAAATGTAGGAACTATTACAAATCTAGATTTTACTCTTAGATCTTTAAAATGTGGGAACTATTACAAATCTAGATTTTACTCTTAAATCTTTAAAATGTGGGAACTATTACAAATCTAGATTTACTCTTAGATCTTTAAAATGTGGGAACTATTACAAATCTAGATTTTACTCTTAGATCTTTAAAATGTAGGAACTATTACAAATCTAGATTTTACTCTTAGATCTTTAAGTGTTCTAACTTTCAGAACAAACTCGTAGTATTATTTTTATATGTCTTTGCAGTAAATAATTTCATTGTATATTTCTTGAGAAATCCTTGTCTTTAAATTTTAAAAAAATCCTTAAAATTATTTTCTTGAATACTTATTCCTTAAATAGAATTAAAAATAATACTTAAGTAATTTATGATAAACTATTTTAATTAAATCACTTTCCATAATTCTGAAGATGCGCTATAATTTCATCAATTCAAAAAATAATATCAATTTCAATATAAACATTTAATAATATTTAAAACATTAATTTTTCTTAAATATAAAGAAATTATAAATTTATTTACAGGAGAATTATTCAGTGATTACATTCAATTTAAATATTAAACAAAACTTTTTAACTCCCAATCCACACAGTAGACCTGGAACAAAAATAAAAGAAGTAAAGGGAATCGTATTACACTGGACGGCTTCACCTAAAGCAACCGCCCAAAACATTCGAGATTATTTTGAAAGTCTAAAGGCACCGGATGGTCGATTTGCAAGCGCACACTATGCAGTAGGGCTTGTCGGAGAAATTGTACAATGTATTCCTTTAGATGAAATAGCCTATCATTGTGGAAGTAAAACGTACACTCCTGAAAAAGAAAAAAGATTAGGACCGGATAGTCCTAATTTTTATACCATCGGAATCGAACAATGTGTTCAAGACATGATCGGAAAATTCACAAAAAAAACCTTAGACAGCGCGGCCAAACTTACGGCTCAATTATGCTCTCAATACAATTTAGGAGTAGATGACTTATGGACACATCAAGGAATTGTAGGCTGGAAAGATTGTCCTCGTTGGTATAATACTCATCCGGAAGATTGGACTCGTTTTAAAAAAAAGGTAGGAGATTTATTGAAAAAACCAGAGTTCGAAAGAAAACCTTTATAAATTCTTTCATCAACATTAAAATCCGACAAATGAATAAATTATTTTAAAATTTTAGAATATTCTCATTTAAAAATATTTTAAAAAGTCAAAGCCGATTGAGGGCGGAAATATAAGCCCTCGAACATGCTTCTATAATATCCGTGGAACTTCCTTTTCCAACAACACGATCTCCCTTATATTCCAAGGTTACGGAGGCTTCGGCCATTGCATCTTGACCTTCGGTAACCGGAGAAATCACAAGTCTGGAAACTTCTGGATCCATTCCGGTCGCTTTTTGAATGGCTTTGTAGATTGAATCTACTGGACCGTCTCCGGTTGCAGATTCTTCTCTCACATAACCGTCGATTGAAATTCTCACTCCCGCAGTAGGGGTACTTTTGGTTCCAGTCGAAACCGTAAAACCTTCCAATTGAAAACGATCTCCTGTAGATTTTCTAGTTTCTTCGGAAAAAAGGGCTCTAATGTCTTCGTCGTAGATTTCTTTTTTTCTATCTGCAATTTCTAAAAATCTTTGATAGGCTGCTTCTAATTCTTCTACTTGAGGAGAAAAACCTAATTTTACAATTCTATCTTTAAAACCGGCACGACCGCTATGTCTTCCTAAAACCATTCTATTGGAAGAAAGCCCCACTGTTTCAGGTTTCATAATCTCGTAGGTTTCCCTATGTTTGATAACTCCGTCTTGATGAATTCCTGACTCATGTGCAAATGCATTGGCTCCTACGATGGCTTTGTTCGGTTGAACGAGCATTCCGGTAATCGTTTTTACAAGATAAGAGGCGCGAGCAATTTCTTCGGTTTTAATCTGGGTTTGAATTCCAAATGTATCCTTTCTAGTACGCATAGCCATCACAACTTCTTCCATAGCAGTATTGCCGGCTCTTTCTCCGATTCCGTTGATAGTACATTCAATCTGTCTAGCTCCGTTTTGAACCGCAGCTAAAGAATTAGCGGTAGCGAGTCCTAAATCGTTATGGCAATGAGCAGAAAAAATAATTTTTTCCGCTCCTCTCACATTGGTAAGTAGAAATTTAAAAAGACCTCCATATTCTGCTGGAGTAGTATAACCGACCGTATCTGGAATATTGATCGTGGTGGCGCCAGCGGCTATAACTGCTTCACAAAGTTCTCTTAAAAATTCTGGTTCGCTTCTAGTTGCGTCTTCGGGTGAAAATTCTACGTCATCTACAAATTGTCTGCAAAGTGTTACCGCTTCTACAGCCATTTTTAAAACTTCTTTAGGTTCTTTTCCGAGTTTATATTTCATATGAATCGGAGAAGACGCAATGAAAGTATGAATTCTTCTTTTTTTTGCGGGTTGTAAAGCTTTGAATGCGGCCTCTATGTCCGCCTTCATGGCTCTGGCAAGTGCTGCGATCGTTGGTCCTTCGGTTTCTCTTGCAATTCTTTCGACTGCTTGAAATTGAACGGGAGAAGAAACAGGAAATCCGGCTTCGATAATATCCACTTGCATAGATGCGAGTTGAGAAGCAATTTCCAACTTTTCGTTTTCGGTCATCGCAGCTCCAGGACATTGTTCTCCGTCTCTGAGAGTTGTATCAAATATACGAACGTATTCTTTTGGATCCATTGTCATATCGTTCTCGCAAAAAATTCTACTTCCAGTTTTTTGGATTTTATTCTTTAGACAATCAATTAAACGGATAGAAAATCGCATTCTTTTAAAACGAAAATAATCGATTGAAAAATGATGATTTCTTTTTTATTCTCACAGCGTGTCCCAAAACCTTATACTCTTTCTAAAATGATTCAATTCTACGCGTCTAACTTTCAATCCACGGACTGCACCGTATCCGCAAATCTTTATTCTGAACTTTTCGGATTAAAGATCGTAGTCAATTCAGGAACACACTCGGAACTTTTCTGGCCGGACAAAAAAGGAATTTTAATCTTTAGTAAAGAATCCAAAAATTGTCCGGTTAGTCCAGGGACTCTGACGTTTCGGATAGACAAAGAAGAATGGGAAAGTTTTAAAACCATTTTGTTTTCCAGAGGGTTTATCGTGGAAGCTCAAGATTCTAAATATGTTTCCGTTTTAGATCCTTGGAAAAATAGAATCTGGTTTTATTTTTCTTAAAAAAGAATCAACGTTCTTCATTTTTAGAATGACCATTTTAAAAATTAAAATTTCTATCTTTTGTAAGAATAAATTCATATTAGAGTTGTTGAAAAATGAATTCTCCATCTGTTTCTATTTTATGGAAACGAGCAATTGAAATAGTTTTGTTAAACGCCACTATGGAATTTTTCAACAGTTCTATTTTTTTGATTTTGATCTGATAAAATCAAATGAGGCAATCATTCTTCAAATTGTTTCTTTCTAAGATTGTAGACCAATCGATAGGTTTTATCTTTCAGTAAAATTAGTTCTTCACAACTTTCCACATTCCATTTTATAGTACATATGATTTTATTTTCTACAAGAGAATAAGAATACTGATAGGGATTTATACAATCTTCTTTATCTATCACTTTTGACTTTATATCCAAGTAAAACTTCCAATCTAATTTTGGAAGAACTTGATTCTGAAAATGACCACTAAAGTCCTGCCTAAAAACAGATTCATAATTTGGAAACTCTTTACTTAGAATTTCTTTTTGAATTTTGAAAAAACGCCACTTAGATATGGGAATAAAACGATTCCATTCTTTTCTTCCAAAGTATTGAAACTCTTTATCTTCAAAAAGTTTTTTAAAATTGATCCCCGCCATTTTTGGATATTTTTGATTTTGTAACCAAAGTTGAAAAAATTCATCTAAAGAAACGAGAGGTATTTTTTCTAAATTCTCTCCTTGTTGAACCGTTTCAAAAGGTATGTTTGGTTTTATACTGCAGGAAATTAGAAACAAAATTGAGAAAATTCCCTTTTTCATATTTTTAAAAACCACTATATTAATCTTATTGAATATTTTAATTGTAACAAGATATAGATCTTAAACTACTTATTTTTTAGGACGTATTTTAAAAATACATTCGTTTATTTTTCGATTTTTCTTAGACACTAAATCTCGCTCTTTCCTAAAAGTTAGGCAATTACAGTTCGATTTCAAATTCCAAAACGCCTTAAATATTAACTTTTTATTGATAAACAATTCTTGTCCAAAGATTACGCTCTTCTTTTGAAAGTAAGCAATTTCAATAATACAACCTAAATTTTTTCAAAAATTTAAATGCCTTTTAAAAATAACGATATACTACAAAAAAGTTTAAGGTCCGTCGAGTTCCAATAGAAACGAGACGTTTTAATTACCCAACTCATTTAATCTTTTGGAGCGTATTTTGATAAAACGTAGTGATCTTTAAATTTTATTCAGAAATTTTTCCGCTGTTTAAGTCATAATGGATTTTATCTATTCTTCCTTGAAAAACGGACAATTTAGGACAACTTGAATCTACCTTCCAACGTATTTGAAGCGTCACTTTTTGACGGAGGAGTGAATAAGAATAATTGGGTCTGCATTCTTTCCAATCTTGATTTTCTAATCGATCTAAATCAATGAGATCTTTTTTAGATCGTAGGTGATCAAAATAATATTTTTCTAAATCTTCTGCAAAAAAGGTCTGGTAATTCGGAAATTCTATTTGTAAAAGATTTTTCTTTATCTTAAAAAAACGATTTTTCCAGGTGTATCCGTAAATATCTGTTTTTCCAAAATAAGTGTATTCCAAATCTTCAAATAGAGATCTTACATTTGTTTGAAACTTTAATTTTCTTCGATTTTGTGACCAAAGTTGAAAAAATTCATCTATAGAAATTTCAGAGATTTTTTCTAAATCCTTTCCCTTTTGTACAGATTCAAATGTCATCTGGGGTTTAAAACAAAATGTAAAACTGAGAATAATAAAAAAAATCTTTTTTTGCATCCTTTTCTTTAACCGATAGATCGATCTTAATTTTTCTAATTAGAACGATTTTTTATTTTCTAAAGTATGATTTATTGGAACGAGTTCGTTTTTCAAAAAACTTTTTTGTATCTTTTAGAATTTTCATGTAAAACTCTTATCATTTAACGTGAATTCGGCCTAACGCGAAAGGGATTATTGCGGAAAAACTAAAGCAGAACGCTCTCTTCTATGGATTGCGTTTTAGATCGCGTTCTAAATTAAACCTAAAGACAATTGTTGTATTATGTTTCCTGTATGCAATTTATTGACCAGAGCTAAAGAACCCGGTCCGGCTGCCTGTGACAAGCCGGATTCGCCCCGATTTTCTTACGTCAAATTCACGTGACTCCAAATCAAGAAAAGTAGTAGTTCCTACAAATTTGGTCACATTTGGTAATTTGAGAACTTTTGAGCAATTGTAGTGTCTTTAAATTTTTGTAGTAGTTCCCACATTTTTGTGAAACTCAATCTCAGGGTCATCGATGTTTTTGGGACAGGTTCTAAGTTTAAACTGTATCTTCTAGAAATTTTTCATCCCGGAGAAATTGGTTCCGTATTGGATCTTCCTTCTTTCATTGCAAACTGAACCATAACTTCTGCTTCTTCTCCTAAATACCAATCGATCAAACTATGAGCCCCATAAATCAAAGGAGTAATTGCAATCGCCACTCCACATTTATAAAGAAAATTGTTGGTGGAAATTTGATTCAACTCTTGGAAACTGAGTTTACCTCCTCCAAGCGCTATATAAATCACTACAAAAGAATCCACAAGTTGAGAAACGATTGTAGAACCTGTAGCGCGTAACCAAATATATTTATTATCCGTTTTGACACGTAAAAAATGAAAGATTTGAATATCAATCAATTGGCCGATCAAATACGCCACAATCGAACCTACGATTACCTTTCCTGAATTCCCAAAAACTACATTAAAAGAATGATCATCTACAGGAGAATTGGAAGCCGCAGGAATAGACATATCCAACATCAAAAGAAAATAAGCCACAAAGATCATAACCATCCCGACAAGTGTAGTAAAACGAACTCCCTTTCTTCCAAAATATTCGTTTAGAAGATCGGTTACAATAAACGTCACCGGAAACGGAATGACTCCCATCGTAAGAGTAAACCCAAATGAGACAAAAAGTTTGGAACCGGTTAGTTCCGCTAGAATTAAAAAGGATAAAAAGAAAGCGTTTAAGATAATAAATAATTTCACGGATTTAGAAAGTTGCATAAGCGATTTTTTATCTTTATCACACGAATTCGTCAACTTGTAAAAAAGAACCGTTTGACAGTCTCTAATCAAATAAATTTTTGGAAGTGGGTTTCCAGTTCATCGATTTAAGAAACTTCTTTATTTTCTTAGATTTTGATTCGATAATGAAACTATAAAACCGATGGCACACGAACAAGAAGACATACAATCCATTTCTAACGATTCTATAAAATCAGAACCTAAATATAAAATCCTACTTTATTCTTTGAGTTGGTTTTTATTATCTGCACTTTCCTTTTTTTTAGGGATTCATCTTCTGAAAAAGAGCGATTCCACTCTTTCCAACGAAAACCTTCGCTCCAGTTCCATCGGGATCGTAGACGAAATTCGAAATTTTTTTCCCAATCAGAAAACTACAAACTCATCCGAAACAGAAAATTCTTCTTCGACTCAATCAGAACCTAAATCTAATTTTTTTTCATTCGGTAAAGACGATCAGGATATGCCTGAAGCCACCTTACTTCCAAAAGCGGACGAAAATACTTCTTTTAGAGCCTCCACTTGGTTTTCTGATTACGAAGCGATGAGAAAAACGGTTCATCTCTATAATGAAATTCATCCTTTTATTTACGGAATGAAAGGGCGCGAAACCAATAACGGAGACCTTTATTCTAGCTGGGGAAGTTCTCAAAAACACGAACGAGTTTCTGAACTTCGTAAACTCAATCCGAACGTAAAGATCATTCCTACGATCTTTCGTTGGGAAAATAAATACGAAAAAATTTCCGAAAACATTGGAATGAACGGGCGTAACGACATTCGAGATAAACATCTTTCTAATATTCTTTACGAATTGGATACATACGGCTATGACGGAATTGATATAGACTACGAAGGAATGAGTTGTGAAAAAAAAGAAAAGTTCGAAGAATTTATAGTCATTCTTTCTAAGGAAATTCATAAACGAGGAAAAATTCTTTCGGTTGCGGTTCATCCAAAAACTCCTGCTAAAAAAGAATCGATGAAAGCTTGCAAAGGTTTAAAAGATAAAATCAAAATGGATTACGCAGAAAATTGGAGAGGGCCTATGACTCATGATTACGCCTTTCTCGCAAAGTATGCGGATCGTATTAAGATTATGGCATACGAATTGCACCCTAGAAAATATAGAAATCCAGGTCCGGGTCCGCAGGCCCCGAACACTTGGATCAAAAGTATTATCGAATATGCAAAGGCAAGAGTTCCGACTAAACAATTGTATATGGCAATTCCTACTTATGGCTACGATTGGGCTTTGAATTGTAATTCTAAAATCAAGTCTGTTTATTATCAGGACGCGGTTCGTAAAAAAGAATTCGGAATCCACAGACAACCGACTAACATAGATCAGATTCTTGCAAATACCAAAAACTCCAGTTCTTGGATCAATCTTTCCAAATTTTCTTGGGTTCATACCGGCAAAACCTACGAAGATCCAAGCATCTGGTATAAATCGGAAGGTTGTGATCGTGTAGCTTTCTACATGAACCGCAAAGCATTCGAAGACAAAATGAATCTTCTAAGACAATACGACCTAGGTGGTTTCTCTTTTTGGCAATTGATCAGTGACAACGATCCTGGAATCAACGATTATCTAGAATTATTAGTTTCTAATAAACTTCCTCCCGTAGAAAAAATAAAAGAACCGGTTCAAGATCCAAATAAATCCAAA
This sequence comes from Leptospira kirschneri serovar Cynopteri str. 3522 CT, assembly GCF_000243695.2. Classification (NCBI taxonomy): domain Bacteria; kingdom Pseudomonadati; phylum Spirochaetota; class Leptospiria; order Leptospirales; family Leptospiraceae; genus Leptospira; species Leptospira kirschneri. The sequence goes on along the minus strand of NZ_AHMN02000004.1, from coordinate 642,004 downwards.
ACGGAACCTACCAATCCAGAAGAAGCAAAGATAGATTCTCAAGATCATTCTGAAAAGTTTGTCGGAAAACAAGGTTAACACTTTAATCACAGATTCAACTTTGGAGGCGGCAAAGATCTTGCTGAAAGGCGGACTTGTCGTTTTCCCTACGGAAACTGTTTATGGGATCGGGGCTTCCGCTTTTGACATAAACGCTTGTAAACGGATCTATAAAGTAAAAAACAGACCCTCCGACAATCCTCTTATACTTCACGTAGAAAATTTTTCTTCTCTTAAAGATTGTGGAGAAACGAACGATAGGGCCGATCTGATTTTCCAAAAATTTTCTCCCGGGCCGATCACAGGAATTTTTAAAAAGAAAAATCAAAATCTTTTTACAGCGGAATTAGATTCGGTTGCCGTTCGAATTCCTTCCAATCCTACGGCTCTAAAGTTTTTAGAATTCTGTAAAGTTCCAGTTGCAGCCCCTTCCGCTAATTTTTCTGGAAAACCATCCTTAACAAAAATGGAATATATTTTGGAAGAATTTACAGGAAAAGTAGACTGTATTCTAAAAGGAGAAGAACCTCAGATAGGAATCGAATCCACAGTGATCGATTTTATTTCCGAACCTCCGATCTTACTTCGGCCCGGTTTTATAGATAAAAATGACCTTTTAGAAATTTTACCCGACCTTCAAGAAATGAAATCATCAGACGAAACTTCTTATGTGACGCCTATAAGCCCCGGTCTTAAATACAGACATTATTCTCCCGCTTGTAAGGTTATATTCAAAAATTCTTTAAAAGGAATCCCTAAAGAATTCGCTCAAATTGGTTTTCATTTTGAATCCAATTCTGTTTATCAAGTTTTAGTTTCATCTAACAAAGAATATATGAAAGAAATCTATTCTTTTTTTGTAGAATGTGACCGAAGAGGAGTTACAGAAGCATGGTGTGAAATTCCAAAAGAAGGAAAATGGAAAGAGGTTCTGATCAATCGAATTTCCAAAGCCGCTTCGAGATAAAAGGATTTTATGCTTCAATCATAGAGTTGTTGAAAAATGAATTCTTTATCTGTTTCTATTTTATAGAAATGGTCGATGGAAGCAGTTTTGTTAATCTTCACTTTCAACAATTCTAATGTAGGAACTACTATTTTTTTGTCGTAGATTATAACATCTTGATACTTTCAGTTTTTATCACAAAAGAAGTATTGATACTTTATTACTACTCGGACGTATAAATAGAATACTTGGGGTTAGATTGTTTCAAAAATTTGAATGTTTTGGTTCTGCTCTAAAATTTCGTAAATCCCGAACTTGCGGTATTTTTTAAGTACCGCTATTTTTTTCGTAAATTTGGCCGTTAATAACTTGGTACTATTTTCATACGTTCGAGTAGTATATAACCGTAAAAAGATTTTTAATCGCACTTACGAAACAGACCATTCTAAAACCTTAAAATGTAGAAACTCTTACAATTTAGAAAAAACGATTCGATCAGCCTTGATTCCAAAATGAGGAACTCAATAAAGATTGGGCTTCTATAGATTGAAATTTTTTTCTCAACGAATTCTCAGATTCTAAAACATTAGGAAAATAAGAAGTCACATCTTTGCTAAAAACGTTCGATAAAAAACCTGGCTTTAAAGATTTTAGAAAACTTTGAAACGTAAATATAGAAGGTAAATATCGAACTTGAATCTTTTGCACTTTTAGATCTTGTTTAATATCTTCTAATAAACTTAAAAAGTCAGTGATAGAATCGATCATCTTTTCCTTTAAAAATTGACTCGAAGTGAAAACCTTTCCCTGCCCAAACCGCTTATCTAAATCAGAAATAGGAATTTTTCTGGAATCAGAAACCCTTTTGTAAAAAAGTCCTTCCGATTCTTTGATTTCCTGTTCCATCAGTTTTTTAGATTCTGGATGAATAGGGCCATACTCAGAAAGAAGATCCCTGTATTTATAAAACCCCACCCTGTCTTTAGTGATTCCTAATTTAGAATAAAGATTCTTTAAATCAAAACGAATCGATATACTTCCAATACTCCCCACGATTCCATAGGGAGAGGCATAAATTTTAGAAGCCCCACAAGAAAGATAATATCCTCCGCTTGCGGAAATGTTTTGCACATACGCATATACAGGTTTCTTTTTTTGTAACTTTAGAATTTCCTGATATAATAATTCCGATACAAAAGCAGAACCGCCGGGAGAATCCACCTCCAAAATCACCGCTTTAACCGAGGATTCCTTTTTTAATTCTTTGAGCGCTTCTTTGATCGAATAATAAGAAATACCGTCTGTCTTACCTTCGCCCTTTCCAATCGTATCGTGATGAATATTTCCCTTTAAAGGAAGAACGGCCACCACGGGTGGTTTTTTAGAGACTATTTTAAAGTTTTTTAATTTAGAAAAACGATATAGAGAAGAAAGGCTCAATTCTTTAGAAGAAGGTTTTTGATCTTCATTTTCATGTTGATAATTTGTATAGAGAAAATTCTCTTTAAAATCTTCTTCGTTTAAAAATTCGGTGACAAACTTTCTTTCTCGTAATACTTTTGCGGATAAAAAAGGTTCGGCAAAAGTTTTAAGCGTAAATCCAGTATAACTTTTGAATATAGATTCTAAATCATCCGTCATTTGTTTAAGAAGAGAATTTAGATTCTCTCTCGCCTTAGATGAAAACTTATCTCTTTGAAATGTTTCTCCGAAAGATTTATAAGGTCCGCTTTGAAAAGTTTCCGCCCTGACTCCCCATTTTTTGCCTGCATTTCCGAAGAAAAAAGATTCTGCAGAAGGTAAAACTGGAAAAAATTCGGAAGATTCGCTGCTGAATCTTTCATTACAAACTCCTAATAAAAACAAGGATTTAAGTCCTCCCGTAAGTGCAAATCCTTCTAATACAATCCCTCGTTCTTTCAAAACCCTTAACCCTTCTGCAATGTTTAAAGTTTCACCGAATCCGTATTCCGGTTGTTGAATGAGTATAGAAACTTTTTTTAAATTAGGAATTTGAGAAAGTAGTTTGAGCTCTAATAAAAAATCTGTAAAAAAAACTTCTTCTTCTTTAGAAGAGAGAAGTTTCATCAAAAAGGATTTTCGATAGTTTGAAAATTCGGAAGGAATTTCTAAAAAGTAATGATCTCCAGAAAAAAATCGAAATCGAATCCAACGAACGAATTGAAAAATCAATCGGAAGGGAATGAATACAATTTGCAGAAAATTTCGAAACATGCTGTCAGTTTGAAAACTAGATTCTTCCTGAAAAAGAAGAATTTCTTTTAGGAAAGGAGTTTTCAGATTTAATCACGCTATAAATCCTAAAAAGCAAGAGGGTATTTCATTGCAGGAAATTAGGATTCGCGGAGCGAGAGAACATAATCTTAAAAACATAAACGTGGATATTCCTAGAGATCAACTCGTAGTCATTACAGGATTGTCCGGTTCCGGTAAATCTTCTCTCGCTTTTGATACGATTTACGCAGAAGGTCAAAGAAGATATGTAGAAAGTCTTTCCGCTTACGCGAGACAATTTTTAGGCCAGATGGAAAAACCAGATCTGGACCTGATCGAAGGTCTTTCCCCCGCCATTTCAATCGAACAAAAAACCACTCATAGAAATCCAAGATCCACTGTCGGAACAGTTACGGAAATCTATGACTATCTACGCCTTTTATACGCCAGAGTAGGAAAACCGCATTGTCCCGAATGTGGAACTCCCATTCAATCCATGTCGATTGACCAAATCACTGCTCGGGTACTTGCGTTTCCTCAAGGATCCAAATTGCAAATTCTTGCACCTGTGATTTCAGGTAAAAAAGGAGAACACAAGGATATACTGGAAAAGATCCGCAAAGACGGTTTCAATCGTGTGAGAATCAACGGTGAAATCAGAACCTTAGAGGAAGAAATCGTATTAAAAAAGAATTTTAAAACCTCCATCGAAATCGTAGTAGATAGAATTGTAATGAAGGAAGGAATCAGAAGTAGGCTTGCAGATTCTGTAGAAACCGCTCTCAAACAATCCGAGGGACTTGTAATCTTAGACGACGGTTCTAAAGACCACGTTCTTTCCCAAAAGATGGCATGTCCCAACGGACACGATATTGGTTTTACAGAACTTTCTCCTAGAATGTTTTCATTCAATTCTCCTTATGGAGCCTGCGAAATTTGCGACGGTTTAGGAAGTTTATTAGAATTTGATGAAGATCTTTTAGTAAATGATCCTGAACTTTCTTTAGTAGACGGCTGTATCGAAGCTTGGGCAGGTTCTAAAAGTAACGGATTTTGGTTTATGGCCACTCTCAAATCCTTATCCGATTCTCTAAAATTCAAAATGAACACTCCTTGGAAAGATCTTTCCGAAAAGACTAGACAAACAATTCTTTACGGAGACAAAAAAATCAAAATTGAATACGATTTTAGAGGAGCCAACTCTCATTACGAATTTACAAAAGAATACGAAGGTGTAATTCCAAATCTTCAAAGAAGATATAAAGAAACCAAATCGGATTCCATGCGTCAGTGGTTCGAATCCTACATGACCAATCATCCTTGTACTTCCTGTAAAGGCAAACGTCTGAAGCGAGAAAGTCTTTCTGTAAAAGTGCATAACGTTCCTGTAGACGAATTCACTTCGTATTCGATCGAAAAAGCGCTTAACTTCGTTCAAAACCTTAAAGTGACTGGTGCAGAAGAAATCATCGCTAAACCCATATTAAAGGAAATCCATCAGAGACTTTCTTTTTTAAACGATGTGGGAGTCGGTTATCTTACTTTGGAAAGAAGTGCTGGTTCTTTATCTGGAGGAGAAGCGCAAAGGATTCGTTTAGCAACTCAGATAGGTTCAAGATTAATGGGAGTTTTGTATATCTTAGACGAACCTTCTATCGGTCTACATCAAAGAGACAACACTAAACTAATTTCTACTCTTAAAAATTTAAGAGACCTAGGTAACACCGTGTTAGTCGTAGAACACGACCAAGAGACTATGGAAGAATCGGATTGGTTAATCGATATGGGACCAGGAGCGGGAGTTCATGGAGGTTCTATCGTTTGTGCGGGAACTCCCGCAGAAGTTTCCAAACACAAAGATTCTCTTACTGGGAAATATCTTTCCGGAAGATTAAAAGTTCCAATTCCTGCAAAACTGAGAGAAGGAAACGGATTCAAACTACAAATTATAGGAGCGAAGGAAAATAATCTTAAAAACATAGACGTAAACATTCCTTTGGGAAAGTTAGTCGTCATTACAGGCGTATCTGGCTCCGGAAAATCCACCCTCATCAATGATATTCTTTACAACGCTGCGGCCCATAAGGTAATGAAAATGAAAACCTTAGCGGGAAAACATAAAACGATCAAAGGATTCGAAAATATTGATAAGATCATCAACATAGACCAATCTCCGATCGGAAGGACTCCTCGTTCTAATCCGGCCACCTATACAGGTTTATTTACGCCGATCCGGGAGATGTTTGCCGGATTGGAAGAGGCAAAACTACGAGGTTATGGTCCGGGTAGATTTAGTTTTAACGTGAGTGGTGGACGTTGTGAAACCTGCGAAGGAGATGGAATTCTCAAAATTGAAATGCACTTTTTACCCGACGTATATGTGACTTGTGAAGTTTGTAAAGGAAAAAGATACAATCAAGAAACATTAGAAGTTCGTTATAAAGGAAAGAATATATTCGACGTATTAGAAATGACCGTAGAAGACGCGAATCAGTTTTTCGAAAATATTCCAATCGTAAAACGAAAACTGGAAACTTTATTAGAAGTAGGCCTAGGTTATATTCGTTTAGGACAACCTGCGACTACTTTTTCCGGGGGAGAAGCTCAGAGAATCAAACTCGCAACGGAACTTTCTAAAAGACCGACCGGAAAAACTCTCTACATTTTAGATGAACCCACCACCGGACTTCATTTTGAAGACGTTAGACACCTTTCAGAAGTACTTCATACGTTAGTCGATCGTGGAAACTCCATGATTGTCATCGAACACAATTTAGACGTAATCAAACAAGCGGACTGGATCGTGGACATGGGACCAGAAGGGGGAGATGGTGGAGGCCTTGTCATTGCGGAAGGAACTCCAAAAGACATAGCCAAAATTAAAAATTCTTATACGGGACAATATCTAAAAAAAATATTTACATCGGGGAATGAAAAATCTTCTTCAGATAAAATTTCACGAAAAACAAAATAAAAAATGATAGAGTATTATGAGTTTAAAAAAGTTCTTATCTTCTATTCCGCCTAACGAATATCGAAACGTTTTCAAAGATTCTTTTCCTTATTTGATAGAAGAGGGATATTTAGAAGCCCTTGCAGGCGGATCCTTCGAAATGTTTCACCAAAAAATCTATCAACTCGGTTCTTATCCGAGAGGAATTGGACTCGGAATTGCGGTAATGGCACAGACCAACGTCGCGGGAAGAATTTTAAAATTCGTATCGGACGGATTTTTAAACGAAAACACAATCCATAAAATCCTCCAAAAAGAAGAAGTGATCCAAATCGGAACAAAACTTTTAAACGATGTAAGTTCGGGAAAAAACATCGTTTCTATGGGTGTCAGTGAAACCGGATGGAAGGGAAGAATTTCCAATATACTTACCAATTATAGGATCGAAAACGAAAGAATTATCCTAAGTTTATCCAAGTCTTTTTTAACCAATGGAGCAAATTGTAGCGGATTTTTGATCGTAGCCAGATCCACCTCCGATACTTTCGACGTAATTTATCTACCACGAGACTCTCACGGTCTTGATTTGGAAATTTTTGATTTAGAATACGCAAAAGAAGCGACTCACTGTAGACTCAAAGGAAATGATTTATCTCTTCCACTTAAAAATTTAATCTTTTTAAACTACCAAAATTTTGCGCCCGAAATCCATTTATCCGAAATGTTATCTGCTTCGGCACTTTTTTGTGGGTACGTGGATTTGATTGTAAAAACACTTTTAAAAGAAAAAAAGGACATAGACCCTAGAATCGCTGGAAAAATATTAGATATTCAACAATTATTATATTCTAAAATTCTTGAAATTTCTAGAAAAAAAGACCAAAATCCAAATTTCAGAATGGAAGAAGTTCACCCTTACGGCTATGAAACCGCTCTGGATTTGATCTATTCTTGGCTTACGGACCTTGTTAGCGGAGTTGAATTATCCAATATGTTTCCGGATATTGGACTTTTTTATTCGATCCATCCCGGTAAAACGCCTATTTATCAGAAAAATATCCTGAAAAAAATCAGAGCCTTACGCTAAAACAGTCTCAAACTGTAGGAACTATTACAAATCGAAGTTTCACTGTTAAATTCTCAAACTGTAGGAACTATTACAAATCGAAGTTTCACTATTAAATTCTCAAACTGTAGGAACTATTACAAATCGAAGTTTCACTGTTAAATTCTCAAACTGTAGGAACTATTACAAATCTAAGTTTCACTGTTAAATTCTCAAACTGTAGGAACTATTACAAATCTAAGTTTCACTGTTAAATTCTCAAACTGTAGGAACTATTACAAATCGAAGTTTCACTATTAAATTCTCAAACTGTAGGAACTATTACAAATCGAAGTTTCACTGTTAAATTCTCAAACTGTAGGAACTATTACAAATCGAAGTTTCACTATTAAATTCTCAAACTGTGGGAACTATTACAAATCGAAGTTTCACTGTTAAATTCTCAAACTGTAGGAACTATTACAAATCGAAGTTTCACTATTAAATTCTCAAACTGTGGGAACTATTACAAATCGAAGTTTCACTGTTAAATTCTCAAACTGTAGGAACTATTACAAATCACGGATTTTACGGATGAATCTTAAAAACTCAATGATGATGATGTTGATGCATTTCCTGATAGTTCGCAAGAGGTAGTTCTTGAATTTTTTCGGTTAAGTTTGGCACTTCACATTGAATGGTGACAAAATCAAATCCAAAGGAAGATTTCAAAATCTGATTGAATTTAAATACGACCTCCTCTGTAAATTTTAAATCCACAATTGAAACCCTCATAGTACAAGCGTAAATTCCTCTCGTAATCGCCCAAAAGTGGTAATCCAAAATTTGGCTTACTCCTTCCACCTTACGAACGTATTCCAGAATATGAGTAATTTCGAATGTATTTGGAGAGGATTCCAAAAGAACAGATATTGTTTCCCTAAAAATTCCCCAAGCAGAACGTAAAATCAAAATCGAAATCAAAACGCTAATCAAAGGGTCGATCCAGTTCCAACTCGTAATATAAATCAAAACCGAACCAACTAAAACCCCTACCGTAGACAAAAGATCGCTTAAAACGTGAACATAAGCGGACTTGATATTGATATTTTCGCCGCTAAAACGAAATAAAACCCAAGCGCTGATCAGATTAAAAATAATTCCGAAAGAACTGTAAAAGATCATCTGAAAACTCAAAATCTCTTTCTGATTTTGAAACCTTTCTATACTTTCGTAAAAGATATAAAACGAAATCCCAAAAATTAAAATAGAATTTAAAAGAGAAGTCAGAATTTCGATTCTATAATAACCAAATGAAAATTTAGAATTCGGTTTTTTAGAAGAAAGTAATACAGCAATCAAAGACAAAGACAAAGCAATCGTATCCGTAATGATATGCCCCGCATCCGCAAGAAGAGCGATACTACCACTTTGAAATCCTCCAAATAACTCTACAAAAAAGATGGAAATAGAAACTAAAATCGCAAGAAGAATGGATCTTTTCAGACCTTTCTCTTGACTTCTTTTTACGTGATGAAGTTGAAAAAAATCATCCATCAACGTGGAACGACTACTATATCCACTCTTCGATTGAGTGCTCTATTTTCGGGAGTGTCATTAGAAACGATTGGCTGAAATTCACCATAACCCGCGAGTGAAAAGTTTCTAGGATCTAAAATCTTACTTTCTAAAAAGTAATGAAGTACGGAAAGGGCTCTTTCACCGGAAAGTTGCCAGTTATCCGAAAATTTTTTGGTTCGAATCGGAACGTTATCCGTATGTCCTTCTATGATGATTAAATTTCCAGGATAATTTCCCAAAATTTCTTTGATCTTATCCAATGCAGGAAGGATCTGTTTTTTTAAATCTGCAGAACCGGAGTCAAATGAAATCTTATCATCTATATTGATTACAAGTCTGTTGTGAAATCGTTTGAGACGGATCTGCCCTTTTTTGATTTCATCGGTAAGTTTATTTTCCAACTCATTTGCTTGGTCGGAAAGACGATCCAATTCTTTCTTTTGATTTTCAGAAAGATGTTTCAATTTAGAAATTTCGTCGTTTAAAACTAGAATTCTACTTTCCAAATCCGAAATTTTTTTTTCGTATTCTTTTTGAAGAGCCTCGGTTTTTTTTTGACAATTTTCCCTTTCTTTTTCCAAGTCCTCTTTTAAGCCATCAATCAGATCTCTAAACTTTTTAGATTGTCTTTCATTTTCATCGATCAGTTCTTTTTCCTTATTAGAACTCTTTGCTTTTAAAACCGAAATTTGATTTTCTAAAACTTTAATTTTTTCTACGTTTAGGTCGTTATCTTTGGCTCTAAATTCCTTTTCTCTGGAAAGTAATTCTTCCAAAGAACGAATTTTAGAATCGAATTCTAAACGTTCCTTTTTAGAATTTTCAGTTTCATTTCTATATCTGGTTCTCAGGGAATCCAATTCAATTTCCAAAGTGATTTTCTCGTTATATACTTTGTTGTATTCCCAAGGATAATAAAATACATCAGCGGAAACGGAATTTAAAGTTAAAACGAAGAGAAAATAGAATTTCAGAAATGGCTTCATCTTGATCACTTTCTTTCTAAAATGGAGCGCTTTACGATCGGGTCACTCCTTTTTTAAGGTTTGTTTAGAAATTCATTGATCGGTCGGTTCCGTTCTCAATCCTGTTCACTAAAAACCGTTTTTTCTTGGAGAGAAGTTTATGGAAGAAAGAGGAGTGGGACACGAACTATTTTCGGAAAAGGCAAATCCCTCTTCTCAGGAGTGGATCGAATTTTTCTCGGAAAAAATCAAAGCAGGACAAAACACTTTTTTAGATCTTTTCCTCAAACAGAATCACCCTGCGGACATAGCGGAGGTACTGGAAAAGTTAGAAGAAGACGAAGCCTTTTATGTATTCAAACGATGTGACTCCGAATTACAAAGTTCTATTTTAGTAGAGTTCGACGAAGAATTTCAAGCAGACTTAATCTCTCGTTTCCAGATGAAAGAAATTTCTCCCATTCTGGAAAATTTAGAAACAGACGAATTATCCAGCCTCATCTCCGAATTTCCGAAAGACAAAGCAGAAGAAATTTTAAATTCGATCGACAAAGAAGATTCTTCTCAAGTTAGAAAACAACTTACGTTTCGAGAAGACTCCGCCGGAAGATTGATGAACACAGTGTTTGCTTCCGCGGTAGAAACGGACACGGTTCGAAAGGCAATCATCAAACTTAGAAAAATCGCAAGAGATACGGATGATATTTATCATTTATATATCACTGACGAAAACAACATACTCAAAGGATATGTAAAACTAAAAAATTTATTCCTCGCTCCTCTCAATACAAAAGTACATCGTCTGATGAAAACCGGATTTACTTCGATTCATTACGATACGGATCAAGAAGAAGTCGCTAAAATTTTTCGTAAGTATGACTTAGTTTCGGTGGCGGTGCTCGACGATTTAGGAAGAATTTTAGGAAGAATTACCGTAGACGATATTTTAGACATCGTTCACGAAGAAGCCTCGGAAGACATTCTTCGCCTAGGAGGAGTTTCTGAAGAAGAAAAATTATCTTCCTCGGTTCTTACTTCTGCAAGAAGAAGAATGGTCTGGCTTATGATCAATTTAGGAACCGCCTCTCTTGCGGCCTCAGTCGTTTCCTTTTTCGGAGAAACGATCGAAAAATACGTGTTACTCGCTTCTCTTATGCCTATAGTCGCCGGAATGGGGGGAAATGCAGGAACACAATCGATCACTTTGATCGTTCGAAATCTGGCAACTGGAGATCTTACGACTGGAAACTGGAAATCCGCAATTCGAAAGGAAGGTCTTGTAGGAATTCTCAATGGTTTTATGGTAGGAATTATCGCCGGATTGATCGTTTATTTTTTTACCGGAAATTTTACTCTTTCAATGGTTATGTTTATGGCTCTACAAGCCAATTTGATGATCGCCGCAGTAATCGGAACTTCGATTCCTTTGTTTTTACGAGCTTTAGGAATCGATCCCGCAATCGCTTCATCTATTTTTGTGACTACGTTTACTGATGTGTTTGGGTTTTTCTGTTTTTTAGGATTAGCCACTTTATTCATTCAAATATTATGATGTTATCAATTACCAATTTTTCTTGCGACGTCTATGGTAAAATGAACTTTTTATTAAATAACAATTATAAACTGTGACTTTATGAAGAAAATTGATATTGAGGGCACCGTCTTAGGATTCTATAGAGTTCCCATTTTTAAAAACCATTTTATTTTGGATTTTTATAGAAGTTTTCATTTTTTAATCAGAAATCAGTTTCGGAGAATCAAAGATCAATGTCGGCCATAAAACCAAGATCCATTTTTAAAAATACGTTATTTATTTTAGGAATAAGCGGATTGTTATTTTTATTACTTTCCTGTTTCACTACAAAAAATACGGATAACGAATCGATAAAACACGAATCGATTCCTAATCCAGCAGGGGAAAACGAAGTCGTACTGAACGAAGAAGGCCAAGAAGTGATTTTGAATACGGGAGATCCCGCTCCTTTTTTAAAACCTTCCAAAGATCCTTTAGAATATTTCAGAGTTCATATTTCGAGCGACGGCTATCAGTTACGTCAATTGAGAGGTTCCAAATTTATCAAAAGAAAAGTAGATAAAGGAGGAGATGCTTTGATCAGCGAGGAATTGGCGCGTTTTAACAAAATCAATTTTATAGACGATGGAATTATCATCGTAGTATTAAACGGAAATACGGGAGCATTCGAAACGATTCGTTTTAATACTAGGGTCCCCAGAATCAACGATCTCGCTAAAATCGTTCAAAACGACGTAACACGTTGGTCTATGGAACATTCCGAAGAAAAACCGATCGTAACTAAATTTCAGATCCATTATTCTTTAGAATTAAAAAACAAGGTTGGCTCCACAAGAGACGCCGTTAAGGAAGAATTGAAAAAAGAAGTGATCCGCCGGAAGTAAAATCATCCACGGCAGAGAATTTTAGATTTTTATAAAATTCTTAAATTCTAGACACATAAAATACTACTAAAAACGAATAATAGAGTTATTGAAAAATTCCATAGTGAAGATTCGTAAAATTGCTTCAATTGTCCATTCAATCCAACACAAACAGATCAAAAATTAATTTTTCAACAACTCTAATCAAAGATACAAAAGTTCTTAATCATTTCGTCTAACTCTAAATTGTTAGTTTTTTTGAAATTCTAAGTTTTCAAAAAAATTCAGTTATTATCTTCATGTGTGTGAATAGTAAATTATTTAAAAAATATAGAATACTTTTTAGTTTAAAATTATTCAGAAAAAGAAACGATTACAGATTTAAAAAATTTAGGAGTCACTCTCAAAGTAATTACGGGTGACAATCGTTTTGTGGCCATGAATTTGTGTTCTCAAATCGGATTAGAAAATCCGAATATTCTTTCCGGACATGAACTTGAAAAAATGAGCAGCGAAGCTTTGATCCATCAAGTTGGTAAGGTAGACGTATTTGCAGAAATAGAACCAAACGAGAAAGAAAGAATCATAATCGCTCTGAAAAAAGCAGGCAACGTAGTAGGTTATATAGGAGACGGAATCAATGACGTTTCCGCTTTACATTCTTCGGATGTTGGAATTTCCGTAGAAAAGGCAATGGACGTTGCAAAAAACGCTGCCGATTTGGTTTTACTTGAAAAGGATCTAGAAGTTCTAGTGGATGGAGTTAAAGAAGGTAGAAGTACATTTGCAAATACTCTAAAGTACGTGTTCATGGCAACAAGTGCAAACTTCGGAAACATGTTTAGTATGGCGGGGATTTCTATGTTTCTTCCTTTTTTGCCTCTTCTACCTAAACAAATTTTACTCACTAATTTTTTGACTGATTTTCCAGAAATGACGATCGTAACAGATCGTGGTAGATTCAGAGATGATTTCCTCTCCGAAACGTTGGGATATTTCCGCAATTCGTAAATTTATGGTAGTTTTTGGAATGGTAAGTTCGTTTTTCGATTATCTTACTTTTACAATGGGTATTAAAAGTAAATCAAGATCAATTTCGAACCGGCTGGTTTATAGAATCTATCGTCTCCGCTTCTTTAATCGTACTTATCATTAGAGCCAGAAATGTATTTTTTGTGAGTAAACCCAGCAGATCTCTTTTTTTAACGACTCTTTGTGTAATTTGTTTTACCATATCCATTCCCTATACCTCTATCGCAGATTGGTTCTGCCTTCCTCTTTCATTTTTAGGAATGTTGATTGGGATTGTGTTTATCTACGGAATGGCTGCAGAAATAACAAAACGGATTTTTTATAAACTGGTTCCAATCTAATAAAATATTATTAGATACGTTCGCTTTTTAGAATATTCTAAAAATATAGATCCGATTTCATGAAATATAAAAGTGGTTTTTGTTTTTTAGATTCGTCTACTATTTTTGTCCTATCCAAATGACGCAAAATCGGCCTGTGTATTAACCCCGAGCTGGATTACTTACAAATACAACTACTGAAACTGAAAAATTAGGTAAGAAAATATATCGAATTTGGATAAATTATAGAGTTAGTTGGTTGAATAACGTAAGATTTGATCTTTTAAAAAAAGTATACTAGTATACTGCAAAATTATTTGTTTTTGTCTACTCCAAGAAAACAAGTAAAATACTCACTTAAAACATTCCTGCCTTAGGAGTAGACAAAAACTTGAACTTTCGACGACAAATTTCTTCCAAAAAGTACATCTAACTGAATAAATAGAGATTCATTTTTTATTTTAGAAAAATCGATTTCTTTTTAAATAATTATGTTATACTTTTTTATTAAAACGAATCTAATTATAAATTTCGTAAAAAGAATTTGAAATTCTATTTATATTCTGGTACTTTTATGTTTTGCGACTTGAAATCAAAGTAAATAATAACTTTGACACGATTTCAAAGCATAATTAGAAATTTATGATAAATTCAATCGATTTAAAACACAACGACTATCGGCTAATTTTCGAGTCTCTTCCTGGGCTTTACCTCATTCTCTTTCCAGATCTTAGGATCGCCGCGGTAAGTGACTCGTATTTAAAAGCCACAAATACAAAACGGGACGAAATTTTAGGCAGAGGAATTTTCGATGTTTTTCCTGACAATCCTTCGGATCCAAATGCGGATGGTGTGGGTAATTTATATACTTCTCTTTCATTCGTTTTAAAGGAAAAAATCCCGAACACGATGGCCGTTCAAAAATACGACGTTAGACGACCAGAATCAGAAGGAGGAGGATTTGAAGAAAAATATTGGAGTCCAATGAACTCCCCGATTCTAAACGAAAAAAGGGAAGTCATATTCATCGTCCATAGAGTGGAGGAAGTTACAGAATTCGTTCAGCTTAAAAACAAGGGAAAAGAACAAAACAAAATTACAGAAGAACTTAAAAATCTAACCGTATCTATGGAAACCGAAATTTATCAAAGGGCTCAAGAGATTCAAAAAAACAACAAAGAACTAATCAGACTCAACGAAGAATTGACTCAGAGAGAAAGAGAAATTCAGGAGGTTTATCAACGTTTATTTAATATGGATCAATTGAAATCTCAATTTTTTGCAAACGTAAGCCATGAACTTAGAACACCTTTGACTTTAATACTTGGCCCAACCAGAACATTACTAAGGGATCAAGGAATCACTTCCACCCAAAGGACGTTTTTAGAAACAATAGAAAGGAATTCTTACACTTTGTTGAAACACGTAAACGACCTTCTAGATCTTTCCAAGTTAGAATCCGGGAAAATGACATTACAATATTCGAATGCAAATCTTTCCGAAGTAATTCGTTATATTGTATCCCATTTCGATTCCATAACAAAAGAAAGAAATATAGATTTTGTTCTAATGATTCCAGAAAACTTCTCGATTCAAATGGACGTTTCTAAAGTGGAGCGTATCATTTTGAATCTTATATCAAAACGCTTTTAAATTTGTTCCAGATTCTGGCAAAATTTATTGTGAGTTAAAAACAGAAGGTACAATGGCTTCTATTTATGTAGCGGACAACGGTCCTGGAATTCCAATACATCTAAGGGACCAGATCTTCGAAAAATTTAGACAAATAGAAGAAGGAGATTCTCGTTCATTTGGAGGAACTGGACTTGGACTTGCCATTGTAAAAGAGTTCGTAGATTTACATTTGGGTTCTATCGGAGTTTTTGATTCTTTTTTAGGAGGAGCTCTTTTTAAAGTGCAAATTCCAATTTATGCACCTATTCAAATAGAGAAGACAGAACAATCGGTCAAAACGGAAGAGTTTGTTCCAGCTTTGATGAGTAGTATCAACGAATTGAAAAGGGATACAATCGAGACGAAAGAATTAACCAATTCTCACAATCGTTCTAAAGTTCTGATCGTAGAAGACAACGCAGAAATGAGGCAATATATTTTTAATACGTTATGCGATGATTTTAATCTTTCTGTGGCAGTAGATGGAAAACAAGGTTTGGAAAAAGCGATTCTTGAAAAGCCGGATATTATAGTCACGGATATTATGATGCCTGTGATGAGTGGGGATCAAATGCTGAAAGAACTGAAAAAAATTCCGGAACTTTCCGGCACCTATATACTTTTTTTAAGTGCGAAGTCGGATCAGAACTTTAGAATCAAACTACTTCAAGAAGGAGCTCATGATTATCTAATTAAACCTTTTACTCCCGAAGAATTGAACGTAAAAGTTCATAACTTTTACGTTCTGAAAAAAACGATCGAAACTTTAGAAAACGCAAATGCAGAACATGGAATCTTTCAGCTATTCGGTATCACACGATCTTAGAGCTCCTATTTTAGTAATCGAAGGTTTTCTCCAAATCATTTTCGAAGATTTTTCTGAAAAGATGGATCCGGAAGCGTTGAGATCACTTAAGATCGTACATAAGAACGTGGTTTATATGAATCATCTTATCCAAGACCTTTTGAATTTCCATAAGGTTTCAAAAATAGATCTGCCAGTCCGGTTGATAGAGATGGACAAAATGGTACAGGAAGTAATAACAACCGTTCTTCAAAATTATCCTAAAAAGAACTATTTGTTTCAAGTGGACAAACTGCCAAATGCATTTGCAAACGGAGCCGCTCTCAAACAGGTATGGATGAATCTGATTTCAAATGCGGTTAAATATTCTTCCACGAGAGAAACTCCTTTCATCAAGATTAGTTTTGAGGAAATGGACGGATTTAATAACTATTTTATAGAAGATAACGGTGTTGGTTTTAATAAGGTTTATTCAAATAAATTGTTCAAGGTATTTCAAAGGCTTCACACACAGGAAGAATTTGAAGGAACCGGAGTAGGTTTAGCAATCGTAGCTAAAATTGTACAACGCCACGGAGGTCAGGTATTTGCGGAAGGAGAGGTAAACAAAGGCTCTAAGTTTTCATTCACTCTTCCTAAACTTTCACGAAACGAAAACGTTTAAAAAAACGTCATAAAAATATTGAAAGTGGTAAACATAAATGAATAAATGGAAATTCCTTTTCTTAGAAGATTCTTTAGTCGACTTGGAATTGATTCAAAGACAATTGAATCGAGCCAAAATCGATTATTATCCAATTCATGTCAGCGATTCGGAAGGATTCTTCCAGGCAATCCTGGATCAAAAACCCCATCTCATTCTATCTGATTTTAGTCTTCCTAAATACGACGGATTCTCCGCTTTGAAGTTAGCAAAGAAGATCTGTCCTACAACTCCGTTCATATTTGTTTCGGGTACTTACGGAGAAGAAGCTGCCATACAAACTCTTACCATGGGAGCGACCGATTATGTACTTAAAGATAGAATCGAAAAACTTCTTCCTGCAGTACAAAGAGCCTTACACGAATTAGAAGATCATGAATTACGAATTAAGGCTGAAAAAGAAAGATATGAATTAGAAGAACAACTCAGACAAAGCCAAAAACTAGAAGCAATGGGAGTGATGGCTGGAACAATGGCGCATGAGATCAACAATCCTCTAATTGCAATTTCGGAATATGCGGCAATGATCGCAAAAGGGGAGGTGGATTCGGAAAAGGCAAAACAGTTAGCTTCCAAAATTCGGGACGAAAGCGCGCGGATTTCTACCATTATGAAAAACCTTCTCCGATTTTCCAGAGACGACAAAGGTTCACTTTATCCAGTAGAAGTAGGAGAAATACTTGTAAAATTAGAATCGATTACACAACAAATTTTTAAAATGAATCGGATAGACGCTTCTTGGAAAAACGTAGAGCCTGGATATTCGATTCAATGTAGGGAAGGACAAATTCT
Source organism: Leptospira kirschneri serovar Cynopteri str. 3522 CT (assembly GCF_000243695.2). Taxonomy (NCBI): domain Bacteria; kingdom Pseudomonadati; phylum Spirochaetota; class Leptospiria; order Leptospirales; family Leptospiraceae; genus Leptospira; species Leptospira kirschneri. Next base: position 624,517 of record NZ_AHMN02000004.1, on the reverse strand, counting down.
TCAAATCCTTTTGAACTTAGTCAATAACGCCGTGGATAGTTTGAACCAAAAATATCCAGAATATGACGTCGAAAAGAGGGTCATTTTAGAAAATTCTATCGTAGAAGAAAATCATAAAAAATATGCTGAATTTTCAGTTCAAGACTTTGGCACAGGAATTCCGATCGACATCCAAAAATCTATATTTAAAACTTTTTTCACTACTAAGTCTGCTGACAAAGGAACTGGGCTCGGTTTATCGGTTAGTTTAGGAATTGCAAAAGAACACGGAGGAAGCTTGAATTTTGAAAGCGAGCCTGGGAAATACACTCGTTTTTATCTGAGAGTTCCTATCTTTGACCCGAGTGTTCAATAATTGTCGCCTTACTAAAAAACGCTTGCAATTTCCATAAATTACAGTATTTGTAAGCCGTCTAATATAGATAGATTTCTCAGAATCTTCATCTCTTTTTAATATTTTATTTTTTTATAATATTATTCTAATTTAATATATATTCGAAATAAGAAAATTAAAAAAATGGTAGTTCTAGGATTTTCAGAATTTGACTGGGAAATCAGAAATTATAGGCATTTCTGCAGAGTTGCTTGAAAAAATCCATATCTATGGGTTACAAAACAGTTTTATCGATTTATTTTAACGAAAAGAATGAAAGAAGACTAATTTTTCCCACAATATAATTTATAAATAATAGAATCTCACGAGAAAACATTCCCGAACAGTTTCGTATAACGTATCGAGAATGTTTTATTCTAGATCAAGATTTTTTAGGAGCAAACTTTAAGAAATGTTCCACTTCCTTTTTACTTCCCACAACCAAAGTCGTACGTTCATGAAGTTCTTTAGGAGTAAGATCCAAAATTCGTTCTCCATAAACAGTCACAGCCATACCACCCGCCTGTTCCGCGATAAAAGCCATAGGAGCCGCTTCATAAAGAAGTCTTAATTTACCGTTCGGATATTTCGTGGACTTAGTATCATTTGGATAGAGAAAGATTCCTCCTTTTAGAAGATTCCTATGAAAATCTGCAACTAAGGAACCGATGTATCTACCTGATTGAGGTTTTTTACCTCCTTCAATCGATTTAATGTCACGGATATAATTTTTTACTTCGTCGGACCAATAGTTATAGTTTCCTTCGTTGATGGAATAGATTCCACCCGTTTCCGGGATCTGCATATCCGGATGAGAAAGTATAAATTCACCGCAAGAAGGGTCTAACGTAAATCCGGAAACTCCTTTGCCGGTACAAAGAACGAGCATTGTAGAAGATCCGTATAAAACGTAACCAGCGGCCCTTTGTCCAGAACCTTGTTGTAAAAGATCGCTTAACGTTCCCGGAGTACCACCGGGGCTTTTTCTCAAATGAACGGAAAAAATAGTTCCGATAGAAACGTTTGCATCTATATTAGAAGAACCGTCTAACGGATCGATTGCGATTGTATACTTGCCGATTTTATACCCGTTTGGAACCGGAACAGTTTCTTCGTGTTCTTCACTTCCTAAAATACAAAGATGACCCGAACGAGTCAGTGTATGATTAAAAACCTTATCCGCGTATTCGTCCAATTTCATTTGAGTTTCCCCTTGAACGTTGACAGTTTCCGTCGAGCCTAAAATATTTTCTAAAAGTCCCGCTTTTCGAACCTCTCTGGAAACAATTTTAGCCGCATAAACCAAATGACTCATCAAAGCGGTAAAATCTCCGGTAGCCTGGGGTAATTTGAGTTGTTCCTCGATTAAATACTGGGAAAGACTCAATGTTTGTGTAGGATGAACAGACATAGATTCCTCTAAGAAAATGATTCCAACAGAGTTTTTTTGTGGGTCTGTGAATTCAAGCGAAAAGATCTCGTAAAAAAGTCCGAAAATGAAAACTCAAAAGAATCTTACGATTTTTTAGAAGATTCTTATCCGATATTTGTAAGAAAGAAAGGAGTTAGTTTCTGATGGAATCCTCAATCAAACCGATCACACATAAGTATAAAATTACGGAAGATCCGTTTGAGGAATTTTCAGATCAGATTATTAGAGATATTCGAAATTCTTTGAGTAATGAAATCGTAATCACTCATTTTTATTTTCAGGATTTATATTCTTATTTTAAACTTTTAGGAGAACAAAAGTCCGGCGAAATCATAAAAGAGCTTAAACTCATTATACAAGCTCATCTTCGTCCATACGATAAACTATACGTAGTCAATTCTAGATCGATGCTTACCTTGTCTCCGGATTGTAAAATCGAAGTTGTACAAGGAAGATTCAACGAAGTAGTATTTCAAGTAAACCATCTCATTATAGATTACGAAATTCAATTTATGGAACTGAATTCTCCGATCGATTCGATCGAACCAATTTGGAAACAATTGCTCGTTTCTTTTAAAAGTACCTGACATTTGTTAAGCGAAGTGTAACCGATCTAGAATTAAAATATTCTCATTTTTCTAAAAAACAAGTATGTGGGACTAACACAAAAATGCGAAATTTATGAATCTCAATTTTTGAATACTCTATCTAATCTGAAATCACACAGAAAATGAATCTTTTATAAAAAATTCTTCAGAGAATGAACGTTTGTACCGTAAATTTTCACGAGGCAATTCTCGGAGGAAAGAATGGATCAAACGGAAAAGTTCAAAAAAACACTGGCTCGATACATTGATTACAGAGGAATCGACATCGTACTTCATCTTAAAAACGGAACCGTAATTGAACTGGATAAAAACAGAAGATTGAACGGAGACGTAGTCATTAAAAATGGAAAATCCGGAATCGTGGCAGAGATTGAAATTTCAGAGATTCAAAAAGCGGAATTTTTTGCCGCCTAAAATGCCTTTTTGAAATTTTGTCGTAAAAAACTTGACAGAATCCTCCCTTTTTCTGGTATCGTGTATCTTGTCTATCTATTTCTCTACGCGAGAAATTAATAGTTATTTTTTCACGTATTTTGTCTCCAAGTGTTCATTTGGAGAATTGCAATTAAAACAAAGGAACCTAAAAATCGAATGGTAGGAATTATTGTAAAAGACGGAGAGTCGATCGAATCTGCTCTAAAACGTTTCAAGCGCGACTGTGCAAACGCAGGAATCATGAGCGAAATTAAACGCAGAGAATATTTTGAAAAACCAAGCATTAAAAAGAAAAAAGCGATCGAATCCGCAAAAAGAAAAGCAGAAAAGAAAAAACGCCTTTTCTCTAAAAAAGACAAAGCCTAATCTCTGACTTTGTCAAACTTGGAATCAATTGACTCGAATCTAAAAACCTATGTCCTTGCAGATAAAAATCAATGACGACCTGAAAGAAGCGATGAAAACAAAGAAAGAACCTCATCTTTCTACACTTCGTCTTCTTAAATCTGATATTCAATATGAACTGACTAAAACCGGAGCCAAAGAACTTGCAGATGATCAGGTAGTTTCCGTGATCAAAAAAGCATACGCAAAACGTTTAGATGCAATTCAAATGTACCAAAAAGCAGGAAGAACCGATCTTTTAGCTCAAGAAGAAGGTGAGGCTTCCGTTCTCAAAGAATATCTTCCTCCTGAAATTCCAGAATCGGAGATGATCAAAACAATCGATCAAATTTTTGCGGAATTACAACCGACCGCAAAGGATATGGGAAAGGTAATGGGTCGGGTGATGGCTGCGTTCAAAGGAAAAAGTATCGACGGTACTAAAGTTTCGGCAATTGTTAAATCCAGGCTTTCCTAAATACTAAGTGAGCCCCCTTTGTCCAACAAAAAGGATTTCATCGATCGAATTCACCGGGAAGTCCCCATCGAGTCCTATATATCTCGTTTTATTCCTCTTAAAAAACGTGGCAAAAATTTTATAGGTCTTTGTCCATTTCACCAAGAAAAATCTCCTTCTTTTAACGTTTCGGCAGAAAAACAATTTTATTACTGTTTTGGATGTAAGGCATCTGGAGATCTCATCCGTTTTGTAATGAGTTACGAACGAGTGGATTTTTCCAGATCTCTGGAAATTCTCTCCGAATATTCCGGAATTCCACTTGAAGAAAAGAGTTCTAAAAACTCTGAATTTTCAGACTTTCTTTATAAAATCAACTTAAAGGTTTCTGAATATTATCAACATCTGTTGCATACTCCCACGGGTAAAAATGCGCTCGATTATCTTAAATCCAGAGAAATAGAAGATTCGGAAATTCGTTTGTTCGGCTTAGGTTATGCCCCTGAAGGTTTTGATACACTCGCCAAAGAAGTGTTAAAGACTAAGGAAGAAATCTCTGGAGCAATTCAACTAGGACTTCTCAGAGAAAAAGAAACCGGTAACGGACGTCCTTACGATTTTTTCCGAGATAGAATCATGTTTCCGGTATTGGATCTTTCCGGCAGAACGGTAGCATTTTCAGGAAGAATTCTAGGTCCGGGAAAAGAAGCAAAATACATCAACAGCCAAGCCTCATTGATCTTTGATAAAAGTAGAACGTTTTATAATTTTTTTAAGGCCAGAGAAGGAGTCCGTAAGACGGGGGAGGCGATGCTCGTCGAAGGTTATTTAGACGTAATCGGGTTGGTTAGAAGAGGTTACGAAAACGTTATCGCTTCTATGGGAACCGCAATTACAGAAAATCACATTCGAACTCTTAAAAAATTTGCAGAAAGGATAATTTTCGTTTTAGACGGAGATATAGCTGGTAAGAAAGGTGCGTTAAGAGCCGCCGAAATCTGTCTAAAAGAAGGAATGGAATGTTCCATCGTTTTACTTCCGGAAAGAAAAGATCCTTTCGATCTATCTAAATCACTTAGCAGACCGGAATTACACGAAATACTTTCCGATCGAATTCAGGGTTCTGAATTTGTTGTAGAAGAATTGCTGGAAAATGCAGATTCCCGCACGCTGCCGGAAAAAAAAAGAAAGTCACTTCAAAATTTATATTCCTTCATCCAAACCCTAGGTCGGGAAACGGACAAACAATTCTTGCTCGGATTAGGTGCAAACAAACTCGGAATCAGCATGGATGCGGTTCTTAGAGATTTTAAAGGTGGAACCGGTGCAAAGAATGGACCTTCCAATGCCGATAATAGTTCTAACTTAAAGGAAGTTCAGGGAATCTCTGGTCCGGCCTTAGATTGTGAAAGAAAGATCGTTTCCATGCTCGTAAAACATACTGGATTGTTTTCGTATTCGGAAGAAATTTCTTCGATGGAATTCATGGACATTGCAAGTTCTTATCTTTGGGATTATTTATACACAGTCTACACGGGAGAAGGGGAGATTTCTCCGGTAGGAATTTTAACCTCCGAACTTCCGGAGGATTTAAAACAAATTCTGGCTCCTTATCTTTTAGAAGAGGATTCTGAAAAAACGGAACCAGGAGAGCTACATAAGGTTTTTAGAATTCTTTTGTTACAACAAAAGAAATTTAGAATCGAGGAAAAAATTCGGGAACTCGATCAAAAAAGAGAACGTTTTTTTACGCCCGAAATATTTACGGAACTGAGTTTTTACCGTAAAGAAAAAGAAAAGATTCTGGAACATATCCGGAGTCAATCAACCACATAAATTTAGAGGGGTTCGAATGGAAAATCTACAAAGTATGCCCGAGGTTCAGAAAATTATTTCCCTCGGAAAGGCAAACGGTGAAGTTTCTTACGATGATATTAACGAAATACTTCCCGATAAAATTCTGAACTCGGAAAAGATAGACGATTTTTTTACACTACTACACGAGATGGGAATCGAAATCGTAGAAGAATATACCAGAAACACTCTGGAACCCGCTTCCACTCTCGTTCCTAAAGACGATTCTAAACCAGCTAGAAAGAAAAAAGAATCCTCCGCTTCCACAAGTGGTTCCGAAGATCCGATCAAACTTTACTTAAGAGAAATCGGTAAGGTAAGTCTGATTTCCGGTGAAACAGAAGTTTTTCTCGCAAAAAGAATTGAGAAGGGAGAAAAGATTATCGAAGAGACGATCTTAAGTTCCTCTATTCTCAGAGCGAATTATATTAAACTTTTACCTAAAATTCGAAGCAAAAAGATCAAGGTTTACGATCTGATTCGAGTCGATAAAATGTACGCTCTCAACGCGGAAGAAGCTCACAAACTAGAGGAATTATTTTTTAAAAATATTTTAGTGATCCAAGAACAGGAGAAGGTTCTTCAAGAAGCTGTTTCTAAAATTAGAAAGTATTCTGAAACTTCTAAAAAGTACAAGGAATTTAAGGAAAAGATAGACGCTTCTACGGAAATCATCTACAACGCGATTCGAGAACTTGGAGTTTCTCAAAAGGAAATTCAAAAAATTTCCCAAAAGATCAAATCCATGGTCTTTAGAATCAAGGAAATAGATCGTCATTTTTTAAAGATCAAAGCACAATACGGTCAAGACGTCCGAGACATCAAGGCGTTTAATCGATTCATCGAAAAGAATGAAAAGTTAGACGACATCGAAGTCAAAATGGGAGTCAACATAGACGAGGTTCGAGAAGTCATCAAAGACATCCGAAATAACGAAAGAAAACTTCGTCGTATGGAACAGGAAGCTGGCTCCACGGTCCAAGAAATCAAAGACTGGGGTGAAAAAATTATCAAGGGAGAAAGAGAAATCTCCCAGGCAAAAAAGGAACTCGTCAAGGCAAATCTTAGACTCGTGGTTTCCATCGCAAAACGTTATGCGAATCGTGGTATGCACTTCTTCGATTTGATTCAAGAAGGAAACATAGGTCTGATCAAAGCGGTAGATAAGTTCGAGTATAAAAAAGGTTATAAATTTTCCACATACGCTACTTGGTGGATTCGTCAAGCGATTACACGCGCCATTTCCGATCAAGCAAGAACGATTCGAGTTCCAGTTCACATGATCGAACAAGTCAATAAGGTAATTCGTGAAACCAGATTATTTATCCAAGAATTTGGACGTGATCCGAATAACGAAGAGATTGCGGAAAGACTTGGTTGGCCTGTTCAAAAAGTGAAAATGGTTAAGAATGTTGCAAGAGAACCGATTTCTCTGGAAATTCCTGTAGGCTCAGAAGAAGACTCAGAACTAGGAGATTTTATTCCCGATACAGAAGTGGAAACTCCCGTAAATGCGGCGGCTTCCAGCATTTTAGCGGAACAAATCCGTCAAGTGCTACATACTCTTCCAGCTCGAGAACAGAAAGTAATCCGTATGCGTTTCGGCTTGGATGACGGTTATCCTCAAACTTTAGAAGAAGTAGGTTATCAATTTAAAGTTACGAGAGAGAGAATTCGTCAGATCGAAGCGAAGGCTCTTAGAAGACTGAGACATCCTTCTCGTTCTAAAAAATTGAAAGACTATATTGACGGTTGATTTGTCGAAAAGGACTGAAAATTGTTTTCAAAATTTCTATTTCCGTCCCTTCGTTTTAAATTCAATATAAAGAAAATAGAAAACTAATTCTTTTCATAAAGTTTCAGGTCCATTTAAATTTAGAATCAGGTAACTATGTGGCAATTTCTAACTAAATTTGGTTTTATCCCTTTTATCTTTTTTGAATTTATAGGATTTTTTAGTATGGGGATGATGGGATTTGGATTGTACTATTTGGTATTTCCGATTTCACAATCTTTGTTTCCACACCCCGATTCTTTACACGGAGATAACGTCTGGCTTGTAGCCATGTACGCAAGCGTATTATGGCCTTTAGGTTTTATTTTCGGTGCGATTCTATTTCATTCCTTTAAAAAAAGAGGATGGTCGAAGGGAATATTATATTTTTTATATATTCCTATGTTTTGGTTCTGGACGGCACTTCTGTGGTTTTTCTTAATCGAAAGCTATTTTTAACGATTTAGGAATCGATATTAAATTTCGCAAAAAAATTAAATATTTCTAATATTCTAATTTTTCCTGAAATGATCTAATCTCAACGATAAGACTTTCTTAAACTTTCAATCAAATCCAAGGCGGAAGATTCTTCCGCCTTTTTTGTCTTTTCCTTCCATTTTAACTTATTGGCAAGAATCGTAGCTATGGGAACGACCATCTTTTGCGCCAGGGCGAGATCCACAAATAGAATTCTAAATCTTCTTGCGAGAACATCTGTGACGCCTAACGCAAATTCTTCGTTAACCGCAAACACAACTTCCTCTTCAAAATACGGAATTCCTTTTCCTAAAAGTTTGGGCTTTTTACCCAAAACTTCGAAAACTTCCGTTCCATAATAATTTTGAAGTCTTTTTGCAAAGACAGTATCGATCTTATACGTTTTCTCAATCTCCTGATAAAGAGACTCTGAATAATTTGCGGCTCCGGGATAAGTATAAAATTTGGTAGAACATTCTTCTCGAACTTCTAGGTTCCCGACTTGGATTAGCTTATCCACCAAATCCTCAGCCATCTTCCTATATGTGGACCATTTTCCTCCTCCCATAGTAACCAAACCTGAGTTAGAAACTAAAATCACTTCCTCTCTCGAAATATTTTTAGTATCCTGATTTCCTTCTGGTGAAATCAAAGGGCGTATCCCTACAAACACGGAAAGAATATCTTTTTCAGTGACTGGATTTTCCAAATATTCATTCCCAGTATCCAATAAAAATTGAACCTCATTTCCGATCGGAAGTGGTTCTTCGCCTGGATTTTCGATCGGAGTATCTGTGGTTCCAAGAATCACGTGATCTTCCCAAGGAATGATAAATACGACTCGTCCATCCTTTGTTTTCGGAATGATCATGGCGGATTTACAAGGAATTTTTTCTTTGGAAAATACTAAATGAATCCCTTGACTAGGAGAAAGCACGTTAAACGTTCTTGGATCGTCTAACTTACGAATGTGATCTACCCAGATTCCAGTTGTATTTGCGATTACCTTTGTATAAACTGGAAACGTTTTTGTGGTCTCTAAATCCTTGAGATTGGCTCCTACAATCTTTCCATTCTTTTTAATAAAGGAAACGAGTTCCACCCGATTGGCTACTACGGCTCCTTCTTTTTGTGCGGATCTTGCCAGAAGAACATTCAAACGAGCATCATTAAACTGAGCGTCGTAATAGGTGATTCCACCAAATAGACCGTCTCTTTTAATCGCTTCAAACTCGGAAATTGTTTCGGATTTAGAAACCGTTTTATGAAAAGGAAGTTTTCCTTTAGACGCAAGAAGATCATAAAGAGTAAGACCAATTCCGTAATATGGTCTTTCGTAAAATCGATACGCAGGTAGAACGAACTTAAGCGGTTTGACTAAGTGAGGTACATTTTCCAATAATCGTTGTCTCTCCGTCAAAGCCTCGTGAATCAATTTGAAATGGAACTGAGCTAAATAACGGACCCCGCCATGAATCAGTTTGGTGGAACGGGAAGAAGTTCCCGAAGCAAAATCTTTTTTTTCAATCAGAGCCGTTTTATAACCTCTTCTTGCAGCATCAAAAGCAGCTCCGGCACCTGTAGATCCACCTCCGATTACTAAAATATCAAAGGATTCTTTTTGTAGTTTTGAAATTTGTTCGAATCGTTTTTGTTTTTCCATTTTGAGAACTCTTCCTGCTTTACAGGTTTCTTCCCCCCTACAAATTTGCATTAAATTTCACAATCCAATTCGGATTTTCTTTCATGGACATTCAAAAACAAATCGAAATCATCCGTCGCGGCACCGTTGATCTGATTAGCGAAGAGGAATTAAAATCCAAACTTCAAAAGAAAAAAACTCTTAAAATCAAAGCGGGTTTTGATCCGACCGCTCCCGACCTTCATTTAGGTCATTTTGTTCAACTTAAAAAATTAAAACATTTCCAAGACTTGGGTCATGAGGTTTCTTTTTTACTAGGAGACTTTACCGCAATGATCGGAGATCCTACCGGAAAATCAGAAACTAGAAAAAGGCTTTCGAGAGAAGAAGTTTTAGAAAACTCAAAAACTTATCAGAACCAAGTTTTTAAAGTTTTAGACCCGGTTAAAACTAAAATCGTCTATAACTCAAGTTGGTGTTCTAAAATGAATTTCGAAGACGTTTTGGTTCTTAGTTCTAAATATAACGTAGCTAGAATGCTCGAAAGAGACGATTTTAGTAAACGTTATAAAGCGGGCCAATCTATCTCTATGATAGAATTCTTATATCCTTTAGTACAAGGTTACGATTCCGTTGCAATGGAATGTGACGTAGAGTTAGGCGGAACCGATCAGAAATTTAATCTTCTCGTGGGAAGAGACTTACAAAGAGAATATGGAAAAGAAGCGCAGTGTGTTTTAACTCTTCCGTTACTTGTAGGACTGGACGGATCCAAAAAGATGTCCAAGTCTCTCGGAAATTACGTTGGGATCACCGAAACTCCAATTGATATGTTCGGAAAACTTATGTCGATCAGTGATGATCTAATGTGGAACTATTTTGAACTTTTAACCGATCTTCCGTTGTCTGAAATCGAAAATAGAAAGAATGGAATGTCAAAAAAAGAACTTCATCCCAAAGAAGTGAAAACAGAACTTGCAAAATTGATCATGGATCAATTTTCATCTCCTTCTGAAAATGATGAGGCCATTCAGGAATGGAAAAAAATTCACAACCCTAAATCCAGAGCCGTTCCGGATGACGTAAAAGAAATCAAATTAGGGGACGAATTTTTTGCGGAAACACCAGAACCTTTGTTAGTTTGGGTATTAAGTAAACTTTCTTTTCTACCTTCCGTTTCCGAAGGAAGAAGATTGATCAAAGCGGGGGGACTTTATCTTTCTGAAGACAAGATCACTGACGAAAAACTTTCGATTCAAAAAGGAAAAGAATATTTAATAAGACAGGGAAAAAAAGGTAAATTTTTGAAAATTATTTCCTAAAAATGATTTGAAGGATTCAAAATTCCTTATTTCAATCAAATCTTTATGTTAAGCGAAGAAGAATCATCGGAACTTTCCAGGACAATTTCCGAAATTAAAAAGAACGGAATTGAGTCCGAAGTAATCGAACGTAAATTCAAAACGATTCGTGTCATTTTTTCGATCGGTTTTTTTACGTTTTTAGGTACGATTTCCGCTCTTACTCTAACCAATAAAATCTTCAAATTGGAAACTACCGTAGAAAAACAAACGATTCACATCACCGACTTGGAAGAAACGTTAACCTCTCTTCGTCTTGAAGAACAACAAAAAGAGGAAGAACTTCTAAAATTCAAATCGGATTTTTACGACACGATCCCGGATGGAGATTTATCCGATCAGGTCGCACAAAACAAAACAAACTTAGAAACACTTGCGGGTTCCGAAATTGGAAAAAACATCAATCGGGGAGATACACGTTTTAAAGAAATTGCACTTACGTTTGATCTTGGAACCGGAGAAGATTTAAAACTGATCTACGAATATCTTTCTCAATTTCCGATTAAAATCACTTTGTTCGTTTCAAACGAGAATCCGGCTCTTAAAAACGGTTCTTTTTTTAGTAATACCAACTTATATTATTTAAAAAAACTATCTGAATTAGGAAACAGAGTCGTTTTTGGAAATCATACTTGGAGTCATTATAATATTCCAAGAAGCTTATATGAAACCTCTCTTCACAAAAGAGCATTACTGAGTTACATTTCCAATGAGATCCCAGATGCGAATTTTCTACAACAAGAAATGAAAATGGTAGAAGAGAAATTCCAATCCATTACCGGCAAACCATTAACTAAATACTATAGACTTCCTTACGGAGGATTTGATCCTTTAGTAATACAAACCTTCGGAAAACTAGGTTACACACACCATATTTTTTGGAGTAACAACTCTGAGGGTTCTTTAGACATTCCAGATTTTGTATATAAGAAATTCATTTATAAAAAAGATCCTCAAACCGGAAAAACCAGAATCGTCCCCAATCCAAATTATAAAACCAAAGCAGAAACTCTCGATTTTTTATATCGCTGGGAGGAAGCAGATAAAAACGGCATGAACGGAGCCATCATTTTGATGCACTTAGGTTCTCCCAGACAATCGGAAAAACTGATTTACATTCTACCTGATTTTATCCAAGAAATGCTTTCGAAAGGGTATAGTTTTGTAACCGTTCCGGAAATCATCAACGATCGTCAAGATTGATCGTTACTTCATAATTTTTAAAGAAAGGAATTTCCTCAAATTCTTATACAATTTGATAGTTTAACGAAATCAGATAATTCACGATAAAACGAACAAATTAGCTTTTTGAAATCATTTAAAAGAAATCCCTTTCTTTCTTATCTATGATAAATCAAAATTGATCCTAAAACATTGTTTCAAAATTAAATAATTATCAAGAATGAATCTTCCAGTTACTCCCAACACTGTCCTGGTGCAAAACATTTATAATGAGTTGCATGCCCAAAACTCTGCAGATTATTACAAAGCTCTTTTCCAGAACTACTATTTCCAAAAGCAAAATTATATGAGTTCCAAATGGGCACAAAGTATTCTCTTTCTCCAGCATAGGAATATACATTTGGTACTGGTTCGTTAATACCCATAAAACCTTCATAATTACAAGCAGCTACTTTATTGGGAACTACACAAGGGCCGTCTATAATATCGTAAGCCATATCGTAGTCGTATATTTCTTTCATTCTTTTTACAAAATTTTGAGCAGATTGATTCCAAAGCGCTTTTTTATCTAAAAATGCCTTTGTCCATTCATGGCAAGAAAGGATTTCTTCATTTGGCTTTTTAAACCTAGTACTAAACGCAATCGTAAGCCCTAAACTTTCTCCTTCACTCTGTGAATTTTGTTTTAAAAGCAAAATTCCAAGTATATCGTGTAGATCCTGTTTCGGTTCATTTTTACAAAAAGGTAATAATGTAAAAATCACCAAAACGATGATTCCCATTTTCATTATTTTTTTCATCGTGTTCTCCATATTTTTAAAATTTGATTCTTATATTTTGTAATTTATAATGAATCCTCAAAATCCAATTCCTGGTTTTTTAATCTTTTGAACTGAATCTCTAATTCTAAAAATTAAATAAAAAGAATATTCTTATTATCAAATAAATAATATACTCGCTCTAATTTAACGTGAACTTGTCATAAAGAATATTTTTTATTATCTTAAAATTTGTTTTTATTTTTTTGAGGCCCGTAAAAACTCGAATATCAATACACACAACATTAAATCTCTGATACAAAGAAAAATCGATTCACACAATTATCTAAAGCAGGGTTGTTGAAAAATTCCGCCGTTCAGATTTAAAAAACCGCTTCAATTGTCTATTTCAACACAATAGAAACGGATGAAGAATTCATTTTTCAACAACTCTAATGATAATAAATAAATTATAATATTTTAAATTACATTTATTCCCAACATCGCCCTTGAGCGTAACATTTATACTCTGAGGCAATTCCACGATTGATTGTAGTATCCGTACAAGCTTCTTTTGCAGTTTGAACCGGTAATTGGTAAAAATGCATCGTAGGAACCCAAAACTCCCTTTCTCCAGCATAGGAATAAGAATGAGGAATTGGAGAGTTTACTCCTCCTTCTCCTTCGTAGATACAAGCGCTTACTTTATTTGGAACCGAACAAGGACCATCTACACGATCAATTACTAAATCTAAATTGATTCCAGCCTTGAGGTCCTTTGCAAACCTTTCAATACTTCCATCCCATTCCGCTCTTTTGTCTAAATAAGCGGTTGAATATTCCTTACATGAAAAAATTTCTCCATTAGGTCTTCTTAATCTATGACTAAACGCAATTGTAAGTCCCAAACTTTCACCCACACTTTCAGAAGTTTTCTTTAAAAGTAAAAACCCAAGAATTTCATTTACGTTTATATTATCCTCCTGCTTACAAAAAGATAAGTTAGCGAATATCAAAACGATCGCCAATACTATCCTTATCATTTTTTTCATTGAATTTAAATCTCCTTAAACTTTGTTTATATTTTGTAATTTACAATGAATCCATAAGTCCGTGGTGCTCCTGGGACTGCTTGAAAGGTACCATCTATATAGGAAGTAAAGTAATATTCATTATTAATGTTATTGCAATAAAGATAAGCGGATAAACGTTCTTCTTCGTATCCTATTTTCAGATTTGTGATCGTATAAGGACTGCTATAAATCGTATTATCTGCGGCAAAATACATCTTACCAACAACTTGAAATTCATATCTGAAAAACAAACCAGGCGAAGAACGATATTGCAGATAACTGACTACGTCGTACTGTGGAATAAAATGTACGTGTTTACCATCGAAGTTCGTATCTAAAATCCGATCATAAAATTTATTAAAAATCCCTTCCGTATATCCTGCTAAAAAACCGAGTTGTAATGACTTATGAGGTTTTAGATAGGCTTCCATTTCAGCCCCGCGAATTGTAACTTTTTCGGCGTTCAAATTGACAGCCTCAGCAATAGAAATGGCTCTGATTACATGAAAGTCAGCAGTTTCCGTATAAAAATAAGCGAGATTAATTCCTAAGGTTTCGTTGAAATATTTAGATTTGATTCCTACTTCCAGTGTATCGTTGATCTCTGGTTTAAAGGCGGCCAACGCTGGTTGATTCACAACGGTACTAAATCCTCCGTTTTTATATCCGCGACTTAAGCCGATAAAAATCATCAAAGATTCTATAGGTTTATAATCAAAAATGATTCTAGAAACGTTGTAACGATAGAAATCGTTTCGAACGTAGTGGGGAGATAAAATTCTTACGTCTCCATAAGGATTATCGAATAGAGCACCTCTAGCATCACGGCTATGACCTATACCAATTCTTTGAGTTTCAATTCTGGCGCCTAAGGTAAGAGTAAATTTTTCCCAAAACGTATAACTATTATGAGTAAAAAAGCTGAAAGATTTATCTACAATTCTTGAATGATGTATCTCTCTGGCGGGAGCGTTTAAACCCTTAAGAACGTTATACGTATACGCCTGCATCAAACGTTCTTGAACAAATTCTTTGTCGGATATTTTATGATAAAATAATGTTCCAACTTTAAATTGTAATGGTTCTTTTTTATTTTTTGATTCTATACTTGTTTCGTGGGTTCTAGTAGTGGAATGTTCTATATATTCGGACTTAATTACTGGGCTTCTTGTAAAATCTCCATCCACAATTAAAGGATCAATTTCCATTTTTCTAATACTAGAAACTGTCCTTAAAATCGCCTTAGGTAATCTATAGGTAATATTACTGGAATATGTTTTCCCGGTTGTATTTGAGACACCTTCATAATCCCAAAACACTTTTCGAACCGCTTTCGTACGATTGATATAAGTTCGAACGTTTTTATCGCAAACTTCCGGACTAACCACACATCCTTTTATTAGACTTTTTCGTCTTTCCGTTTTTGACGCAAGGTAATTGACTATGTTTAAAGAACCATCGTCGAAACTTTCGGCGTTTGCCTGTAAATCAACTTCTAAATTTTCTAATGGAGTCCAAAACAATCTGAGTCTTCCAGATTTTCCTCTTCGTCCGTCTGGATGTGTTTTACGAATTTCAATCGGTATATCAGAAACTAAATTATTAGGATAATTAAATCCGCTTACGTTATTCAAATATCCATCTCTTTGGATGGATTTTCCGGAGATACCTATATAAAGTTTATTTTTGATCAGAGGTGTATTATAAAAAAAAGAATATTCCTTTTTTTTATAATTTCCCCAATCGACCGTAAACCTACCTTGAGGCATATTATTCGGCTTTTTGGTATTAATTTCTATTACACCTCCTTGGAAATTTTTTGCAAATACAGTCGCTTGAGAGCCCCTATGAACTTCAATACTATCTAGTGCAAATAATTCCGTGTTTAGTGCAACGTTATCCATAAGAGGAACTCCGTCCACTATCAATCCCACGGAAGGATCGCTGAATAGAGTACTTCTCATTCCTCGAATATTATAATATGTGAAATTACGAGAACCCGAATCTATGATTGCAAAATTTGGAACCTGTTTATCAATATCATTGGTTCTAGATATACCCTTATCTAAGATGTCCTGTTCGTTAAATCTGGAAATACTACTCGGGGTTTTGAATATTTCAAGATCTCTTTTATCTTTTCTACCTTGAACCATAATTCCATCTTTCTTTTCAGAAGTTTTTTTATCTTCTTCTTTCAAAGTCGGACGAGTAGGTTCTTGTCCATCAAGAGTGAATGTCGATATAAATAATAAAATCCTAATAGATAATTTACAAAAATGAAAAAGAATATTAGAATTTAAGAATCTTATTTTTAAAGTTATGCGTTGAGTTGTATTTTTTAAAATTAAAAGATAAGTTCCAACTGCATTACCTAGGAAACAAGATAAAACAACTAACTTATATAGCATGACCACATTAGAAATAAGTTGTTTTATTTGTAAAGATATTAAATGATCCCAGGACTCAAAATCAATTATGTTAAAAATGGATCCAATGAAAATTTTCAGTTGAAACAAGGTTGGTTTCGTAAAATTGGAACTTGAGTGACAATTTATTTTTGTATAAATTTTATATTTAAGAAATCAAAAAGTATGCCAATAATAAAACCATTTTATAAATTGAAATTTAATTTAAGCGATCCAATTTAAATAAAAAACTAAATCTCAGATTTATAAAAAGAAAAATGCATGTTCATATATGAAAAAATAGAAAGACCTTCTCTAAAAATAATGTTTGGGAGGAAGCAACAGGATTATTGAATTTATAACAACTTAAACATCTTATAATAGAAACATTCAAGATAAGATGTATAAGAGTTTGCTTCTTTATACTAAAGCTCGAGCAGAAAAGAAGAGTAGGCATTTTGTGAAATTTTAATTTGTGTTAGTTCCTACAAATTAAGTCACATTACGGATTTTTAAACATTCATTTTCAATAATTGAGTTTATAAACTGATCCTTATAATATAAAAATACTTTGATGCGAATTTTTGTTTTAGAATCAGAATTTCCTAAGCACTTTTAACGTGGTTCGGATGTAATCTTAAACTCAAATCGAATACGATAAATTTCCAATAAAATAAAAACTCTTTTAAGGAAAGACAGTATTTAAGATTTCAAGTTCCTTCTTGAGATTTGCATCTTTTCCAACAATCATAAAAATCGCTCGAATTGGAATACTAGAAACTTCTGAAACTTCGTTAATCGTAATTTTCGTTTTGCCTCCGTCAGGTTGTAATCTATAATCCCAAGATCCTTTCATCCCAAAGCTACTTTCTTTCATTTCAACTCGAACTCGAGAGTTTTCTTCTCTTTCAGTCATTTCGAAATGAATGTATCCACCCATATCCGTTCCTTCTTTCCAAATCGGATATCCTTTCGTGTTTTTTCCTTCCAGAATCACATCTACGACTTCTTGTCTATACTTTGGAATCTCTTCCAAATTCAACAGATGTTGAAATACTTTTTCCACAGGAGCATTTACAGTTCCCGAAATGTTACCTTCAAATTTTGGATTTGCAAAAACCCCTAAACCCAAAAATCCCAAACCAAGAATACAAATTGTTCCTAATAAACTAAATAATATTTTCATCATTTTTTCCTTTATTTGTTTTTGAAACTTTTGAAGTTTTAGAATTTAAAATTTTACTCTATAAAATTTTTAATTTTTGTTCATCATGGTCGCCAAACGGCGATTCTATGCAAAAATTTGATTGGGCTTCTTTTGGATTTTATATAGATCCCTTCAAAATTTTCTCTCCTAAATTTTTCCACTCATTCCTTAATGATCTAAGATTTCTTGTCAAGTAAATCTTATAAATTTGTACTACTGATTCTTATATAAAAGTACCATTAATTTTGAGATAGACCCCAAGTTTAAAAGCAAGATTTGGGTATTCTATTTCAAACTTACTTACTTACTACTCAGACGTATCTAAAATTAACAATCCATTTTATCAAAGATGTAGAAGTTTTCGAAAAATTACATTTAATCCGAATTTATTGGCTTTTTGAAGTGAATCCACATTTTAAGTTTTGAAACAAGTTCAGAATAAGTATCATCGATTTTGTAATTAAAATGTAAACTTGGTTTTGTATAAAACACAAATACAAAATTTTAGAAGAATGACAAATAAGGAATTTTTAACCCACTAGAATTTTAAGCTTATAAAAAACTTTTAGAAATGAAATTGCTTTTCGTTCTCGAAAAATATTTGTTTCTATCGTATAAAAAGAAAATTTACCATTACAAATTAAAATAAATTCTCACTTAAATATTTTTCTGTTTTTGGTAATTACTTTTAAAACTTATTTTATAGATTATATTTATTTCTAAAATTATAAATTTCACTGTTTAGATGAGTAAAAGACAACAAATGTTTCAGATAATTTTTGACTTAAAAAAATACAGCTACGAATTTAAGTTAGAAATCTTTTCGTTATAATCTTGTAAACTCTTTCAGAACGGGGAAACGTCCGGAAAAGATAAATGTCCTTTTACTTTTTATTTAATACTGAGAATATTACATCCTTTGAATTTACTTTTCTACAATGGATACCTAAATACGATTTTTCTATTCCGAAGTTTTTGCTTTTCTTTTTTATCCGCACTTTCAAAATGAACTTCTTCATAGGAGTATTCTCATGCAGAATCCAATCCAATCCGAAAAATCTTCCATCCATCAGATTTGGAAAGAAGGTGCCGTAGTTATCAACCGAATTCGTTTCGGATTGGTCATTCTTTTTTCTCTTACATTGATCAGTGTTTCTAAAACGAATCACCCCACTCAAGTGATCGCACACGTAGCTGGTACAACTTTAATGGGACTTTATTGTCTTTTAGAATTTATTCTTCATCGAGCGGGTAAAGTAGGGGTTCGATTTCAAAAAACGTTAGTTCTTTTTGATGTTAACATTCTTTCTTTAACTCTCATGGTAGACTGTTCCATCGAACCAGAAGTATCTTCCGGTATACTCGCTAATATGCTTATATTCTTTATTTATTTTTACATCATGCTTTATTCGTCTTTTTTAGGCGAAAAAAAATTCATACTTCTAGTTGGCGTTTTTTCCGCGTTAGGCATCATTACTTCGGTTTTTGTGGCTTGGAAAGGTGGTATGATTCTCACAGAAGATCCTGAAATAGGTAAAAATCCAGGTAGTTTGATCTTTTCTGTTCAGATCATTAAAGTAACTTTCGTATTTACGGCGAGTGTGATTCTCTTTCATTTGATGAAACTTTTTGATAAACTTACTACAGAAGGTTCAAGACTTTACGAAGATTCTCAACATCTCTTAAAGAAACTCACTCAAGATCGTGAGGTATTGGAGAATTCAGCAGAAAATTTGGAATCTTCAATCCGTAAGTTCGCAGAATTTATCAATCGAACCGGAGAAAAGATGGAATCTCAAGCCGCCGCTATCGAAGAAGTCAACGCAGTGATCGAAGAACTTTCCGTTTCTTCTTCAAACACTACACATTCTATCGAAACTCAGAATTTGAGTTTGAGCGAGCTTGTTGGAAATTCAGAAAAGTTAGACGAAATCTTAAAAAGCAGCGCTTCCCTAAGCGAAGCTCTCGCTATTTTCGCCAAAGAAAATAAAATAGACATGGAGAACGTAACGATCGCTGCAGAAAAAACGAAGTCTTATCTCATGGATATTTCGAATTCGTTTAACAAAGTAGACGAAATCAATAGAATTATGAGTGAAATTGCAGATAAAACCAACTTGCTTGCTCTAAACGCTTCGATTGAAGCTGCAAGGGCAGGTATTGCCGGAAGAGGTTTTGCAGTGGTCGCAAATGAAGTAAGTAAACTTGCAGAATTTACTTCCAGTAATGCCAAATCTATTTCGGAAATTGTCAATCAGTCCAGAAAATTTATTGAAGAGGCAAGGATTGCTTCCACAGAAACTGGAAATCTGACGGAAAATCAGAAAATGAAAAATTTAGATACGGCAGATCGAATCGATAAGATGAATCAGTTTTATCTGGAACAAAAATCAATTATTCAAAAATTCGTCTCAGAAGTGAATCGAATTAAATTAACTTCTGAAAAAATCCTCAGATCTACTCAGGAACAAATGCTGGGACAAAAGGAAATGGTTCAGACAATGGGAAATTTAGGTTCTGAAATCAATCAAATCAATGAAGACTCGGGACAACTTCAAGAAGAAATTGTAAGAATTAAAACTCAAGCTTCTGAACTTAGACTTTTAAGTATTCAATCTGAAAATTGATTTCGAAATTTTAAGAAATATTTTTGATCCCTTTTTAACGTAGTTCGGACTTAAGAAAATTTGGGCGAATAATTCGCTCTGGTCAATAAATTGTATATAGGAAATATAATAGTCTTTAGTTTCAATATAAAACGCGACCCGTTCGTTTTGCTGAGTTTCAAACACGACCTGTCGAATCGCGAGACAGCTTTAGTTTTAGAGAGCGTTCTACTAAGTTTCCCCGCATCGCTCCCTTTCGCGTTATACCTAATTCACGTTTTTTAAGTCATTTTTGAAGTTTTTTCTCACTAGAAACCTCCAGAATTTCTAAAAATTTATTTCGAAATTCATATTCTCTCTTGAAATTTTAACCAATCATGAACTAATTCTCTCTTCATAAAGAGAGGAATTTTTACGTGATTCAAAAGTATTTTCAAACAGTGTTATTTTCAAGTTTAGTTTTAGTAGGAATTTTATTGCCTGGAAAAGTATTTTCTCAAGCAAGTGATGCTGCAGCTGCGATTCAAGAAGCATGTAATCGTTTGGTAAACGAGGGAATGTACAAAAGTTGTAAAGCTGCTCCAGGCTTTTCCGCACACCAAGGTTATTATAGCCAATCGGCTCAAGTTAAATGTGAATGTATCAACAAAAAAGATAACAATAAAACTATTGTTACGATCAGTCTCGGCCAGTATTACTAAACATTTTTAAATAGCGTTCCTATTTTATCTTTATAAAATGGAGCGCTATTATCTAACACAATAATTTTATCTATAAATTTGATTGAGAAAAGATCCAAAACTTTCCTACCAGATTTTCCGACGTTTACCCAATCAGACTCTTTCACTTATACCAAAAATTCCTCGGCGTAAGGGAATCGGAATATTGTGAAAATGAACAACGGAACGTGAGAGATCCTATCAGATCATCGATCCCACAACCGATGTAGTTCTTCGAAGCTGCATTTCTAGAATCTTCGCTTCTTCTTATTGTCTTCACCTCACTATGACAGGCTCGACTCTCTTTTGTCGGTATTTAACGTGAGCAGGGCGTAAAAAAAATGAGAAAGAATTTTCTAAAAGTATGAGTTTCCACATTTAGGAATCGATCTGTAAAGTTCAGATTTTAAGTTTTTTCAGAAAAGTGAACCATGACCGAATTCACGTTAAAATATAAATTTGTGAGAGTTCCCACAGATTAAGTCGCATTACAAATTTTTAAACTTTCATTTTTTGTAATTCGAGTCGAAAGGTTCTATATTTATTTTTTATGAATAACTAGGTTTTTATAAAACGAATCTTTTACGCCGAACTTGCGTTATTTAACAGCACAGAATTCACTTTATGTTACGGACTGCTGTTTTTCGCACCTCCATTCAAATGGCCTAATATTCTCCCTTAGACATCTTGGTTGCCCAGAAACATCTGAGAATAGCTACCGGGCTCTCTGGCGTTTAACCCGGATCGGACTTTCACCGACAAGCTGGACGACAGCTTTCTAAAAAAGAATATCGCCCACGTAAGCAACCTTCTTCCCCAGTTTTCTCATTATGAGACATAATATGTATTATCGGAAGTTGTGAATATGTTTTTGATTTTTGACAAAATGGTAAAACCTTTAAAGTCTTCGATTTGCAAATTTAAAATTCTAATAAAATTAAATAAAGTTATAAAAAAGGTTATCTATTTAGATCTATATTCATCTTTTGAAAACATATTAATTAAAACAAAAAAAGGAAAAATTAAATTTTTTGGTTTTGGACCAATTGTAATTTGGAAGGCTCAAACTCTATTTATACAAGAACCTGAAACTATTGAATGGATAGAAACATTTTCAAACGATTCTGTTTTTTGGGATATTGGAGCTAATATAGGAAGTTATTCTATATATGCAGGAAGTTTAAATAAGAATTTAAAAATACTATCTTTTGAGCCATCCGCGGTAAATTTTTTTTTACTGAATAGAAATATATTTTTAAATGAGATGGACCAAACCATTAGCGCCTATCCAATCGCATTCAATGATCTTGATTCTCTTGGTTATCTCCATATGAATTCTGATACTCCTGGAGGTAATATGAATTTTTTTAGTGAAAAAGATATAATAAAAGAAACCAAAGTTAGAGGTAAGATCATTCAAATTAACTGTAGACAAGCCATGACATCTTATACAATCGATTCCTTCGTCAATCTATACAAACCACCTCTTCCGAATTACATTAAAATCGACGTTGATAGTTTTGGGGATAAAATTGTAAAAGGGGGCATGAAAATATTGAGTAATTCTAAGTTAAAATCAGTATCAATTGAACTTGACGATAATGAAATCGATTATGTTGATCGTGTTATTTCGATAATGCAAAAATCAGGTTTTTATAAAATTGAAAAACATCAACATGAAACGATATTTCATAATGGAAATTATTCTTCTTTTTATAATTATATTTTCTATAAAAAGTAATTATAAAAACCAAAATAGGTTTTTGTTAATACCAATTACTGCTCCCTATCAGACCTGGTAACATAAAAGTGGGCATTTTTTCACCAAGAATTGAGGTAAAAAGTGAGATAAAAAGAATAAGTAACTACTAGCCGGAATTTTGGAAACAAACAGTAAACCGGATGTTAAGCGGTTCGTTTACGATAAAAGAAGTAGCAGAGTCCTTAAGAGTGTTTTCAAGTGAACCTTCAATTTATTGATTGAAGTTGAAATTCAACCCGACAAACACCGAATTCGCCTAATCGTTTTTATGTAGAATTTCACACTATTGAAATGTAAATGATTGCTTACTTTATTATTTTATAGTTTTGAGTAACTCTTATAAAATTGAGTAACATGAATTTTCTTTCGAACCTCATATAAGAAAGAGTTTTTTTCAACATCAAGAAAATAATACTTTTAAATTTTATAATTCCACTACATCGATATTTTTCTACCAATTTATAACAAAAGAAAAGCACTTCATCATAAACATAACTTTAGCATCAAAAATTAAGCAAATTGATTAGTATAAACCATTAAGTAACATTAAATTCCCATAATACATATTATATAACATAACGAACATCCAAAAAAAATTTATTTTTTAACCGTAGCAATAAAAATTTATAAATTCAATATATTATTAAATACTAATTTATTATTCATTGGTATTATACTTAGAAAATAATTTTTCTAAATGCCTTGCCAATCTAACGCCTGCATTTGCAAGTTGATGTTTTACAACTGGTAATGCATTTTGAATGTACACGTCTGAAATCTTTGTAATCGAACGACCAATTGGAATTCCATCATAAGCGACATTGCGAGCAAAGTGAAAGCTTTGAAACGTCCACGCCTCAGGATTCATTTGAGTTTCCATTTGTGCAAAAGCTATGTCCGATTTTAACATAATAGTCACCGTGACTGGATTTGTACTAACATAATTTACTAAACTGGTATCCCACATACTATGCAAATTAGTTTTGCGTTTTCCAATTTGCACACTCACCCTATTCCCTCCAAGATCATTGTTTCTTTCCGCGGTATGTAAAGGTTGATGTAAATCCCCTATAAAATGTACTACAAAAGAAAGAGCCTGCAATCGTTTTGCTTTTGTCTGAGTTGTATCCGCTAACACACTACTCCATTTATCAATTTCAGCTACTACGCAAGTAGATTTACAAATTTTTTCTATATCGTCATGGGTAGGATTCGTCAATGAAACCGGAATGTCTATAAAGTGCCAAGGACCCGTATTTGTTGGAGGTGCTGGACTGGTAAAAACTTGACTACAAACCGGACTCATCTCTCTTTTTTGAGACTGGAATGCTTTTAACTCGTCTGGACAGGTAGAAATTTGTTCTAAAGTTAAATCTCCTAAAATATCATTTATCGGATCAAATTTCTTAGAATTTATCAATAATTGTTGAGCAATAATTCCAATCGCGCGATGCCCCTCCCATCCCCAAGCATAAACATTAGAATTATATAATAAAAAAATAATCACAAAAATTAAAAATTTGATCCGAAAAAAATCCTTTTTCATAAAACTCCTTTTCTTGAATTGAATTTGCTAAAATACGATTCTTTTACAAGCAAATTTTTTAAAAACTTAATTTTTTACAAAAAAATTACTTAAGTATTATATTTTATTTAAATTTAATCCTGTATACTTTTTAATTCATTACTTTTGTACATTTTTGTTTTAATATAAATGTTTTTATTGAAAACTCTAACAGTAAGTTTACGTAAACAAACATTTAAGTGAAAATTATTTGATCCTTATAAAATTGATTACCAGGTTTTTATCGAAAAAACCTATTCCAAAGTAAAATTCTGTGTTTAGATCAAAATTTTATTTTGTATCAGAATTAGAGGTTCTATAAAACGGATTTGAATAGATGTATCCGGAGGAAAAAACTACTTTCATGATCACATATTCGTCTTCGTTTCGAAATTGATAAAAGGACCGAAATGCCAATTTATCTTCTTTGAGAATTTTTCCATT